>CANQQP010000018.1 GCA_947626055.1 uncultured Bacilli bacterium | reverse complement strand
TGAGATACCACTCCTCTAGTTTACTTTTTATTATACTACTTGTTCCTGTATTATTTGAACTAAATTGACCATTACTAGATTCACTTGTACATGGGTTGGAGTTTGTACATGGTGTTCCATTATCGTATGTGTATCCTGCATATCGTCTTCCATCATAATTGTTAAATGCACTTTTTCCTATATCATTATCTAATATTAATCTTATTGTCCCATCTCCATTGATTCGTACTATTCTCCATAAATTATTATCATTTGAACTTAATTTGACATAGTTATTCTTTGCTTCTCCCCTAAAATAGTAACTTGTTCCTCCTGGATTATCTGGGTTTAAATTGGAAGTATTACCATAATCTTTCATGCGGTATACTCCACTACAGTTAGTATCTTCATTTGTTGGACATCCTTTCGCAAAGTCATCAGAATTTAATTCACTCTTTGCTGTTCGTATTATTTCTGTCACTATATCTTTTAACGGCCTTGGTTGTCCAAATGTTACTGTACATGTTACATTTTGACTTGTTTTAGGTGTTACTGTTAGAGTGTTATTTGAACTAGTATATGTTGCTTCATCTGGAGTTGTTACGTCTCTTTTATCACCACCATCTTCTTTACACGTTACACTCTTATATTTATATCCTGTATCTGGTGTTATCGTAAATGTTGCAGGGGTTCCATAGTCTACTGTTTTAGGTGAACCACTCACAGTTCCGTTTCCACTACTAGTTACTGTTACCTTTATTTTTTTACTTACTGTTCCAGATATCGTTAAAGTATTAGTAGATGTTCCTGTATAATATGCATATGATACTCCTATTACTGTTCCTATTACTAATATTAATCCTACTATCCCTAATTTTAATTTGGGATTATATATTCCTTTTTTCTGGGCTTTCTTTATTTCTTTTTCTATTCTTTTTTCTTTCATGAGGGTATCTCTCCTATTTTTCTATACCCATTATACCCCCCCCCCATGTCTTATTGTCAAAAAAAAGAAAGTCATTTTGACTAAAAAAATGACTTCCTAACTTCTATTAAATCTAAATCATTTATATATATCCTTACTTTACAAGCATTTTTGCAATTAATAAAACCTAAACCTAAGATAACAATATCACTATTTGTGGGTATATCAAATTCTTGCACTTTTAAATTTTCTAATTTCTTTGATTCAAAAACTCTTGTTAAAGGTATTTGATTACTAAGATAAAAAGTAAAGTTATTCTTTTTTTCTAAATTTTCAATACGAATTTTATCGTCAATTAAGATAGAAGAGCCTTCTTTTAATTGATAAGTGATTGGTTTTAAAAACTTTTTCGGATTTACTTTCTTAATAAAACTTAAATCATTATTATCATATATGTTATTTTTTAAAGCAAAACCGGGAGAATCAACAATAGTTAAATGATCATTTATTTTAATATTCATAAAATCCAAAGTAGTATTTGGTACTAAACTAGTTGTAATCGCATGATGATTTAGTTCTTTAAACTGAACAATACTATTTACTAAACTGCTTTTTCCCACATTTGTAAAACCTAAAAGATAAGCTTTAGTAATTTTTTTGGCCTCTAAATAATTTAATAAAGTATTGATATTGCGATTTTTTAAAGCACTTATGAAAATGATTTCATCATCAATTTTATAATAATCGTTAAGCCAAGCTATTATCTTATTGCGATTGAAAGAATAAGGGATAATATCACTTTTACTAATTAGTAAAGTTTTAGGTCTTTTTATTTTTTGACATAACTTTATCGTTTTAAGATTAATATTTAAAAAATCAATTAAAAATAAGACATGACTTTTACTTTTATTAACAATATCTATAATACTTTTTTCATCTGTAGGTAAAGTCACTACTTTAGCATCATTATAATGAATTATTTTAAAACACCTTTCACATAAATTAGCTGTTTTATTAGCTGTTTTAGGTATATAACCTAATTTATTTGCATCCGTAGTTTGTAGTTCATATCCACAGCCTATACATTTTTTAGTCATGATATTCTCCTTTAGTAAATAAGCCTTTCTTAGCTAGTTTTTTCATTATCATTCTTTCTAACATACGATTAAATTTGGTCCATATGAAATCTTCTCTACTAATAGGATTAACTAAGATACTCGTAAACCCCATTCTATTAGCCCCAAAAACATCAGTCAATATTTGATCACCTATTGCAGCTATTTCGATATCTTTAAAATTATAAAAACTCATAATTTTTTGATATTTTTTCTTCAAAGGCTTGCGGGATAAGAAAGCGGTGTCAACATTAAAACCTTCTTTAAAAGGTTCCAAACGCGTTTTGCCACTATTTGACATGATAATTACTTTAAATCCCATTTCTTTTAAACCTTCCAGTAGTTCTTTTTCTTTTATCCCTGGAACACTAGCATTAATAGGAGCTAAGGTATTATCTAAATCAAATAAAAGACATTTTATCCCCGATTTTTTCAAAGCCTTGTAATTAATTGTAAAAATACTCTGTTGATATATATCCGGAGCAAATATATCCATAATTAATCATCCTTACTAATCATTTTGATTTAAAGAATTTAACTCTTCATATTTTTGTTCAAAAATACTAATAAATTTATTTATCTCATCTAAAGTAGTCAAATGGGAAATACTTATGCGAATTGTTGTCTGAGCTCTTTTTTTATCATCGTATAAAGCCATAACAGTATTACTTAACTCGCCTTTTGAACACGCTGTTTTTGTACCAATATATATTTCTTCTTGAGCCATGGCATGCACAAAGGTTTCGCTTTTAATATCCATTAAGCTTATATTTAATATATGCGGAATAGAATAACTTGTTTTATTTATTTTTATTTTTTTGTACTTTTCTAGTTTACGAATGATTTTCTCATTTAGTTTAGTTACAAAACTTTCTTTTTGATCTAAATCCGTTAAAGCCAAACGTAAAGCTTTAGAAAAAGCTACTATTAATGGTAAAGGTGGCGTTCCGGGATTGAGTTTATTAAAGTCTTTACTACTGCCGTGAATAAGCGGCTCCAATCTTATTTTTTTAGATTTATATAAAAAGCCAATACCTTTGGGACCATATATTTTATGAGCGGAAGCCGAAGCTAAATCAACATCATGTAAATTTACGTTTACTTTACCTAGAGCTTGGGTTATATCCGAATGGAACAAAATATTAGGGTCTTCTTTTTTGATAACTTGCCGAATAGTTTTTAAAGGTTGTCTAATCCCTACTTCACTATTAACAGCACATATACTAACTAAAAAAGTTTCGGCAGTTATTTTCTTTTTTAAATCATCAAAATCAATAATCCCATTTTGATCATTATCAACATAGGAAATTGTATAACCTAAAGTTTCTAAATATTCACAGATTTTATAAATAGAAGGATGTTCTAATTTAGAAACAACAATGTTCTTTTTATTTTCTGGTAAAAATTTTAACAATCCTTTAAAAGCCATATTATTTGCTTGTGTAGCTCCACTAGTTATAGTAAGTTCATCTTCCGAAACATTTAATAAATTAGCCATTTGTTCTAAAGCATTTTCTAATAATTTTTTAGATTTTAGGCCTAACTCATGAATGGAATTAGGATTACCTATATAATCTTTACTAGCCTTATTATAAGAATCAATAACATCATTTATTACAGGTGTTGTGGCACTATAATCTAAATAAATCATTACTATCACCTATTTAATTATAAACTAATTTAGAAAAAAGGTCTACTATATAGAAAAAAAGCTTTTGAGAAAAAGCTTTACTTTAAATCTTTAATGGCGATAGGATCCATATCATCAAATTCTTTATTTTCGCCACACATAGCCCATATGAATTTATAACTGCTAGTTCCACTACCCGCATGAATAGACCAACTAGGAGATATAACGGCTTGCTCATTTTCCACCACAATATGTCTTGTTTGGGAAGGCTCACCCATAAAATGGAAAACAACATTTTCGGTGTCTATATCAAAGTAAAAATATACTTCCATTCTTCTTTCATGCGTATGTGGTGGCATCGTATTATAAACACTACCATCTAAAAGTTCTGTACAGCCCATTAATAATTGACATGTATCAACTAAACTAGGATGAATTAGTTGATTTATCACTCTTTTATTACTTGTTAGATTATCCCCACAAGGTACTTTACGAGCTTTGGCATTATCAATTAAAACATTTGGTTTTTCTTGATGAGCAGCACAAGAAGCCAAGAAAAATTTTGGATTGTCAAGGTTTACAAATTCCACTTTTTGATGGCCTTTACCAATATATAAAGCATTTAGATTATCTAAGATATATTCTTCTTCATCAACAACAACTTTTCCTTGACCACCAATATTTATAATACCTAATTCTCTATTTTCTAAAAAGTAATTACTGCCTAAATCTTTAGACGAATTAACAGCTGTCTCTAAGTTTAATTTATTTTTAACAGGCATTGCCCCACCAAAAATAATCCGATCAATATGGGAATAGGTTAAATTTATCTCATCGCTAGCAAATATTTTTTCTACTAAAAATTCTTCCCTAATTTCGGTAGTATCATATTTTTTAAAATCTTTCGGATTAGTTCCATAACGTGTTTGCATAATATCTCTCCTTTACATTTTACTTGGGATATCAATTGCTAATAAATTTAATAAATCTTTAATGATATTATTCATTAAATTTAAAACATATACCCAATTATTTTGTTTTTCTTTATCTATTAAATCCAGAATATGATTAGTAGTATAAAAACTATTAGCACAAACACACAAGTCATAAAGATAATCGGCTATATAAGAAGGTTTTCTTTCTTGAAAAGCACTTTCAATAACATCGGGTGTTTGTAATATTTTTAATCTTAATTCTCGATCAATTTCATTATAAATAGTATTATTTAAAGTAATATCTTCTAGATTTAATTCTCTTAAAATTTTGCGAATTCTTAAATAAGTATAAAGTATATAAGGACCCGTCTTACCTGTAACATCAGAAAATTTTGTTAAATCAAAGATATAATCTTTATCTCGCGAATTATATAAATCTGCAAATTTTAAAATGGCATTCACAATGATATCTAAGTCTTTAGAATCCATATTTTTATTTTCTTCTCTTTTAGAAATGAAAATATCTTTAGTTTGCTTAAATAAATCAGCTAAAGAAGGGGCATCCCCACTTCGGGTTTTGTAAGGTTTATTATCCTCCCCATTAACCGTACCATAGCCTAAAAATTCTAAGTTTTCATAATTCATTAAGCCGGATTTATCAGCTACTCGAAATACTTGTTCAAAATGCATTTGCTGACGATTATCAACAACATATAAGATATGATTAGGTTTAAAATCTTTTACTCTTTGATAAATCGTGGCTAAATCGGTTGAAGCATATAAATATGCCCCATTACTTTTTTGAAATAAAAGCGGAGGGAGCTCTTTTTTATCATTGCTCTTTTTGACATCAACAACTAAAGCCCCTTGGCTTTCTTCTAAAAGTTTTTTACTTACTAATAAATTTTTAACGGGTTCTAAATATGGATACGCATCACTTTCCCCATACCATAAATCAAAATGAACATCTAAATAGTCATATAACCCACGCATGTCAGCTTTAGAAACTTCCATAATTTTTTGCCATATTTTTTGATACTCTTCATTACCATCTTGTAACTCTTTAGTAATATTGGCACATATTTCTTTTATTTCTTCATTATCTTTACATAAAGCACTAATTTGCGGATATATCCTATTTAAAACCTTAATATCAATAGCTTCTAAATCAATATTTTCTTGTTGCAAACCATATATTACTTGCCCAATTTGTAACCCATAATCGCCCATATGGATATCACTAATAATATCATTACCCATAAATTTGATAATTCTTTTGACAGACTCGCCTACGATGGCCGTACGCATGTGCCCTACATGTAAAGGTTTAGCCACATTAGCTCCCCCATAATCTATCACATATGTCTCTTTTTGGGAACTTTTTATTCCATATTTATTGGCAGAATTCATACTGGAAAGATTAGTATTAATAAATTCATCACTTAAAGTCATATTGATAAAGCCCGGACTAACAAACTCAAACTTTTTAAAAGTTTTCTTAACAATATCTAATTGAGAACCCACAATTTTTTCCCCAATTTCAATAGGACTTTGCTTTAAGACTTTGCTTAACTTAAAAATATCGTTACATTGATAATCACATAAATCAGGACGATTAGATAAATTGACCGTCACCTTCTCTATATCAAAATCGCAACTTTTAAATATAGTTTTTAAAATATCTTCTAATTGTTTTTGAATCATGATATCACCTAATCTTTTTTCTTTTTTTTCTTAAAACAATAAATAGCTAGAATTAATAAAAGCGCAATTATAAATATATTTTGAATAGTCGTCGCATTGAAAAAATCTTTAAATTCACAATAATAGTCTCGACATTTATCCATAAAAATATAAATTAAATTATACAATACTATAAATATAATACTTATAATACTTACCACACCGATAGCTTTTTTAAAGGACTTTCTTAACTCTTCATTACTATAACACCATAAACCAAATAATCCTCCTAATAAAGCAATAGCAATATAAATAAAGTAACATGGTAAATAAGATGTATCAAACACAGTAAAAGCTAAAGGTATATAAAATATAGTCGATAAAATAGGAAAAATATAAAAATTACCAGAATGTCTACTTTCAATAGCTGATGTAATAAAAAAACTGATCGGATAAATAACATAAACAAGATTAGCCATATCTAATTTATTAAACATATAACTATTAATTGGTAAAAAGTATAGAATAAACATTAAGATTATAAATAATTTTAATTCGATTTTATATTTTTTCAAACTACTCACCTCTTATGAATAAATTGTAACAAATTATCGGCAAAAAGTCTTTGAAAATGTTTAAAAAAAGGAATAAAAGACATTTTTATTAAATGAAAATAATATTATTTTATTAAGGAAGTGAACTATGTTATTAAATTTACTTAGTCTTTTAAAAGACATGTTATTTTTTACAGGAAGTTATTCTAACAATGTCTTTCCAGAACCTTTAAATAAAGAAGAGGAAGAAAAGTATATCAATTTGATGTTAGCTGGCGACAAAGAAGCCAGAAATCAGCTTATTGAACATAATTTAAGATTAGTAGCCCATATTGTTAAAAAATTCGAAGCTAAAACTACTGATAATGATGATTTAATTAGTATTGGCACTATTGGTTTAATTAAAGGAATTGACAGTTATAAAAATAATCATAAAACAAAAATTACCACTTACTGTGCCCGTTGTATAGAAAATGAAATTCTTATGTTCTTTAGATCCAATAAAAAAAATGAAAATACCGTAAGTCTCAATGATTCAATTGGTTATGATAAAGATGGAAATGAAATAAATTTAATAGATATTATTAAAGATAATCAAACAGATATGTTAACCACTATTCATAATAAAGATAATATTTTATTACTTACGAAATACTTAGATACACTCTCTTCGCGTGAAAAAGAAATTATTACCAAAAGATACGGTCTTAATAATACGAAAGAAAAAACGCAAAAAGAAATCGCTAAAGAATTAAACATTTCCCGTAGTTACGTTTCGCGAATAGAAAAAAGAGCATTAACTAAAATACTCCGCGAATTTATTAAAAGTAATAATGAAATATAACTTTTTCTTACTTTTTCCAGTATCAACAGTACATACATCGCCATGGCCTTCATAAGTTAAAGTTAACATAGTTGGGAATAAATAATAGTAATAAGTGTCTTCTACATGATCAATGTAATCGCTATATATTCCGCCTTCAAAATCTTCGCCTTTGATTGTTTGAGTAGCACCTTTCCACAACATATTACTTAAATTGTTTTTATAACCGGATAAATCACCATAAACTCTTTTTAAGTTGATTCCAACAGTAGAATAATTTGGATCTCCAATGTGTTCAAAATCTTCCGCTTCATCTGGAACGATAGCTCTTTGACTTGTAGTTCCTTTATTAATATCAATTGATGCTTTCATCCATTTATCAATTTGAGTTGTAACTTCCGAATCATTTATTGTTTTTCCATTAGCTGCCCATTGAGCAAACATATCCATGTTTCCTGTTGTATCGCTATCACGCCATCCTGTTGGTGAATTTAAATAATGCCCATCACTATCTCCTTCGGTTTCTCTATTTTGCCAACTATTATGAATAAAATAATAATCACCATCAACTTCATTTAAAGCATAATCTTCTTGGAATGTTCCATTAGTAGCCTTACCATTTTTATAAGCTTTTATATACATGTCAGTAAATAAATACCAATCATCTTTAGACCAGTTATCGTAAGAAGCACCCTTAAATTCAAATCCTTCAGGTATTTCGGTATTATAGAATGATGCTGTACTAGTCATAGTCAAATTTGTAACAGGTTCTATTTTAGTCGCCTGATTAAGCCAATTCTTAAATTTATCTTGATCCGGGATTATTCCTCCAAAACTTTTACTTTGGTTGGGATCTTTAGTATCATAAGCTACTATAACGCCCGTTTCCATTTTAGCACTCTGAGCATTAGCATCAAATGTAGCATTATTTTTCATGTCATCGCTATCAAAACCAAACTGCACTGCATATTGACTAGAGTATTGACGAACATTAAAAGTATCCTCAGATTTATTTGCAGTTTTTCCGGTTTCTGTTAATTTATATACTGTATCAATATAAGCTGTTTCTTCTTCTATAAAGAAATAATGATTTCTTATTTCACATGTATCATCATCGGCTGCTTTAACAACTGGTAACATTGGTGTTACTGCTAAAGCCATTGCTAATAAAATTACACTAACCTTTTTTCCATGTTTTTTTAACATTTTCATATATTAATCCTCTCCTATATTCTGTTCTTATTATAAACCATTTATCCGACATTATGCAACAATAAAATACACTCTTACAAAAAAAATGTCGAAAATTGTAAATATGTTTTAATTTAATTTAAATTGTGCTATTATCTAATAGTAGGAAGGTTGGTTAAAGTGAAAGTAATAAAAATTCAAACATATAAAAAAACTTTAATCTTTTCTTTTAAAGAGCAAGAAAAGATAAATACTGACCTAACTATGATAACAACTAAAATCGATTTAGAAGAATTAGTTTTTTCTTTTAAATATATTTTAAAAAATAAAAAACTAGTTATCAAATTTTTAAGTGATGTTATAAATAAAAAAAATATTAATCAAATAACTATTACCAATTATGAATTATTTGATTTAGCTTTAGATTTAATCAAAAATTTACCAAAAATTACTATCTTAGAAATAAGAGATAAAACGGTATTAAAATATGAAGATTGTCTCAAAATATTAAAGCTAAAGCAATTAAATAAATTAAAATGTTTTAGTATTCCTCTTTTTATGTTAGAAAAATTCGATAAAAATAATTTAGATGTTAGCTTATATAGTGAAGAATTTTATTTGAGCAATTTTATGTTAGATAACAAATTTAATAATTATGCTGATATATATTACGCTAAATCGATTATTATTGATCATGAAATGAATGATGATGATATCAATGATTTAAAAACCTTTTTACTAATAAATAAGTATCTAACCGTTATCTATTTATATTATTATAAAAAAGAATTAGTCCAAAAATTAATAACTATTTTAGATGATGTCAATGTTAAAAAAATTAAATTTAAAATATATCAACAAGATAAAGATAATAATGCCTTAGAAGAATTAGCTAAATATATTAATAAAAATAAAGTTAAGAAACCAAGTTATTCTTTCCAAGTAATTTATTCGAAAGAATATATAAATAGAAACTTTATGAAACAGCTTTCCTTTAATAATTTAAAAATGTGTGCCATTATTATGATCATTACTTTAATGGCAGGCTTAGGTTTTAAAATTTATTATGATTTAAAATCGAAAGATGATGTGGAAGATGTTTATGATATGGTTAATTTAATTAATGATGTTGATACTTCCCCATCCCAAGAGCAAAAAAAAGATGAAGGAGCTCAAAAAGAAGTTATCGAGGCTCTAACTGAAGATTTTGATAAATTATTATCTATTAATAGTGATACTGTGGGTTGGATTAAAGTTAATAATACCAATGTTAATTATCCCGTTGTGCAAACTGATAATAATACCTATTATCTAGATCGAAATTTTTATAAAAAGAGAAACTTTAATGGTTGGGTCTTTATGGATTATCGTAATAGTATAGATGATATTAATGATAATACCATTATATATGGTCACAATGGCACTATGTTTGGAACTTTAAAAAATGCTTTAAAAGAAAAATGGTATAAAAACGAAACAAATCAAATCATTTCCTTTAATACTCTTCATGCCCAATTACGTTATAAAATTTTTGCAATTTACGTCACAACACCCGACTTTGATTACCTAATAAATAATTATGTCTATCCGCAAAATTATACAAAATTTATTGAAGAAATCAAATCCCGCAGCATTTATGATTTTGGTGTTGATGTAACAAATCAAGACAAAATACTAACTTTAACAACCTGTGCAGATCAACAAGGAACAACCCGAATTGTTATTCATGCAAAATTAATATAAAAAGCCGAGACTATTTACTATTAATCTCGGCTAATTTTTCATCCATCCAAGGTTTTAAATTTTCTTTTAAAGTTTTAAAGCCTCTTTTGGCATTAATAAATTCCTCGGCACTATTAAAATTTTTAATGGAAAGTTTTAAATGTTTATTTTCTTCATCAATTTCAATAATTCGCGCTTCTATTAACTCATCAGGAGAAATATAATCTTCGATATTTTTGACAAAAGCATTAGATATTTCCGATATATGAATTAAGCCGGTATATTCATTATCGACAGCAACAAATATCCCATACTTTTGAATACCAGTTATTTTTCCTTTTATCGTATCTCCTATTTTATACATATAATCACCTATTTATTTAATTATATCAAATAACCGCCATAAATTATAGATTTTCATTTTGATTTTCTGTATAATTATTTATGGTGATAAGAAATGGAAACAAAAATCAAAGAAATAATTGGGGAATTAAAACCTTATTTGAATAGTGATGGTGGCGATATTGAATTTGTTAAATACGAAGATAATATCGTTTATGTAAAATTGACAGGAGCTTGTAGTGGTTGTGCCCATCGTAATGCCACAATATCTAATGTGGTATTAGCCATGCTTCAAGATTCAATTCCAGAAGTTAAAGATGTTAAAGAGTGTTAACATCTTTTTTCATGATCCACTCTATCGGTTCCAGAGGACTGTACTTATTAATTAAAATATACGCTTCTTTTAAAAATATTTCATATTCATCAACTAAGGATATAACATTTACTAAAACATCTTCATTTAATTCATTAGCCATTATTTTCTCATATAAATCAAAATAATAAGAAGGATATAACAAACGCGCATACAACATACGATATTCATAATTGGAAAGATTAGTTGTTCGTAAATAGTTTTCTAATTCTAACATAACATTTTCCTTTTGAAAAAAGCCAAATTTTAAATACTCAGCCACATCCCTAGCCCGTAAATCAAAAATAAATGATAAGGGATTATAAAAATTTAAAGGATAATTAGGATAATAAATACGTTTATGGCACAAAGTTAAGGTATACTGGCCCATATGATTTTCATTTATATTATTAACATAGCTTATGGCATTTTCGGCAAGGCCTATATAGTAACTAAAAGAATTAAGAACAAGTTCTTTTTCTTTGCCAATTTCTCTTATTTGATATTCAAAATAATCAATTTTTTCACTCCATAAATTAGCCCAATCATTACGATATAATTTACTTTTCTCGGGATTTAAGACTAAATTCTTTTGAAAATTAGTAATATCAATTAAATCTAAACTTTCATTACTATTATAATTAACTTTTAACAAAACATATTTTATATCATCAATTACTGTAACTATCTTCTTATCTTTATTATAGATAAATTCATGACACTTAATATTTTTAGTTTGCAATTCAGAGGTGACGGTTAATAAATCTTGTAAATCTTCTAAAGGTCGTGTTAAAACAACAAAATAATATTGATTAAAGTTGGATTCAAAAAAATAATAGTTACCCTTACTATTTAGATTTTCAATTTTTATATTGTAAAAATATTCAATATCACTTTTCATACTAAAATGTATGAAAAAACTTAAGCGTTTATGCTTAAGCTGCTTGTTGTAAATTTAAAGTGGGATTTTGCGTTGTTGGTGTTGGATTCGCTGGTTGATTTTGGATAGACTGATTTAGATTATTAGAAGCTTTTACTACTTCATTAGTTGCTTTTACAACATCAGCCATTTCATTTACTTTATCTTCAATATAATCCATATTTTTAGCTTGCATTAATAAATCTTCTAGACGACGACGCATTTGCTCTTTAATTGTTTGTTGGCGAATTCCCGTTCTATTAACTAAATTTTCAAACTCTTTAATAAATTCTGCATCAGATAAAACATTAACAGGAGCTGGTTCATTAACCGTTGGTTGAACATCTGCTGCAGGAGCTATTGCTGGTTCTACCGCAGGTTGCGCTTGGGCATTCATATCAAAAGGCGCAATCATATCCTCAATTGGCGTATTAGGATTTAAACTTTCAGGTGCTGGTTGAAAATCAGCTGGTGCGGAAGTCGTAGGAATATCAATAGCTGGTTGTTCTGCAATGTCTAAATTCTCCACAGCTTGTGGTACTTCCGGCATAGCAGGAGCTTCTGCTGGTTGGGCCTGAGCTGTTTTATTAGCCTTTAAAGTATTATAAGCATTTTTTAATTTATCTTTTCCATCCTGCTGCAAAGCAATTACTCTTCCAGCGGCGATGGTAAAAGGATTAGTACCTAATTCTATAAAGTTATATGCTGGCATTATGCATTACCTCCTGTAATTATTGCACGCATAACGGATTTAATACGTGTCCATTCATCATCAGTTTCTACATTAGCAAGAGTATATTTTCCTGCCTCTTCAATTAATTGGGAAACATGCAATTTAGCAAGCCCATTTGGATCAACTTCATTATAAGAATAAATTACATATTTACGACTAAAATCTGGTATATCAAAAGCAGCAATAATTTCAATTTCGACTGTCTCTCCTTTTTCGTTTGTAGCACTTATTTTATCTGGCATAAAAAATCCCTCGCTATTCTAAAAACATTATAGCAAAATGTTTTTTAACTTTCAATATATATATTTTTCTTTATACATATTTAACACTATTAACATTAATTTTGACCGTTTGCAATAAATTAAATTTTTTGTCATTAATAAAAATATTTTTATCTAATTTAGTAGCCGGATTAATATTGGAAAGTAAAAATAAATCAGTATTTTTCTCATAAATTAAATCTATTCCTTGGCTATGCAAATTCTTGATTAAGCATCTTTTTAAAAGCTCATTTTTATAAAGTAATTTTAAATGATATAGTTGAGAGTTAAAATCCCAATTCTCTTTGGGAATATTAGCGATTATTTTATGAATGTTTTTAATTTCCCAATAATTAACTAATTTAATAAAAATAAATAACATAACTACCCCAACAAAAATATAAGCAGCGATGATAGTTGAGATATTAGCATGATTATTTAGTAAAATATTAGCTCCCAAAATAACTAAAATTAAATAACTTAAAGAAATTAAAATTTTGTTTTTTATTTTCATTTTCTCACCATTAAATCATATTTAAAAAAATAGCCTTTTAAGACTATTTCTTTTTACTTTTTTTGGCTTTTGAGTCAGTTTTTTCTTTTTTTGCGGGGATTGGCAAAGTATCTTTACGAGATAAATTTAATCGGCCCCGATTGTCATAACCTAAAGCCTTAACACGAATTTCATCTCCGACGGCAACGATATCTTTCGGATGTTCAACTCTTTTGTTATCAAGTTGAGATACATGAACTAATCCTTCACATCCTGGCCATAATTCTACAAAGCAGCCAAAGTCTTCTACTTTGACAACTTTACCTGTATAAATAGCGCCTGGTTCAACTTCCCGAACAACGGCTTCAATCATTTCTTTAGTTTTATTGATGATATCTTCATCAGTATGATAAATAATTACTCGTCCATCATCTTCAAGATCGACTTTAACAGCATCTTTATCATTAACTGATTTAACATTGCTAGCTTCTAAAATGATTTTAGTTATCATTTCTCCGCCTCGACCAATAACATCTTTAATTTTCTCAGGATCAATATTAAATGTAGCAATCTTTGGTGCATATGGACTTAGCTCTTTACGAGGTTTAGAAATACAATTTTCCATTACATCTAATATTTCCAAACGAGCTTTTTTAGCCTGAGCTAAAGCCTCTTTTAAAATGTTTTTGGTTACGCCCTTTATTTTGATATCCATTTGTAAAGCACAAATACCATCTCTTGTTCCAGCGACTTTGAAGTCCATGTCCCCCATATGATCTTCTAAACCTTGAATATCCGTTAAAATAGTATATTTTCTACCTTTAGTAACAAGACCCATGGCAATACCAGCAACTGGTGCTTTGATTGGAACTCCGGCGGCCATTAAAGAAAGACAACCGGCACAAATAGTAGCTTGAGAGGAAGATCCATTACTTTCTAAAATCTCACTAACAACTCGAATAGTATAAGGAAATTCTTCTTCACTTGGAATAACTTGAGAAAGAGCTCTTTCTCCTAAAGCCCCATGACCAATTTCTCTTCTTCCTGGCGCCCCATAACGCCCTGTCTCTCCCACACTAAAAGCAGGGAAATTGTAATGAAGCATAAATCTTTTAGAATCTTCTAAACCTAGGCCATCTAAAATTTGATGTTCGCCAATAGCTCCTAAAGTGGTCGTAGCCAAAGATTGTGTTTGGCCTCTAGTGAATAAGGCCGAACCATGAGTTCTTGGCAATAAATCAATTTGCGCATCCAAAGGACGAATTTCATCAATTTTACGACCATCAGGTCTAATTTTTTTATCAGCAATTAAACGACGAACTTCATCAGCCTCAATTTTATCCAGAATTTTCTTAACTTGTTTTAAGTATTCCTCAGCATCTTCTCTCTGTCCATAAATTTCCGTAAAATTACCAATAGCATCTTCTTTAACTTCGGCAATTTTGGCTTCTCTTTCTTGTTTATCTTTTATACAAATAGCTGCTAAAATATCATCTTTAGAGTATTCTTCCACCGCTTTTTGCAATTCTTCATCAATTTTAGCTAATTCCACTTCAACTTTTTCTTGACCAATTTCGGCAATAATTTTTTCTTGGAATTCACATAATGTCTTAATATGTTCATGACCAAACATTAAAGCATCCAACATTACCTTTTCACTAACTTCATGAGCTCCCGCTTCCACCATACATATGGCCTCTTTAGTTCCGGCGACAGTTAAGGAAAGTTCACTTTGCTCAGTTTCCTCCGCGGTAGGATTGATGATAAAATTTTTGCCAATTTTACCAACGACAACGCCGGCAACAGGACCATCAAAAGGAATATTGGAAATTCCTAAAGCTAAAGATGACCCAAATAACGCCGTCATTTCTGGTGAACAATCTTGATTAACTGATAAAACAGTATTAATAACTTGAACTTCATTGCGGAAGTTTTCATCAAACATTGGTCTAATTGGTCTATCAATTAAACGAGCAGCTAAAGTGGCATTTTCACTAGGACGCCCTTCTCTTTTGATAAAACCACCAGGGATTTTACCAACAGAATATAATTTTTCATTATATAAAACGGTTAAAGGAAAGAAATCTTGTGTTACCGCATTTTTTCCCATAACGGCTGCCGTTAAAATTACAGTGTCTTCATATCTTACTAATACGCTCCCATTTGCTTGTTTAGCCATTTCGCCTGTTTCAACAACTAATTTTTTTCCTAAAAAATCTAATTTAAAAACTTTTTTCATTTTCTACCTCCATAATTACTATTTAAAAAAATAGACACAAAAATCCTTTTGTGCCTATTTTCTTATATTTAATTCTTCAATTAATTTACGATAACTTACAACATCTTTCTTCTTTAAATAGTCAAGTAAACTACGACGTTTACCAACTTTTTGAAGAAGACCTCTTTTTGAATGGTAATCGTGAATATGGATTTTTAAATGTTCTGTTAATTCATTTATTTCTTCTGTTAAGATAGCAATTTGCACTTCAGTTGCTCCACTATCTTTTTCATTTTTTCCATATTTTTTAACAAGTTTCGCTTTTGCTTCTTTTGTTAAAGCCATGTTTTCTTCCTCCTTTATTAATAACAGTTTAAACCTCGTAAAAACCGGAGAGTTTTTTTACCAAGTAAAAACTTACTAGTTAATTATATTACATAGTTTCCCGGAAATCAACTAAATTTTGGCATAAAAAAATAATAAAGCTAAATTTCCGCTTTATTATTTTCTGTTGTTGGCTTTATATCCGGACTAACATTATTATCCATATTATTAGTGCTATTATTTCTTTTGTTTAATACTATAGCAATCATTAAAATTAGAACTAAAATAATAATACCACAACCAATATAAATATTAGTCATATTATAAAGTTCAAACTCAAAGTCAATAGTTTTTGTATCAGTAGCGGTTAAAGTCCAAGTTAATTTTTTATTATCATCATTAGTACTCGTGGCATTATTACTTAATGCTGAATAAGGTAAAGTTACATTAAAGCTCAAATCCATACTACTCATCATACTTGAAAAATCAGCATCTGAGCCAAACGAATCTAAATCTAAAGAATCATCAGTATCAGCTTGAGTATCCCACTGCGTATCATCTAAATTAGCATCATTACTTAAATCACTATCTTCAGCATCAAATTTTAACTTCGCTGTATAAGTGTTTTTAAGTAATCCTTTTTTTACTTTAAATATATACTTACTTTCTGATTTTTCATCCATGATATTTGATAAACTATATTGGACATCACCCTCATTACTTACTTTATCAATATTAGCAATGTTTCTTTTAACAGTGAATCCTTTCATATTATCTTGATTGTAATCACTAATTGTAAAACCTTGGTCTTCTAATGATTTTTTATTATCAGCACTTAGTAATTCTTCATTACCTAATAAAGAAGAATTAACCGCATAAATAATAGAAAAATCCATTGACTTATCTTTTTTGATGTCCATATTAGCATTAAATTTAACACACCCAGTTAATAAAATGGCTATTAGACATGCTACTACTAACTTAAATTTCTTCATTTTACTTCCTTTCTACTATCACCATTATATCAATTTTTATCTAAATTTGTATTAAAAATGCGATATGGCTTCTTTTTCGTCTTATCTTTGACATAAATTTGATATATTGCCACTACTTGATTCTGATATAAATAAACAGTCAAAGGGTTGTTATCTAAATTCGGCATTAAAGCTCCATTTTTTACTTTTTGATATTCAGATGTAGTTAATTCTTGGTGAGGAAAATCAGCTAAGACATCAGCTATTTTAAGATAATTATATTTTCCCTTTTCAATATCTTTTAAAAGATAACTATTTTCAATGGCAAAGTTTCCTTGTTTAGTTCTAATTAAATCACTCATAGTGCCAATTGTTCCTAATTTTTTACAAATATCGGTTATTAAACTTCGAATATATGTCCCTTTAGAAACTGTTACTTTAAACTTAATAGTATCTTCATAAAATTCTAATAATTCTATATGAGAAATAAAAATTTCTCTTTTAGGTAGTTCAACTTTTTCCTTATTCCGTGCATATTCATAGAGTTTTTTGCCATTTACTTTAACAGCTGAATAAATGGGAACCTCTTGAATGCTAGACCCCATAAAAGATTCTAGTACGCTTTGAATCTGCTTTTTAGTTAAAAAAGGAATAGTTTGTTGGGCGATTATTTTCCCTGTTACATCACCACTATCTGTTTGCATGCCCAACTTAATAAAAGCGATATACTCTTTAGTAGTAGACGTTAGCAATTCACATAGTTTTAAAGCTTCATCTACGCAAACGACTAAAACCCCACTGGCAATAGGATCTAAAGTACCCGTATGGCCAATTTTTTTCGTATTTAAAATTCTATTTAATTTATTGACTACATCGCGACTTGTCGAACCTTTTTCCTTATTAACAATAATTATTTGATTCATATTTCATCTTTTTCTTCATGGAGATTTTGAATAATTCTTTCAATATTATTGCCATATTCAATAGATTTATCATAGCAAAAAGAAATCTTTGGCGTATGTCTTATATCTATTCTCTGGGCTATTTCTTTACGAATAAAACCAGCTGCTTCCTCTAATTCTTTTTGAATCTTGTTTTTTTCCTCTTCGTTCATTAAAGTAAAATAGACTTTCGCAAAACTTAAATCACTAGTTACCTCAGCACCAGTTATTGTTACAGTTTTAAAATTATAATCACGGGATTCGTTTTGTAATATATCACTTACTTCTTTAGCTATTTGACTAGCTATTCTTTTAATCTTAATATCTGACATGTTAATCACCTAAAAAAAGTATATCAAAAAAGAGATTTTAAAACAATCTCTTCATTTAGCCCCTTTTTATTTCCACCATTTCATAGCATTCAATAATATCTTTTTCTTTTAAATCATTAAAAGCTTCTAACGTAATACCACACTCAAAACCTTTTTTAACTTCTTTTGCAGCATCTTTTCCTCTTTGGACACTGGATATTTTACCATCATGAATAATAACGCCATCGCGAATTACACGGGCACTTGAAGCATTTTTAATAATTCCGTCTGTTACATAAGATCCGGCAATTGTACCAACTTTGGAAAATTTAAATATTTGTCTTACCTCAGCAGTTCCCAGAATTTTTTCTTCAAATTCGGGATCTAACATACCCTTCATAGCTAATTCCATTTCTTCTACTACTTTATAAATAATAGTATATAAACGGATTTCCACGGAATATTCCTTAGCAATTTCTTTAGTCATAGCACTTGGCGAAACATTAAATCCTATCACGATAGCATTAGAAGCATTAGCTAAAACAATATCACTTTCTGTAATAGTTCCAATACCCGAGCGAATTATATTAACTTTTACTCCCTCAACATCGATTTTTTCTAAAGCATTTCTTACTGCTTCTTCGCTGCCTCGCACATCAGTTTTTAAAACTACATTTATCTCTTTATTACCGGCATTAATATGATCAAATAAATCATCTAAAGAAACAACTTCTTTTTTATTTTTATTTTCTTTAGCTGTCGCCTCTCTTTTGGCAGCGATAGTTTTAGCTTGGCTTTCCGTTTCAAAAGCCATAAATTTATCTCCGGCCGAAGGATTGCCAGAAAGGCCTGTAATTTCTACCGGTGTTGATGGCCCAGCTTCAACCACTTGTTCACCTAAATCGTTTTTCATAGTACGAACTTTACCAAAATAATGGCCCACAACAATTGGATCACCAATTCTTAAAGTTCCATTTTGAATAAGAATAGAGGCGATACCACCAATATTTTTATCTATTTTAGATTCAATTACAGAACCCATTGCGTATCTTTTTGGATTAGCTTTAAGTTCATTCATTTGCGCAATTGTTGATATAGTTTCTAAAAGTAAATCTACACCTTCTCCTGATTTGGCCGAGATATTTACAAATGGAACATTTCCACCCCATTCTTCCGGTGTAATATTTATTTCCGCCATTTCGGTTCTAATTTTTTCAGGATTCGCATTAGGTTTATCTATTTTATTAACAGCCACAATAATTGGTACTTTAGCCGAAGTAGCATGATCGACAGCTTCTTTAGTTTGCGGCATTACCCCATCATCAGCCGAAACGATAATAACAACGATATCGGTGACACTCGCACCACGGGCACGCATTTCGGTAAAAGCCGCATGACCCGGAGTATCAATAAAAGTTATCTTATTACCATTATGTTCAATTTGATAAGCTCCAATATGTTGGGTAATTCCTCCAAATTCCCCATCGACAACATGAGAATTACGAATATAGTCCAAAAGTGTTGT
>CANQQP010000017.1 GCA_947626055.1 uncultured Bacilli bacterium | reverse complement strand
CTCACCCGCATAGCGGGTGGATTTATTCCACGACCTTTCTGGTCGTGGCAATTCTGATGAATTGCTTATTAAAAAAAAATAATTTGTTATTATCAAATTATTTTTTTAATTTTTCGCCTTTTATAATATAAGGATTTTCTTTAGAGCCATTTCCATTTTCAAGAGTAATTTTACCACTAATATTTATTGTAATCATTAAATTTGAAGTATTTGTAGTTCTGGCTTTAAATGGATATTTAGAAATACGATAATTATGATAAGAATCTTCGGCTGCTGGCGTAATAGTCCAGTAAGATTTACCAATATCTGCTAAATAGTTATAATTAGCGCAACTATGATTTAAAGTAGAATCACAATTTTCATCAATACTAGCTTGCAAATATTCATTTAATTGTAATAAACCAATATAATCTCCCTCTAAGGTTTCAGAACATTCTTCAGCATCAGATATATCAGTACTATCTTCACTGCGAGCCCCAATACATAAAGTTTGCGGTTTTATAAGTGCTTTTTGTGTTTCATTAAATACTTTGTCATCATTGTATAAAAGATTTAATTTTTCTCTTATACGACTTACGGAATAATCGTTTATTCCGACATCAGAATTTATTTCAGTATTAAAGCGATCATCCCATTTACTATTTTTATGAGTCTTTATAGGGGTCGGTAAAAATAATCTGACAGTGCCATCTTCATAAACCTTTAAAATACGCCATGTTTGATCAGCAAAGTTAAGATAATTATTAACATATTCGCCTCTAAAAATATAATTATTTGCTTCATCTAGATAAAGGCCAGATCCTTCTTCCACCACGTTATTGTCGCTAATTATCGTATCACTTAAAAGTTTAGTAGAATACTTATCCCCACAATCTAGATAAGGGATATAAGTATATTTCTTACTATTATTTAACACTGTTACATTTCCTGAGCAACTAACACCTTTTTTAACATATTTTTCTATAGGTTTTATATATTCACCACTCACTAAATTATCAATAGTAACAGCTGTCTCTTCCCCATTATCTGGTAACTCACTTTTATTATCTTTATAATACTTTTCGGCAGCTTTTATTAATTGATTTTCTAATTTACTATAATTGCTAGAGCCTCCACCTCTGGCTATTCTTACTACTAAGACAATCATAAATAAAGCTAACATGCCACATATAATTCCTAATAATATTTTAATAAGCATTTTGCTTGTATCTGACATATTTTTCCAAATTGATTTTAAACTTTCCATAAAACACTCCTTAATCTTGTCCTTATTTTATCATTTAAATTTAAAAATAGCTATTTTATTTGCTAACTTTCTTTAAAACGAACCATTTACAACCATAAGCACATTTTTCTTTAATATAATCTTCAATCTTTTCTTTATCATTAAAAGATTTGTAATTTTTATTGTCAGCTTCGCAAAAACCTTTTAAACGAAGTTTGCCATAGGCCCAATCGCCTACTACATAATCAAATGGCTCAAAATAATCTGTGTATTTTTCTGTTAATACTTCTAAATTAAAGCCATCAGCAACATTTTTAATTAATTCGTATTCGGTATTTTCTAATACTATTTTTTCCATGTTCTACCTCACTATCATTTGTACAGCTATAATGGCTCCAACCATTACTTCTGTAGCTATAAAACTTAATATCATTAAGATATCAACAAATCCATTACCACTCGATAAATTTTTGGGCAGCATTTCCTTGTGAATAACTTTATTGAATTTTTTGAATAGATTGGCATTAGCAATATTAGCATTATAGTCACGCACTTTTCGACGATTTAAATAATATAATTTTTTATCAGGCATTTCCTTAATATCATGCATATTTTTTCCTTGTAAATAATATCCATAGGGATTAAAAGCTTTATTACTTATCTTAGTAAAAGATAATTTATTATTAATTTTATAAAGGGTTTGATCCCAATATTTATTTAAAGCCTCCACGCTTCGACCTTGAAAAAATATCTTTTCATACTCCTTTACTTCATCATCAGTTATAAACTTATTTTTGTATTTATAAAAAATCATATCCATAATAATTTTATATATAGTTAAAAAGGCATCATTATTATGATTAAGCATATATTCATTAAATTTTTCTTTAAATTTACTTAATTCTTCTTTTGGTAATCCATATTTTAAGAGATTTGAATCAATTAAATTATAATCATGTAAAAGAAAGGGTTTTAAAAAATCAACTTCATTATATATATGAATTAAAATGCGTACGATATTTGTTTCAAAAGATATATCTTCTTTATTATGAGTATATTTAGATATAGCATTTAACAAAGCATCGTTTGGCATTTAACTCACCTTCTTACATTCCTATTTTAGCAAATTCCTCATCTAAAGTCTAGAAATGTAATTTATTTATTTTAAAGGAACGTTTATTAAAGAACTGCTATTTTCGAGTAAGCCATTATATATATCCGGAACAACTCCTTCAATCATTTGAGAAGATAATAAAATTTGGGTACTATTATTTATTTTTTTGCTAACATAAGGAATTAATATTTCTTCACTTAAAGATATATTAATATAAACTTCAATTAAAGCACTATTAATTCCATAATCTTTAACCTTCGTTTTAAGTCCTGTTACTAAGTTACCAATAAAAGTTACTTTAACAGGAATCTTAGGACCTAAATTAGCTAAATAATTGTTATTTGTAGCTAAACCTACTGGTAATAAAATAATATAACCATTATTTCCTTGAGATTTTAATAAATATTCATCACTTAATTTAGTATTCGGTAACTCTTTTAAAGATTTTTTAATATTTTTAGTCAAGTTTAAAGATATTTGATAGGCTTTTTCTAAATCAAAATCAACAGCAATAATTTCCTCTTCTTTATTTTTGGTGATTTTCAAGATATTATTAATATCATGCTTATTTAAAAGTTGACTATTAAAACTATCCATAATTATATCATTACTCAATTTATTTATTTTATTTTCAATAACTTTAATCATTTTGGGACTGATTTTTTGATTAAAGCGATGAATCATCAAAAAAGATACACTAAAAACTAATAAAATAATTATTATTAGATAATTTAGAGGTTTAATTTTTAATTTGCGTTTTAATTTCATATTAAATATTATGCAAAAAAAAAGAAGTAATTAAATTATACCCCAGTCAAAATAAATATTTAAAAATAAAAATATTCCAAATAAGAAAGCCAAAATAATAATAATTGTTAAAACCGTCACTAAGACTTTATTAGATTTAACATCTTTTTCTAAATCTTTAAAGTCTTCAAAATCTTTTCGCGAAATACCTAATGATTTTGTATAAAATGAGTTATCTATTTGTTCCTCATCTTCTTTAGGTTCGACTATTTTTATGGGAGCTGTTTTGGCTTTTTCTACTTCTTCTTTTAAACCTTCGATAACTTGCGTATTTTCACTACCTTTTAAATCTTTAAATAAATCTAAAGGATCTAGTTCTTTTTCTTTACTGTTTTGTTCATTTAATGTTATCGTATTGATTAAGGTCATTAATTTTTCTTCTTCTTTAGTTGGTTCTGGTTCTTCTTCTGGTTTATTTAAGTTTAAATTTTTTAAAATGTCATATTGCGTATCACGTACTTTTTTAAGACGCTCTTTCTCATAATCAACAGTTTTATTTTCGCGAGCTTTTTCTAAAATAGCATTGATATCATATTCTTTGGTTTGTTCTAAATCTAAAGGTTCATCATCTATAGGAAAATCTAAATCTAGAGGTTTTCTTGTATTTGTTTCTTTATACTTTTTATCAAGCATATCTTTTAATATATCTAAGTCTATACTTGTACCATTATCACTTAAAACAGTTGCATTTGAATTCACATTAAAATCTTGTATGTTTTGTTTGTTTACTTGTTTATAAAGCTCCTCATTTTTTTGTGTTCTTTTACCAATTCGGGTATTAGCATTATTATATTTATCCATCCTACTATTCATGTGAACCACTCCAGTATAATGATATCATATCTTGCTCAATTTTCAAACTTAAAGATTGCAATTATTGTCAAGAGTAGTATATAATTGTATTAGTAGTTTACATACATATAAAGGAAAAGGAGATGTGGTATGGATATTTTAGATGTTGAAAAAAGTAAATGTATTGGCTGTGGTGCTTGCGTAAGTATTGATGCTGAGCACTTTGATTTTGATAGTGATGGACTTTCCGAAGTAATTTCTAATGAAAATTTAAAAAGCGAAGCTTTACAAACGGCGATTGAATCTTGCCCTACTGCAGCTATAAGACTAGCTAAAACTGATGATGCTTACGAAGGTGATGTAACTATGGATGCTGATTATCAACAAGCCTCAAAAGTTATGGCTACCAAAAGTGAGTCTTAAAAAAACACCTATTGGTGCTTTTTTTGTTGTTCTTGGATATAATCTCGAACTAATTTTATTTTTTCTTTATAGCGGGCTACCCCTTGATAAAGTTCAGGGCTTTTAAATTCTCCTGGCATCGCCTTATAATAATATAAGTCTCCTAGTTCAAAACAACGGGCAATATATAATCTTTTAGCAATATTAAGGCAGGCTATATTATAAGCAAATAGTGATAACTTTTTAGATGCTAGATAGTAATTAATTTTTTGTAAAATTGTATTATGGTTATATTGTTGGTTGTCTCTAATTATTTTTTCGAGTGATTCATTAATTATATCGTCTTTAGAAGCCATTTCGCTTAAAGCAATATTATAGTTATCTATTTTTTTCAAAAGAGTTTTTATTAACAAGTTACATTTATAGTGACAAGCGACTTTATAGGCATTTTGAAAATCATGTAATCTAATATATCTTTCTAGCTTAAAATCAGTAGTTGATGTGTTAGAAAATGTTGTTTTACTATTTTTATAAGAAGATTGGCCATTTCTTTGTAAATTTTGGATTTCAGTAAGCAAAATTAAAATATTCTTATTATATATTTGGTTAATTTGGCAACTTCTTCGATCGATATCTATTTTCTTTTCTAGTAATTTCTTAGCCTCTTCATATTTATTACTCATAACTAGGCCAAGGATTTGCTTTGTAATCTGCGCAGATAATTCTTTGAGTTTTATAACGCCTTCCTCAGTAAAACCTTCTTGTTCTTTTTGTTTATTAAAAATTTCTGGAATTAAAATATTAAGGGTTTGAGTCATAAAAAATCTTGGTCCAAATTTATAAGGAATTTGCGCTAAAGATTTTTCAATATTTTGTTGGGCTATAGCTAAAGAATTATTTTCTAAATGGTCTACCGCCGCTATGTAATACAGAGTGCCAGCATCTTTTCTCTTAAATTTTTCGGTTTTAGGAGGAACTTGTTTCAATATAGAAGGATGTAAAGGATAAAAATAATTTAAAATATTTACTAATATATTAAAAGAATTCTTATAATATTGCAAAATTTTCTCCCCATTTAAATAAGTTTTTAATATTTTTTGGACACTTGTCGAAGCTTCTTCATAGCGTTCTAAAATAATTAAGTCGGCCAAGATAGATAAATCGGCTTTAATATTAGTTTGCAATTTACAAGCTTCTTGAGCGTATATTATCGCTTCTTCATAGTTATGACATTTTTCTAAATGACGGACTTCGGCCATTAAATCTCTAAAGTTTCGATTTTCTACTACTTTATAAATTCCCCGTTTTTGACGGACTATAATTCCTTCTCTGCGCATTTTTTCAATGTTATGCTTATTATATCCTAAAGCCAATATTTCTTTTGTTGTTACACTTTTTTTATTGCGATACTTTGTTATTAATACATCACTATTCATTATAAACCACCCTGTTATCTATATAATTTTTTGATTTCTTCTAAAGAAAGTTCGCGATATTCTCCGGATTTTAAATTACCTAAGGTGAGAAAATCATAACTTTCTCTTTTTAATTTTTTTACATCATAGCCTAATTGATTAAATATTTTTTTGACAATATGATTTCGACCTTCTACTATGGAAATAGTAATTAACGAGGTCTGTTTTTGTTTATCTTTGCTTTTTATTTTAAGTTTAGTCGGAATTACTTTTTTCCCTTCAATCACTACTCCTTTTTTTAATTGATAAAAGTCTTCAGTAGTTAAAATCTTATCTAGTTTGGCAATATAAGTTTTTTCCACCTTTTGGGAAGGGTGAGCAAGCTTTTGCGCTAAAGTGCCATCATTAGTTAAAATTATTAAACCCGTTGTATCATAATCAAGTCTACCAATTGGATAAATGCGGGCATTTGTTTCAATTAGATCGACAACAGTCTTGCGCCCTTTGTCATCATGGGCACTACTAATTATTCCTCTTGGCTTATTTAAAAGATAATATTCTTTTTTTTCTAAAGTTAAATGCTGGCCATCAATTCTAATATCATCGCTAGGATTAACTTTTGTTCCAAGTTGAGTGACTTTTTGATCATTAACATAAACTTTTCCGGCTTTAATTAACTCCTCCGCTTTGCGTCTGGAAGCATAGCCACTACTGGCAATCACCTTTTGTAATCTTTCCATATTTTTTCCCTCGCAAGGGTATTATACCATATTATTTAGTTTAAAAAAATAAATTAGCAATAATAAAGGCTGCAACTATCCCACATAAATCAGCAAATAAGCCCACTTTAATAGCGTATCTCGTTTTTAAAATTTTGACGCTACCAAAATATAAGGTCATCACATAAAAAGTTGTATCGGTACAACCTTGAATTATAGAAGCTAAACGGCCGACAAAAGAATCAGGGCCAAAATTTTCAAAAAGATTATTCATAATAACTAAAGTGGAAGAACCAGATATCGGACGCAATATGGCCATTGGTAAAATATCTAAAGGAATACTTAAAAATTTAAAAACGGGCTTTAAAAAACCTAAGATAAAGCCAATGAAATTACTCTTTAAAAAAATATTAATAGCAAAAACCATTGCAATTAACGTAGGAAAAATATTAAAAGCACTAACTAGTCCTTCTTTAGCTCCTGCCAAAAAAGCATCGTAAATATTAAGTCTCTTTTTATAGCCATACATAACTATTCCTAAAACAATAATGGGGATAATAATGATTGAAATCTTATTCATTTATGTCTCCTTCTTATTAAATAATCTAAACTAAGACCGCCAACGGAAGCACAAAACGTCGCTAAGATTGCCGGCAAAATGATTTCCGTTGGATGGGCACTGCCACTTAACATCCGCAGCGAAATTACTGTCGTTGGTATTAAAGTCACGCCACTGGTATTCAAAACTAAAAAGGTAATCATGGCGTCCGTCGCTGTATCCTTCTTCTGGTTTATTTTTTGCATTTCATCCATTGCTTTAAGACCAAAAGGCGTCGCCGCTGAACCTAACCCCATCATATTGACAGCAATATTACTAGCTATATAACCTAAAGCTTTATTTCCTTTGGGAATAGAAGGAAAAAGTTTGCTTAAAACCGGATAAAAAAGATTAGCAATTTTTTTTAGCAAACCGCTTTCTTCTGCAATTTTCATAAGTCCCATCCAAATGACTAATATGGGAAGCATTTCCAAAATCATATCTAATCCTTTTTTGCCACTAACAATAATTTCATTATTTATAGCTTCAATATTCCCCGATATAAGACCATAAATTATGCCTATGACAATCATTACTCCCCAAATAATATTAATCATTTTCTCACCAATAAATTATATTAAATCGGTAAATATCTTAGTCGTAAATTTAAAGTTTTCTTAAATATTTATTTAAATCTGCTTCTGTCACACCCAATATTAAAAGTTCATCTTTAAAATCTTTTAAAGTATCCGCATTCTTTATAAATTTAGTTAAATTAAAATATTTAGTATAAAAATAAATACTAACCAAAGTAGTTATCATAGCCCCTTTATTTATATATTGATTTTCACTAAATAAAGCTATTAGACTTGCAATAAAAACTGGCCTGGATATTAATCCGTAAAAATATCCTTTGGTCAGAGTCGATAGTTTTTGTTTCAAATTGTCCTCTCCTTTTCTTAAGCATAAAAGCCTTTAAATCCCGATATATTTATAATGGTGATAATTAAATGCTTAAAAAATTAATTTTTTTATTTCTTATTTTAATGCCTATTAAAGTTTATGCGTTATCGGCCGAAAGTGCGATTTTAATTGATGCCAACTCCAAACGAGTATTGTTTAGTCAAAATGCTTATGAACCCAAGTTAATTGCGAGTACCACCAAAATCATGACCGCCCTCGTCGCTATTGAAAATGGAAATTTAAAGAAAAAAATTACGGTCGATGAAGATGTTTTAAAAGCATATGGCTCAGCGATTTATATTGAAGTGGGTGAAAAATTAACATTAGAAGATTTATTATATGGCTTGATGCTCAGAAGTGGTAATGACGCGGCTTTAGTCATTGCCAAAAGCGTTGGTAAAACTCCCCAAAAATTTGTCGAACTCATGAATAATAAAGCGCAGGAAATAGGCATGGAAAAAACCATATTTTATAATCCCCACGGCTTAGAAGAAGAAAATGGAACGGGAAATACTTCCACAGCTTATGACATGGCTTTATTAATGCAAGAAGCGATGCACAATAAAACTTTTCAAAAAATTACGAAAACGAAAACCTATACAGTTAAAACTAATAAAAAAACTTACGTCTGGCAAAATAAAAACAAATTATTAAGGAATTACGAATTTACAACGGGTGGTAAAACCGGATTTACCCAAAAAGCGCGCAGAACTTTAGTTACGAGTGCTCAAAAAGGCAAAGAAAAATTAATTGCTGTGACCCTAAATGATCCTAATGATTTTGCCAATCATCAAAAACTATATGAACAATATTTTGCTAAATACGATTTAGTTAAAATAGTTGATCATAAAAAATATCAAATTACCGATAATGCGTATAAAAATGATGAGCTTTACATAAAAAAAGATGTAAACATAATGTTAACTAGAGAAGAAAAAAAGAATATCAATATTAAAGTTAATTTATATAAACCTGAAGAAAACTCTAGCCCTGTTGTCGGTTACCTTTCGATAAAGCTAGGAAATCAAGAAATCAGCCGAGAAAATATTTATTCTCAAAAACGCGAAAGTAAAGAAAAAAAATCTTTCCTTTCCCAAATTAAATCTTGGTTTTCCTAACTGGTTATGTTAGTATAAATATGTAATAAAGATAGGAGCTAGCATTATGAAAGACAAAAAACAAGAACTTAAAAATACGATTACTAAACATAAAATTCAAATTATATTAATTGTATTAGCTTTTGCTTTAACAATTGAAATTGCTTCTATCTCTTATATTGTTTATATGAAAAAACACGAAAAAAAACTTTTAACCGTTTATGAAACTACTACCCAACTGTTAACTATTTATAATACCGAAGCCCAAGAAGAACCCGAAGCAATTCCTGAAGTAGTGGAAGAAAAACCGATAGTTATTAAAAAAGCCCCTATTAACGATAAAGAAGATACGGAAAAACAGTATACTGATAACTCTTTAGTTCAAGCTAAAGAAACAACAATAGAAGAAGCAAAATCTTTATATGAAACACAAGGAAATTCTATTGGTATTGATGTTTCAAAATGGAATGGTAATATTGATTGGAAAACCGTAGCAAATAGTGGCGTAGAATTTGCCATAATCCGCTGCGGCTATCGAGGATACGGTTCAGGAGAAATTTTAATGGATCCTTATTTCGAGCAAAATATATCAGGTGCCATAAAAAATGGTATTAAAGTAGGTATTTATTTCTATTCTGCCGCTATAAACGAAGCAGAAGCTATTGAAGAAGCCAGATACACAGTTGAGCTTATCAAAAAATATAAAATTACCTATCCCGTTGTTTATGATTTTGAAAACTTTTTAGAAGGTAGATGTGCTAACCTAGGAAAAACGGCGAATACTAACAATGCTTTAGCTTTCCTAAATTATGTTAAATCTAAAGGCTATACACCAATGATGTATGCTAGTAAAAATGCTTATCTTAATTATTTTGAAGTTTCAAGGTTTGGCAATATGAAATTCTGGCTAGCTCATTATACAGATAAAACAGATTATACTGGTTCTTATCAAATGTGGCAACATACATCTAAAGGAAGTGTTCCTGGTATCAAAGGAAATGTTGATATGAACATAGCTTATTTTAAATACACTTCTGATGCTCCCGCAAAAGAACCAGAAGAGGAAAAACAAAATAAGCCTACCACTGAAGAAAAGACTACTTTAACATTTAAAGATATAAACGATAAAGTTACAACAATTAGTGAAGCCGAATATTATAACGATTATAATAATTCCGAAAAGTCTGGCATTATCCCAACGGGTTCTACCCTTGATCGTTTAGGTATTTCCGAAGATGGTAATTGGTCAAAAGTTAAATATGCCGATCAAGAAGTTTATGTCAAATCTTCTTGCTTACAGCTTAGTAATGAAATCCAAAATAAAACTGTTGATAATTAATCAGCAGTTTTTTCTTTATATTCTTGTATTATCTTATCTAATTGTTTGGTAATTACATCAATATGTTCGTAATCTGTGACTTCTTCTAAAGTTACAGAATCCCCGGCATTTACCACTTGGGCAACATACAAAACCGGATCGCCTTCTTCATCAAAAGCACCATCAGTATATATTAAATAATCTTCGTTATTATCATTATCCTTAATTGTCGCTAGACAATTTAAAACAACTTTACGACCTAAGGCATCTTCAATTTCAAAATTGTAATCTTCCATTTTAGAGTCCTCTAATTGTATTTCCTAATTTTTTAGGAATACTATCAAAATATCCTTGCATTTTATTAGTGGCATTTGTTACTCTTGCACCACTATAAATTCCCGGATTATTTATTTTTCTTACTACTAAATTGTTTAAACCCTTTAAAGGAGCTGTTATTAAAGTGCCTGTAACATGGGTAATTGGTTTAGTTCCCGTTTCTATCATAAAAGCAAAACCTTTTTTTATTGGTCTTAAAGCTCTATTAATATCATTATTCATATTGTCACTTACTCAAGCCAATTTTATCATTTATGATATTAAATAACAACTGAAAAAAGCTTATTGTTCTAAGCTTTCGTTTTCATAATTATAAATTCCGTGAATTTTTTGCAAAGATTCGTTGCTTAATTGTTCTACTTCCCAAGTATTATCTACTTTAGAAACATTTATTTCTAAAGTATATTCCACTGTATCCGTTGTATCTTTCATTTGGTCTAGTTTATATTTCGTGAATTTAGTAGCATCATAGGCCCCTTCTTCATTTTTAAATTCATCAGGGTTATCAGCTAAATGTTTATCGGCATCTTTTTGAACTTTATATAAATCATAAACTGTTAGTTTTACCGTAACAACTGCATTATCGCCATCATATTTTTCGTCAGTGATTTCATATTTCATATCGCTATATTGTTTTTTTAAGATTTCTTTGTAAGTACCTTTTTGGTCATCGTCTAATTCATTACGATCATCTACATACTCATCTAATTCATCCATAACTACATCACTATTGTCAATATAACGATCTAAATATTCTTCTACTGCTTTACTTGGCGTATTGGCTGGCCCAATTGTACATCCTACTAAACCAAAAAGAAGGACAAAAGCAACTAAAAACTTTTTCATATCTCTCTCTCCTTTTAATTTTATTTTGTCTTTTTATTTCCAAATTATACATAATTATGGTAAACTTACTTGTAGGTGATACAAATGAAACGTTTACTTTCCGGAATTAAACCTACGGGTGAGCTAACTTTAGGAAATTATTTAGGAGCAATTAAACAATTTGTCGATATGCAAAATGATTATGAATCTTTTATATTTGTGGCTAATTTGCATGCGATAACTGTATATAATGATAAAGAAGAGTTAAAAAAAAGAACAAGAGATTTAGTTGCAATTTACTTAGCTAGTGGTTTAGACCCTAAAAAAACAACGATTTTCTTACAATCAGAAAATAATTATCATAATAACTTAGGATGGGTTTTAGAATGTAATTCTTATATTGGTGAGCTTAATCGCATGACTCAATTTAAAGATAAGAGTAAAAACAAAAGTGCTAATGCCATCACTTGTGGCCTTTACACTTACCCTACTTTAATGGCGGCGGATATAATTTTATATGATGCCGATGTGGTCCCTGTAGGTATCGACCAAAAACAACATGTCGAATTAACGCGCAACATCGCTGAAAGATTTAATAATCGTTATGGCGAAACTTTTAAAATTCCAGAACCATTTATTCCTAAAACGGGGGAAAAAATATATGATTTGCAAAATCCTACTAAAAAGATGAGTAAAACGGAAGATAATCCTAAGGGTTGTATCACTCTTTTAGAAGATCCTGATAAAGCTGTCAAAAAAATAATGGGAGCTGTTACCGATTCGGATAATCAAATTAAGTATGATTTGCAAAATAAACCAGGTATTTCGAATTTAATGACTATTTATAGTGCTTTAAGTAATAAAACTATAGCCGAGGTAGAAACGGAATTTAAAGATAGTAATTATGGCACTTTTAAAAAAGCTGTTGCGGAAGAAGTGAAACAATTTTTAATTGATTTACAAAGTAAATACCAAAAAATTATTGATTCCAATATGGTGGATACCGTTTTAGATGAAGGTATTAAAAAAGCCCGAACTATAGCTCAAGCTAAATTAAATGAAGTTTATGAAAAAGTTGGTTTAAGTCGATAAATGTTTATAGGATAACTTCACAATTTCTAAAAGTTGTAAGTGACTTTCATTAAAGTCACTTTTTATTATTTTTAAAAGTTCCTCATACATATCTTTTAAATCATTATTATCACGATTAAATATTTCATTGTATAAATAACGCAGTTTAGAAATATTTTTTTCTTCATAAAGCGTTTTCAGTTCTAATTCTAAAAAATGCTTAACATTTCTTACTTGACGTAATTCCTTATAATTTAATAAAGGTTCTTTTTTTTGATATGATATATTTTCTTTTTTTAAAGAATAGGCAATTTCTAAAACATCAAGTTCTTCTTCTAAAAGCAAGTGACTGCGAAAGATCGAATTGCCCTCCTGATCAAACTCTAATAAGATAGAATTATTTTCATCAGAAAATAAAGCCATATATTCAATATATTTATTATTCTGATCATAACTTTCAGTTTTATTATAAATCAAATCCAAAAATTCTTTATCCACTTTAATATTATAATTTATAAAAACTTTTAGATCCTTAGTATTAACTTTAAATATCGGTGTTTTTTTTAAATGGATTACATTATCTTGTTTACTCCATTCATAAAACATGAATGCTCTATTATCATTTAGATTGATTAATATGTCGTAAAAAAAGTTCATTTTTTCCCCACCTTTTTACTGATAAATATATGCAAAACATTCCCAAAAGGAAACAGTTACATTCTAATCTTCTAATTATAAATTTAACATATTCTAAAAAAGTATACCCCATAGTAATTAAATTTAGGTATAAAATTGCATATGATAATCCTAAAGCACATAAAAATATTCCTAAAAGAAAGCATAAAATTCGCCACATTGCCTTTCACCATTATAATTTTATTTCTTAAAATTATTTTTTATTATATAATTAATACTAGGTGATATAAATGGAAATATTAAAATATATAATTTTAGGTATTATTCAAGGAATAACGGAACCCTTGCCTATTTCTTCAAGTGGACATTTGCTAGTTTTTAGAAACTTATTTAATACTAATATGTTTAATGACTTAAATTTTGAAATAATCGTCAATTTTGCTTCATTCTTAGCTATTTTATTTATCTTTCGCCAAGATATAATTAATTTAATAAAAGGATTCTTTGGTTATTTATTTGGTAAAGAAGATAAAAAAAAGACCTATAAAAATGCCTTTAAATATTGTATGTTAATAGTAGTTAGTACAATTCCTACCGGCATTATAGGCTTATTATTTAAAGATAAAATTGAAAATGTTTTATCTACACCAAAGATTGTTGGTTTAGCCTTTTTAATCACCGCTTTAGCTTTATTTTTAATCAGAAATATAAAGGGAACGAAAGAAGATAATGATATTACTTATAAAGATGCCATTTTAATTGGTCTTTTACAGGCAGTCGCTATATTCCCTGGTATTTCTCGTAGTGGTACTGTTTTAGTAGGTTGTCTACTTCGTAACTTTAAAAGAGAAACCGCTTTAAAATATACATTTATTTTATATTTTCCGGTTAGTATTGCCACCTTTGGTCTAGGAGCTATTGATATTTTAAAAGATAATCAATTAGGAATGGTGTTCCTTCCTTATTTAGCCGGTTTTATGTGTTCTTTAGTCGTTACCTATTTTGCTTATAAGTGGCTAGCTAAATTAGTTAAAAATGGTAAATTATGGAAATTTTCAATTTATTGTTTATTAATGGGATTATTTACTTTAATCTACTTTAGATAAAATTTACTATACATTTTTTCAATTAGATTACTATAACATCCAATTAAATGATTGATTATATTTTCCGTGAAGCTACTATAGATATAGGATTTTTTCTTCATTATTAGCATTTACTTGATTTTACAATTTCTATGTAGTAATCAAAAAAGTTAAGAAATTATTAATAACGAATATTTAAAGATATTTTATTATTTTCTTTTTTTATTTTTTTTAATGATCTATAATTTCCCCCAATTTCATCTGTTTGTCTATTAATAAACTCTAAATCACCATGAATATTCTCATAAGCATCATCTAATAAACTTATATTATTATTTATTATTTCTAATATATTTTCAAAACTAAAAATAAATTCTTCTCTAGATAATGATGATTTAACATTTCCCAATAATAATTTCTCATACATATGATTAGGATCTGTATTAGGATCTGCTAAAAACGTCATTAAAGGTTTTATTTGAAATTCTCCCTTTCCATTTATCATGGAAGCAGTTGAAGCATCTTTAATTTTTAAAGCATATAAATTTGTTGGGTCGTAAGCATACATCTTCTCATTTTCTTCTATTAGGGTTATAGCATGATTTCCAATTTTATTTATTAATCCGCCTAAAAAAATTGATAAACAACAACTAAAAACTTTACTGCTTATGTTATTTTCGCTATTTCTTTCTATTTTAGGACGATAGTCGCAGCTAATAGCATTTTTATTTTTTGGTACTTTGCAAATTAAAATTGAAGAATCTTTTTGGCATATTGATAAGTAATTATGTAATAGTTCAGCATAAGCTAAACAAACACCCTTTCCTTTTATGACATCAAAAGAATACATTCCTGGTAATAATAGTCTTTCTTGTAATTTATAATAATGCTCTTTACTTACTGAAAAATAACCATTCCATAACATATAAGTTAACAGGTGAGACAAGTCTAATGATGAATTTATCTTTAGTTCTTGTGCCAATTTTTTATAGTTTTTCAAAATATTATTGTAACAAATTAATGATTCTTTATAAATTTCTTGACATTTTAACTTATGATAATGCCTAGCATATACTATTAAAGGTTTTAAATAACCTATATCAGCGGCTTTAATTAAAACCAGTAATTCATTCAAATTTATATCTTGATTATTGTTTTCTTTAGAATTATATTCTTTCTTTCCTATTTCAACAATTTTTCTGTATAATAATAATTCTTTTTGTTCTTTAGTTAAATCTTTAAATTCTAATTTTAATGCTTCTGTTTTTTGTTCTAACTTATCAGATTGAACATTACTTATCTTTTTCACAAAAACCGCCTCGTTTTCGATTTTTTATTCTATCAGCTTTTCTTAATAACGTCAATACATTGCCCTCTAAATTATTCAAGGGCCTGCGTGCTAAAGCATGTGACCTGAACTTTTTTTTCGTAACGGTCGAAAGAAAAAAGAGCTCATATGAACTCTAAATTTCAATTATTTTTCAACTATCCAAGCATCTGCGATTGGTCTTGTTCTTTTAGCCCCAGTAGAATCATATGGGGTATTTATCCAACAAAACTTTTCACTACCATAATCACTACATGGCGAATCGTATTCTTTTTGCGCCACTTTTTTAGGTAAAACCATAACGGTGGAAGTCCCACCATCTAAATTAGCTGCGTTTATCGCATGATATCGTTCCATAATTTCCACTAAATCAACCATATCCGCACCTTTAGTTCGCGTCGGATTAGAACTAATAACAAGGAGCAATACTATACCATCTTCTCTTTGACCAATGGCACTGCGAGCTGCATAGCCCCAACCGCCATTACCACGCACAAAGGAAGATTTACCATTAACGATTAAGAAAGGTCCCCAAGAAACCGCGTCTCTGACCCCTTTATTTAAGGCTTGTTGAGCAGTCGTATTTTTAAGCAACACAAGAACATCGTCATTAGTAAACCCTATGATACCGCCGCCTTGATTATAACTACTATACGTATTATTAGTTACTATCTTACCATCGGAAATCGTAATGCTTGTTGGCATTCCACCTGAACTGCTATAATTGGGATCGTAAAAACCGCCGGCATTAATTCCTAATAAAGCATCATGATCGGCTGCCATCTGAGTCACATATTGCCCACTTCTTCCTAATTTAGATGTAACTGCTAACTTTACTTTGGAAGGATCATATATTGCTGCTAAATATCCTTTGACTCCATTAACATTTAATTCAATTATTTTATAAGGTAAATTAATATCAACATCTAAAATTTGTTTATCATATTTATCTTTAAAAGTGGTCGCTCTTTTTTTAGTAACCATTGAAGCGTCCGTACTTTCACCACTTTCAATGACTTTATTATTATCCATTATTTTGGCTATTTGATCGTCATTATAAAACCATTTACAATAATATTGGTGATTCATTGTTTGCATGGCCGTAGTGACTAACCATGTACGAAATTTATCATATGGACCATATAACAAGAAAACAAATGTCATACACCCGCCAATATAAAGGACATATAAAGTTGTTAAAGTAATCTTCAACCATAGTTTTAATTTCTTAGTGACTGCTTTGCGATTTTGAAGATAGATTACAATACTTAAAATTAGACCCACTAAGAGCAAAGCATCAGAAACAAAGAGAATATAATGAGCTAAGCGTTTAATCAAATAATTGGAGTTAAAACCAATTATAACTAAAACTGTTACGGCTGGAAATAAAATCAAACTAATTAATAAGCCGCGAAAACCTCTTTTTTTACTTTTTTCCATACTACACACCTCTAATTATTCTCTTCTTTATTAGCAATTTTAGGAGTATCAATATTGACACTACTAATAGAATCAAATCTTTTAGTAATTTTTTCTGTCGTTATATGAATATCTTTAACATCCTTTGTCACTGTATCAATGCTTCTTGCTAATTTATCCCATCTTTGCTTATATTTATCAAACTCTATTCCCAATTTATTTAGCTCTTCATGAATTACTTTAGCATATTTATCTCGCTCCATATTTTTTAAAATCATTTGAATTATTGTCATTGTACTCATTAAAGTAGTTGGAGAAGTTATCCACACTTTTTTACTATAAGCATAGTTTAATAAATCGGGATGATATGCATTAATTTCGGCAAATATGGCCTCGGCTGGTAAAAACATAATTGCTTCTTCGGTTGTTTGCCCCAACAAAATGTATTTTGAACTAATAGCGTCGATATGTTTTTTAACATCGCTTTTAAATAATTTCTCCGCCGTAGCTCGTTCTTCTTTAGAAAGAGTTCTGTCTGTCATTTTCTGATAATTTTCTAAAGGAAACTTTGAATCTATGGCTATTGTTCCTAAAGGACTGGGAGCAAAAACTACTGCATCAGCAATATACCCATTATTAAGCTTATACTGTACTTTATATATTCTGTCATTTTTTTCACCAAAAACACTACTTAAAATATAATTTAAATTGACTTCACCAAAAATACCTCTAGTTTTTTTATCAGTTAAAACACTTTGTAAACTTATAATCTCTGTTGATAAACCATCAATTTTCTTTTGAGCTTCATCAATTTTCGAAATTCTTTCTAAAATATTGTTAAATGTTTTATTAGTCTTTTCAAAATTTTGGTCAATTCTTTCATTTACTTTTTCATTAATCATCAAAAGTTTATGTTCTATTTTTTCATTTAATTTTTCAAAATCTTTGTGAATATAATCAGAAAAATCTAATTTAAAATCGCCAATTTCTTTAACAATTCCGGTTTCCAACTTACCCATTTTGGCAACCATTGAATTAGAACCACTCGATTTAATTATTAAAATGATTACTAAAATAATAAGAACAACTAAAAGACCTATTACTACGTACTCCATAATTACCTCTAATCTAATTTAAATTTGTGATTAATAATTTTACTTATTATATAAGCTATTAATAATAGTATACCTACCCTAATAAATATAATGGGATTTTTAAAACTTTCAATTAAAGATACACCGATGTATCCCCAAAAGTATACTAAGAATATTTTACCAATAATTAAAGCAAAAAGATACCTTTTATAACTCATTTTTGTCAGTCCTGCAGCAATATTGACCAAAAAGGCGGGAGTAAAAGGGATTGCTAAAATTATTACTAACTGAGAAAAATTAATTTTTTCTAAACTTTTCATAATTTTATCTAATTTTTTCTTCTGTTTTCTTTTTTTATCAAACCATTTTTTTATTTTTTTACGAAATAAAGTAAATGATAACATACAACCAATAATCGTAAATACCCAAGATATAATAAAACCTAAAACATTTCCAAATGCCAAAAAGTTTAAAGTAATAAAAGCTGATAAAGGCAAAAAAGGCAAAATGGATTCAAAGCATATTAAAACGCAACCTAAGATAGGACCATATACTCCTAGACTATCAAGTATTATATCTATATAATTGTTTAAAGTATTAAATATATCCATTTTTTCCTCACTATATTAGTATATATAAATATCTAAAAAAAATCAAAATAAATCCTATCATAAGTTAATATGATAGGATTTTGGTATTTGGTGTCATATAAATAATATTTATATGACATTAATATTATGGTCTTTGTTACTTTTTATATACCTATTTTTTAGCAAAATAAAAACTATCAAAAAGATAGCTTTATAATCTAAATGGTCGAGAAGACAGGATTCGAACCTGCGACCCCTTGGTCCCAAACCAAGTGCACTACCAAGCTGTGCTACTTCTCGATAAATGGTGCGCCCTAAGGGAGTCGAACCCCTAACCTCTAGATCCGTAGTCTAGCGCTCTATCCAATTGAGCTAAGGGCGCCTACCCTTTAGTGCATTCGGGTTTTCCAAATGCATATTTATTATATAGTTATTTTATTTAAAAATCAACTATTTCTCTTTTATTTTATGCAAAAGTTTGTAAAAATTATCCAAAAATAAAAGGAGAATTATTTTTCTCCTACATTATGTTCTTTTAACCAACTAACAAGTTCATCATAATCTAGAGCGCCTATTTTACCATCAACCATTTTTCCATCTTGATAAAGGAATACAGCTGGTGTATAACCGTAGAATGAACCATAAGTATCTGTAACTTCTTCTCCATTTTTCGTCATAGTGTATTCCATGTCCAATTTACTAGTAAACTCTTCAAACTCATCACTATCACTGTCCACTTTTTCAATATCTAGGTAAACGGTTTTGTAACCTAATTCCTCTTGAGCTTTTTGTAATGATGGCAAGAATGATACACAGACAGAACAAGTTGATCTACCCATAAAAACTACTTGAATATCTTCACGCTTAAATACATCATTTAACATAGTATTTAAATCAACACTTTCCATCATACTAACATCATACTCGGTTGAGTTTTCGGTAGTTGTATCACTACTTGATGAACTAATATTTCCTTTACATATTAAGATTATTGTATTTAAACATAATAATCCAATAATAATATATAAACATACTAATATTTTGTTTTGAACAGCTTTTGATTCTTTCATTTTTTACCTCCTTTTAACATTATAAAACCGATAATTTAAAAAGACAAGTGAAATAATTATCACAAAGAAAAAGTTCCCTAAGGAACTAACTAATCATAAATGGTGTCCTGTATGCGACTTGAACGCATGACCCTTTGATTAAAAGTCAAATGCTCTACCAACTGAGCTAACAGGACATTAAGATGGCTGCCTCGGCAAGGTTCGAACTTGCGGAATGTCAGAGTCAAAGTCTGATGCCTTACCACTTGGCTACGAGGCAATCACGTGGTGGAGGGACATGGATTTGAACCATGGAACCCGAAGGAACAGATTTACAGTCTGCCGCGTTTGACCACTTCGCTA
>CANQQP010000016.1 GCA_947626055.1 uncultured Bacilli bacterium | reverse complement strand
AAAAAGGTGAGGCTGGCGCCGATGGCACAAGTGTCAACATATTAGGTTCTTATAATTCTTATGATGATTTAAAAAGAGCTCATCCGGAGGGACAACCTGGCCAGTCCTATTTAGTTGGGGATGATCTTTATGTATGGTCAGATGAAGTTAATGATTGGAAAAATGTCGGTAAAATTAGAGGACCAGAAGGTAAAGAAGGACCACAAGGTCCCCAAGGAATTCCGGGCATTCCCGGCCCTGAAGGTCCAACCGGTCCTCCCGGACCTGAGCAAATAAATGCCGCATATTTTATTACTTACAATAATAATTATTACACGCAAGGCTATCCAGTCGAATCTAATACCAGGTTGCCAATTGATCGATTAGAGTATGATAATGGTGGTCTATTTTCTTTAAATCAGCAAGATAATACTATTCATTTTCATAAAAATGGCATTTATAAAGTAACTTTTGTAGTGAATGCCAAAGTTACATTTGCTAATGATGCATCTTTTAATCAGTTTCAAGATATTGTTGCTGTTGGCTTTAAAAAGTTAAATGAAGATATTATTTATGCTGGTGCTTGTACTTATATTCCCGATCAAGAACCTAGAACTTTGGTAGGGCAAGGACTAATGGCTGTGGCTGATTATAATAACGAAGCTTGTGAGCTTGTAAATCTGACTAAAAGAGAAATATTACTTGATACTCCGAAAATTGAAACTACACTTTCTCATTCTTATGTCTTATCACCTTATATTAGTATTATTTTAGAATATTTAGGTTAAAAAAATTACTGTTTTTCAACACAGTAATTTTTAAAATTATTTTGTAATTTTACCAAGAGCTTCCGCCACCACCACCGGAACCTCCTCCAGAGCTTCCTCCGCCAGAACTACTGGAAGAACTACTAGAAAATCCGTCACTACTATAAGATGTTGGATTATAACTTAATGTGGAACTAATATTATGTATTTGATGACTCATGAAATCATTGATATTTGATGATGCGTTATACCAAGTAACATCTGGTAAACCAATTGTTTCAAACTTGTTTATCCAGATATCAGATATACCTAAAACATATGTAAAAGGTAAAATATCGTAAAAATAAGTAGGATTTTTTTCAACCATTTGTTCCAATTTATCTTTCTCAACAGTTTCCAAGAAATTTCTAAATCCTTTTATTCTTCCTTTCATTTGATTACCATAATTACTTCTTTTCGGCATATTTAGTAAACAGACAATCATAATTATAATACAGGCGATTCCTGCTAATAGACCACCAACATAGACAGGCTCTGATAATATACCACTATTTTTTAAAAGTAAGGACATTATGGTATAGGTAGCATACCCAATTATAGCAAACCAAAAAATTTTAAAAACAAGGGGAATGTGTTTAATAAAGCCAACAATGAAAAACGGAGTTAAAAAAGCTAAAATAACGCTTACTGCAAATAAACCATAAAATCCCATATTATAATATATAGGTATAAATAGGATTGAAATAACGCTTGCTAAAATTGCTAAAATAATAATAGTATTTTGAGGTTTATTTTTTTCAAATGCTTTATTTTGATATTTTTTTTGAACCATGGAAATAATTTTCCCTATCTTTCGATAAAAAGATGACTTAAGAGCTTTCAATTTACGCGTTTTACACCCGTTTTCAAAGATGCCATTAAAAAAAATTTCTTCATAAATATTTTGACCATCATAATCTTTTAATTTTATAAAAGTTATATTATTAATATCATTAATATCATTAATTTTATCTTTTAGTAGATTTTTTTCTTCATTAGTTAATTCCTCTGAAATCGGTTTATCAATGTTTTTATAAATTTCTAGAGAATTACGGAGAATTTTTAATTTAGCAGAATTAGGATTTTCTTTTTCCTCTAAAGCAATTTGAGTTTCTAGTTCTTTGATTTTATTTTGGGCATTTTGCATTTTTTCATCTGATAATTTTATTTTTTTACTATCTAAATCTATATTATTTTCTTCAATTTTAAGATAACCTTTAGCTGCTAAATATATAAGCAATGATACAACATCATCAGCATTAACATGGCCTTTATATAAGCAGGCTATTTCTAAACTGTTTAAATCATCAGGCGGATAAAATTCAACGGTCTCTATAATCATTTCGTCTTTACCATGTTTATGCCATAGGAAAATAACTAATGCTAAACATATCGCAGGAATTAGATACATTAAAAAGGTAAAGGGGCTTATATTTAAATGCGCATTGACAAAATATCCTTCATTTAGTTCTAAGCGAATAGTTAAAGCTTGATTTGGTCTTAAAATGCCTTTATATTTACCAGTAATAATATTACCTTGTACTTTATATTCTATATATTCATTATTAGTTGAACCATAATATCCTGAAGAAAATCCTAATTTCAATGCATCAAACGTTTTGGGCATTGTTATTTTAAATGTTACATTACCTATAGCTGTATCCCAAGAATCACCAATAATATTAAAATAAAATTCATCTAAATTTTTTAAAGGATCTGGTCCTAAATTATAGGTGTATTTAATAACATATTCTTTATTACCAGTTATAGTTTGATTAGCATTACCAATTTTTAAGACGTACATATCATCTTCTTTTGTTTCATTAAAATTATCATTAACTGTTACATTTGATACCTGAGTTCTATTTGTGGTTGTAGTTCCATCAGTTCTTTTAACATTATTTTCCAAAGGAATATTACGAATTATGCCATGTTTGGGCACTTTAAAAACTGCTAAGATATTTTCAGTTATATTTAAAGTGTTATTTTCATTGACATTAATTTCTATATTATACTTATCGATAACATAATCGTAATTTTTATATTCTTCTATTTCACTAGGATTATTAGTATTAATAGCATTGTAATATTCATCAGCTTTGACAGGATGTATTATAATTAAAGATACAAATATCACTAGATAAAATATTTTTTTAATCATGATTATCACCTAAATTTATTGTAATGTTTTCTTTTTCGGTTTCTTTAGCTTGAAACATTAATTTTGTTTGTATATTTAATATTTTGGCTACAATACTACTAGGAAACATTTCTACTTTATTATTCAACATTCGAACCGTAGCATTATAATATTTGCGAGCATTGGCAATATCTTCTTCTACTTGGCTAAGTTTTTCACTTAAATCTAGGTAACTTTCATTAGCTTTTAAATTAGGATAACTTTCCATTTTTATAATTAAGCTTTCTATATTAGTACTTAATTGCTCATTAGTTGTAATTTTCTTATTTAAATTTAAATTATCATATAAATTATTTCTTAGTTTGACGATATTCTCTAAAGTATTATTTTCTAGTTTACTATATTCTTTTACTAAAGATACGATATTGGGAATTAAATCCCAACGTTTTTTTAAATAGACGTCCATAATTGAAAAGGCTTCATTTACTTTATTATTTAATTTAAACAAACTATTTGCAGTTATAATTATATATAAAAGAAGAATAAATATAATACTCATTAAAATATAAATTGGTATCATGGAATCACCTAATTTAATTATATATTAACTAAAGATTAAGACAAATAAAATGCGTGTTATTATGTGTCAAAATTATGTTAATAATGAGACAAATAAAAAAGTTATTTTTTACTTAACTTTTCTAAAAGACGTTGAGCAATATCTAAGTATTCTTTTTCAACCTCTTCCATGTTTCTAAAACTGGTATCGATTTTTATCTCTCGGGTTTGCATTTTGCCTGCCCAATTATCTACGTTATTCATGAGCTTTTGCGCCTCGGCATATAAAACTTCATTATCAGAAGCTTTAATTATTTTATGAATTTTTCCGTTAGGGAAAGGTAAATTAAAATGTTCATAAATAGCCTTTTCGATTTTAATTTCCGCTTCTTTATATTCTGGAATATCTATTTTAAAAGGTTTTGGTAAATCACTGATATATATTTCGGAAGCATCATGCAATAGGCCAATTAATTGAATGGTTTCATCATATCCTAAATCTTTTAAATCTTTATAAACGTTAAGACAATGTTGAGCTACACTATAAAAATGTTTACATTGGCCTGCATAACGACAAATTAATGAAAGACCATGAGCGATATCTTCTAAGTGCACCTCTTCACTTCGAGGATCAATTGCCCAAAACTTTCCCGTGTATGTTTCTTGCCATGTTCCTTTTCTTCTCGTCATAATACTCCCTCTTTCTATAAATAGAATATCATACAATTGTTTGCTAATCAAGATAAAAAAATTGAAATTATAATTTTTTTTGATAAATTATGCCGGCGGCTTCTTCATCAATGTAATACATAATACTATCTAAAGAAGGAAAGATAATCTCTTCAAAACCAAATCCTCCAAGGGCTTGTTTGCGCCATTTATTAGAGTTTACATTGGTATTTCCATTATCAATATAAGAAAGCATACCAGCAACTAAAGTTCCATTTAAATTTAAAAAGTTTTTGTATTGATTCATTAATTGACGATATTCTACCAAACAACATAAGTCAGAATCTTCTTTTTCAGAGATATTATTTTTAATCTTTTCATAAAAAAGTTCATAAGCATATTCAATAATATTAGAAAAGTAAATAAAATCATAAGTGTCTAAATCGCCTTTATATAAAGTTCTAATATCTTCTTCAATAAAATTGATTTTAAGATTAGCGATTTTTTCTTTTAAAATAGCATAATTTTCTTTACTTAAATAATTAATATATTTTTTTAGTATGTTTTGACTAATCCCGCATTTATGAAATAGAGTTTCATCACTTCTTATTACATTTTCATCATATTTTTTATATATAAAGCTCCAAAATTCATAACTAGTAGCATCTAAATAAGGACTTAAAATATCGAATTGCTTTTTATTATATTGGTTATCTGAAAGAAAGAAGTTATTAAACTCTTTTAAAGAAAAATCAGCTTGAATAGCGGCTTTTTTTAAATGAAAAAAATAATAGGTTAAAGGATTAACATCAAAAGCGGTAATTTCTTTTGCTCCTTTTAGATACATATCTAAAACAAAATCACCGCCACTTAAAATGGTTAGACACTTTTTATCTTGAAAATCAAAATTATTAAAAAAGTCTTTAATATTTTCGTTAGTAAAAGGATAAATCCAAGTTAAATTGCTAAGATTTATACGATTATATTCGCGATTGGTTATTAGGTTATCTACAGTCTGTAAATCTTTACTTACATTCATAATATTCTTCCTTTTTAGGCTATATATTATATCAAACCTTTAGCAAAGTCAATATACTTTTATAGTAATTCTAAGGCTTTTTTCTTTACAAATTTACAGATGGACTCTAAGTCTTCGGTAATTTCTTTTCGAAAATATTTAACTATTAAATTAATAATACCATCGGTAAAAAAGATTATATCTAAATCTTTATTTTTATTATTTATTAGGTTAGAAAAAGATGTATATATTTTTTTACTAATCCGACGCATGAAGAAAAAGGCTTCATCAGCAGTTAACAGTTTAGAATAAATTTTTTCATTTTCTTTTAAATATTTAAAAATGTTATCAAAATATTTATTAATATCTTCTTTAGTATAAGTAAAATTTTTATAATTAAAAACCTGTTCAATTATTTCTTCTTGAAATAAAGAAGCAACTTCGTAGATGTTATCAAAGTGGCTATAAAAAGCGCCTCTGGTAATATTAGCCCGTTTGACTAATTCCGTAACAGTAAGCGAATTAATTTCTTTTTTTTCTTCAATTAATTCGGCAAAAGTTTTTTTGATCAGCATAATAGTTTTTTGAGAAGAAGCATTAACACCTTTTAATTTCATATTTAATCACCAAGATTAATTATACCATAATTTGAACAAGAATATACTAGTTGTATAAATTTGAACAATGTTCATAAATTTGTTGTTCATTTTTGCAAGGCCTCAGAGTAAAATAAAATAGTTTGAAAAAAGGAAGAGATGAAAAATGCGCAGGATAACAAATTTTATAGTAGAAAAACGATATTTCTTTTTAGGCTTATTTATTTTACTAGCGGGAGTATGTTTATTTTTAGCCACTAAAGTTAATATTAATGAAGATATAATGAAGTATCTTCCCGTCACATCCGAAACTAAAATTGGGAAAGATATAATGGGTGAAGAATTTGCTGAAGAAGAATCTTCTACTTTAAATGTCATGTTTAAAGGATTATCAAATAAGGAAAAGAAAACTACTTTAAAAAAATTACAAAAAATAAAAGGTGTAAGTTCGGTTGAATATGCAAACACGAAAGAATACAATAAAGGAAAATATACTTTATATGTTCTAAATGTAGACGATTATGATCATTCTCAAACAGCAACTAATGTATACAATAATGTGCAAGATAATTTTAAAACGGCGGGAATGAGTGGGTCTATATATGAAGAAAATAAACCGATTTTACAAACCTCAATTGTCATACTAGCAATCGCTTTTGCTATGCTTATCTTAATTATCTTAAGTGAATCTTATGTGGAACCTTGGTTATATTTAATTTCCATTGGTATTGCTGTCTTTATTAATAAAGGCACGAACATCATGTTTACGAGTATTTCTTCAATAACCAATTCCATTGTGGCGATATTACAATTAGCTTTGTCTATGGATTATTCGATTATGCTATCTAATAGATATAAACAAGAAAAAGAAAAAAATCCTAATAAGATTGAAGCCATGAAAGAAGCTTTGTATCAGTCTTTTAAAGCTATATCTAGTAGTTCTGTTACCACGATAGTAGGATTAATAGCCTTAGTATTCATGAGTTTTACAATTGGTAAGGATTTAGGCTTTGTTCTAGCAAAAGGAGTTCTATTAAGTTTAATAAGTATTTTCTTATGTTTACCAGCTTTACTGTTGCTTTTTGATAATTTAATTGCTAAGACCAAGAAAAAAACACCGAAGATGAACTTAACAAAATTAGGTAAATTTAGTTATAGAACGCGTTTTATGCAAGCCGGATTAATTGTCATTTTATTTGTAGGAGCCTTTTTGTTAAAAGGAAATATAAATATTTTATATACAGCATCTGAGCAAGATCAAGTAGGGAAAGTTTTTCCTGCGACGAACCAAATGGCTATCGTTTATAATAATAAATATGAAGACATAATGGCTCAATATTGTCAAAAACTAGCCAAAGATAAAAAAATAGATCAAGTATTATGTTATTCTAACACGCTTAATGAAAAATTAGCTTATGAAAAATTAAATCAAAAATTTAAGGATTTAGGACAGGACACGCAAATAGATGATTATTTAATTAAGATAATTTATTATAATTATTATAATCAAGATGAAAATAATAAAATGACTTTAAATGAATTTATTTCCTTTATAAAATCCGATATTTATCCTAATGATAATTTTAAGAAATCAATAGATTCTAAAACTAAAAATAATTTGGATTTACTGGAAAACTTTACTTCCCTAAATTTAATTAATAAACCAAGATCGACTGCCGAAATTGCCAGCATTTTAGGAATGAATGAAACTGATGCCCAAAATATTTTAATTTATTATAATAGCAAAAATTTAAATACGACAATGACAATTAAAGATTTTGTTAATTTCTTACTGAATGATGTTGCAAATGATCCTAATTATGCAGCTAGTTTAGATAAGACTACAATTTCCAGTTTAAAACGTTTACAAAGTTTTACTGATCCTTCTAATATTAACAAAAAAATGAAGGCATCAGAAATTGCTAATATATTTGGTATAGAGGAAAATAAAGTAAAAGATTTATTCTTGTTTTATCGCACTACTGGGGAAAGCCAGACAAAATTAACTTTAAATGAATTTGCTAATTTTGCTTTAGAGATGGCCCAACAAGAAAATTATAAAAATATGTTTGCTGAAGACACTTTAAATTCTTTAACCCTTTTAAAAACGTTAAGTGATGAAAAAAATATAAATACACCTTTAGATTTAAAAATGATGCAATCATCTCTTAATAATTTAGGCTTAAACTTAGATGAAAATTCTCTATCTCTTTTATATTTGTATTATACTGGGACAAAAACTGATACAAAGTTAACTTTAAATGAATTTGCGAGTACGGCTTTGGCTATGTCCCAATATTTTAATGACCAAACTCAAAAAGAGTTAACAGTTTTAAACAATTTAACAGCCAATAGTCCTTTAACTAAGGAGGAATTATATCAAACATTTGCGATAAATGAGCAAACAGTTGGGGAAGCAACTTTTGCCCAATTAGATGGAGCTATAAGTGCAAAAGGATTAGACCAAATGACTCCTAGTGATTTTGTTAGTGTTCTACAAACTCTTTTATCTAAATTTCCCGAGGGTGTAGATTCATCTCAATTAGAAACACTAACGCAAAGTCTTGCTAAAGCCCAGGCGCTTATTGGTAATAAAGAAACTTATACCGTTAAAGAATTGGCTAGTGTCATTAGTCAAGATGAAAATCTAGTTAAGGTTATTTATGGAGTTTATGATTCTAATAAAGATAATTTAGCCAAAATTTCCGTCAAAGAATTAATTAATTTCTTAAATGAAAATCAAAATAATCAATTATTAGCTTCCTATCTAGAAGGAAAAAGTGATTTATTAAATACTGCTTATGCAATTGTTAATAATACTGATTTAACTTACTCTTATCAAGAGATAAGTACCTTAACTAATACTAGTGAAGAACAAGTAAAACAAATCTATGGTGCTTATGACTACTATCATGAAGAAACATATATTACTCCTCAAGAATTTGCTAATTTACTAATAAATAATAAAGATAATGCTTTATTAAAAAATCAACTATCTAAGGCCACACTAAAAGAATTAAATTTAGTTGTTGAAGTTATGAATTCCACAAGTAATTCTCAATTATATACAGCATCTAATTTAAGTTCATTATTAGGAATTGATAATGATACCATAAGTTTATTATTTAGTTTATATGATTATAAATACAGCAAAGCCAATAATGATATTTCTTTATATAATGATGTTGATTTTATGGTTAATGATGTAATGAATAATCCAAAATATGCGGCATCTTTTAATGATGAACAAAAAAATAAATTAGTAACCATTAATAATTTAATGCATAATTCTCTTAACCAAGTCAAATATACTTCCAATGAAGCTTTTGGTATTCTTGATGTGTTAAGTGATGATTTAGATAAAACATTATTAGATTTAGTTTATATGTATTATGGAAGTACTAATGAATATAATCCTACCTGGCGCATGACAGTAGAAGAATTTGTTAATTATTTGAATTCGGATATTATTACGGATAAAAGATTTAATGATTTTATAAATAAAGAAAAAAGAGAAACAATAATTGCGGCGAAAAAGACGATTGATAAATCTAAAAAATTAATTGTTTCTGATAAATATTCACGAGCTGTCCTTAATACTAAATATGCCGCGGAAAATAAAGAAACCTATGCATTTATAAATAGCATGCAAAAAAAGATTGGTAATAAAGATGATATATATATTGTCGGGGACTCGCCAATGGCAGTCGAGATTAGTAAAACGTTTAATCAGGAGTTAAATAAGATTACGCTTTTAACTATGATCTTTATCTTTATTGTCGTAGCTATTACTTTTAAAGATTTAATTATCCCTGTTGTTTTAGTCTTAATTATTCAAACAGCCGTTTATATTACAATGAGTGCGATATCTTTAACAGGTGGTTCAGTATACTTTATATCACTACTAATTGTGCAAGCAATCCTTATGGGAGCAACGATTGATTATGCGATAGTATACACTTCTTATTATCGGGAGTCGCGTCTGACGATGGGCATTAAAGACTCCGTTATAAATGCTTATAATAAATCTATTCTGACAATTATCAGTTCATCATCAATCTTAATTATTGTGACTTTAATTGTGGCTGGATTTGCTTCTGCTATTGCGGCCAAGATTTGTGAAACAATTTCTGAAGGAACTTTTGCTTCGGTAATATTAATCTTATTTTTATTACCAGGAGTACTGGCTGCAACTGATAAATTTATTTGTCGAAAAGGTTATTATAAAGAAAAAAATAAAAAATCATGATTTAAAAGTTCATGATTTTTTTAACATCTTCTAAAATTTACGTTCCCTTACGCGGGCATGACCACAAGGAGTAGGGCAATTATAATCAGGATACATACATCTTTGTCTATTTATATACGGTGCTAAAACTAACGCCAGTTCATCTTTATTTTCTTTAAACAAATTATGGTAAATATCCGGAAGCATTTTATTTACAAACATATCTTCTGTTTCTAGAAAAGCTCTTTCACAAGCTCTTTCTTTACCAACATAGTTTATTAAATTTTTTAAAGGTCCTGTCACATTAACTTCTAGTAGTTGACCTTGAGGATAATATTTACTTACTAGAGCCATATCCATAAGCCACTCTTTAGTTAGCTTTTTTTTATTGCTTAATAGTAGGGGAACATAAAATTTATTGCTTTCTTTATTTGGGGTTAACATTTCGAAATACATAGTGCGATGACGATGAAACTGGGCTAGAGATGCCCAAGAGATTTGCATATTATAACTAATTGCTACTCCATACTCATTAGGTAATTTAATACCGCTAAATTGATTGCGCTCCGCGAATAAAGATAAATCTAAATATTTATTATTCTTATATAAAAGATTATCCGTATCTTTTATATTTAAAGATGGACATAGTTTTTTGGCTTGATGTTCTGTTATTAAAACATTTAAATCTAAAAGTTGATTACGAAAGTCCGTAAAATAAGGAATTAATAGTTCTTCAAATTCATTTAACGGATTAGTTATAATGCGATCCATGTATTTACATATTTTATTTATTTGGGCCCAAGGAACAGTGTAGGTTAGAGTTGTAGGAACAAACACACCAACCATATAACGGGCATTTTCTTGAGCAATTTTTTTAATAGCAATAGCTACTTTCTTTTGAGTATGCTCTTCATTTTTACCTTGATTAAATTTTAAGAAAAAGTCATAATATTCCTGATTTAAAATATTAATAAAAATATTTAACCATTTATTGTAAAGATTAACTTCGGCTGAAGAAATGTAATCACTTTCTTTAACGGGCGTGTAACGTAAAGATCGTTCATCTGCCTCATATTGATGTTCATTATTCAAAACCATGCAAAGCATTTTGGGAATATTTTCTATCTCTAAAGAAATGTTTACTTGCTCACTAGGTGAAGTATGATCACTTAAAATTGTATTAATACCTCTTTTAATTAATTGCTCTTCGGTTTCGGTGGCACGAATTTCTTCAGGTGTAATTTCTCCATCTTTAAAGCATACCGCTGCTTTAACACCCGTGGTAATTAAAGCTTTTCTTTGATCTAACCTCTTTTTATCTTTTGTTAAATGTCCACTATCGGGATCTAGTTTAACCTTCATTTTTAACCCTCCTCGTATAATTTAAGTATAACAATTTAGTCAAATTTTGTCGAACGCTTTTTGTTTGTTTTTGAATAATCTGTTTTCTTAATAAAAAGACACCGTAGTTTAAAGAGTAATCTTCTAATTAAGTATCTAAACCATTTAGCACTTGTATTTTTATTTAGCAAGGTTTATTTTTAATTTCATAAAATTATTAAAATTTGATTTCATCAATTTTTTGAATTATGATTCATCTATATCATTTCTTAATTGTTTATGGTTTCATTTAGCGATTAATTTTTAACTTAAATGTGCATATAATTTGCTGGAGGGATTTAATGTATAAATTACACGATTTACCCTATTTATATCAAGATTTAGAACCTTTTATTTCTACTTATACCATAGCTTTACATATTAATAAACATACTAAAAATTATTTAAATAATCTAAATAAACTTCTTTTAAAAAATAACTATCAATTTAACTATTCGTTAAATGAGTTATTATTTCATATTACTGAATTTCCTAATGATCAAGAAGATATTTTATTTAACTTAGGGGGAGTATTAAATCATAATTTATATTTTCATTCTTTAAGTAAGAAGTTAGTAGGACCAGAAGGATTATTTAAAATTCACTTTAATAAAAAGTACCAAAGTATTTCTAATTTTTTAAAAATATTAAAAGAAAAAGCCTTAAGGTTAAAAGGCTCAGGATATATATTTTTAGTTCTTAAACAAAATAAGGAATTAGATTTAATTAATCTTCCTAATCAAGAAACACCTTTGTTAAATAAAGATATACCTTTATTTTGTATTGATTTATGGGAACATGCTTATTATTTAGATTATCAGAATGATAAAGCAAGATATATAGATAATTTAGAAAATATAGTTGATTTTTCTTTAGCTAGTAAGATATTTAATAACTATTATCCTAAATTATAATTATTTTAAAGCTTGAATAATGATAGTAACTACTGGATTTACAAATGAAGAAGATGTTGTAGTATTTTTTGAAGATGGAGCATTTAAGAAGATAGATTTATTACTAAAATTAATTAATTCAAATTCATCGCCATCATTAGCATTAAATATTCCTTGTCCACTGATAGTAGCGATTGGTTCAGCAAAATTCCAAATTGTTCGGCCTGCATAAACAGTATCCTCTTTTAACTTTTTGAAACCTATTGAAATTAAATCAGTTTGAGGATTAAAGTCAGTAGTGGAAGTAAAGTTGGCATTAACTATAAAATCGATGCGATAAATACCATCAGCATTAATGGCAATAATATTATCATCTTTTAAGGTTATATCTTCAGTGACATTAGCAATTCTTAAATCGATAGGAATTCTCGCTCTATTTGTTACTTCAATTCCATCTTTATTATCAATTTCATCATGAAAAGTTAAGAAGTAAGATGCCGGAATTTCTAAAGGACCAGCAACTCCTTGAGGACCTTGGGGACCAGGTTCACCTGGGTCGCCTTTTGGTCCTTGTTTTCCTTCTGCACCTGGAAACCCTTGTTCACCACGAGGACCTTCAGGTCCAACTGGCCCTATATCTCCTTTAGGTCCTTGTGGACCCATTGGCCCAGCTGGCCCAGGCTCGCCTTGAGGTCCATCATTACCATTAATACCGCGCGGAATAACAAAATCAAATTTGTGATTAAGGCCATCTTGATGATCGACAATTTTGGCAAAGGTACTGGCATCACCAGTAGCAACAACGCCTAAACTAATAGTTTCACCAGCTCCAGTTTCACCTTTATCACCCTTTGGTCCGGGTTCACCTTTATCACCTTTGTCGCCTTTAGGACCGGTTGGACCAACTTCTCCTTTTTCACCACGCCAACCCGTAGGACCGGGATCTCCTTTTTCACCAGAATCTCCTTTAGGTCCTTGTGGTCCCATAGGGCCTACTTCGCCTTGGGGACCTACTTCACCTGGTATACCTGGTTCTCCTTGTGGTCCAGGTTCTCCTTGGTCGCCTTTATCACCTTTTAAACCTTGTGGTCCTTGGGGACCTTCCGGACCTTGAAGACCTGTGTCACCTTTTACACCCTGAGGTCCCATAACGCCTTGCGGTCCTCTTATATGACCAACATTATCCCAAACGTCATTTTCATCTGACCAAACATACAAATCATCACCCACTAAGAACGAAGCACCAATTCTGCCAGTAGGGTGATGTTCAATTAATTCTTGATAATTATCAAAAGATCCTAATATGACTACACTTGTTCCCGCTGGACCCTGTTCCCCTTGCGGACCGGTTGGTCCTGTTTCCCCTTGGGGACCGGTTGGTCCCGTTGGCCCGGCTTGATTTACTACACTTTGTCTACAACAATAAGCAATATTAGGATAATTTTGAGCGGCTTTATTTACTTTTTCTAAAGCTTTTTGATAACTATTATTCATTTAAATCACCTATTCAATATAAAATATGAGTAGATGAATAATTTTGCTATTAATTTTTAAATTATCAGCAAAAGAAAAATAGAAGTTATTTCTATTTTCGTACTAAGACATATTTTCCCTGTTGATTTTCTTCTTCATAATGTATAGTTTGCTGGGGTTGAATTATCTCATAAGAAATATAAGGTGCTTTTTTATCTTGCTCAATCGTTACTTTTGTATATTTTTTCTCGCTTTTATTCATTATGGTATCATTTAAAAATATATATAATTGGGCTCGTTCAAATGTACCTTGAACTTGGCCAAGATTAATAAGCTTTTCATTATATAAATTAATTTTATCTATCCTTAAATCTTCTTCATTATTTTTATCTTTTTCAAAATAATGATAAGCATTGTTCCGATTAGCTAAGCTTAAATGTAAGGTTTCAAAATATTCGTTTAAGTATTGAAAACCTAGAAAGGTATCTATTTCAGCAACATAATCTTTAGGTAAGTGGGCAAGCTTAGGGTAAGCATAATTAATAGTCTTGTAACGAGGAACTATGCCAAAAAAGTATGGCCTTAAACCGTATTGATTAGCAAATAAATCACTAAGCGGGTCTAAAAAATATAGTCCTTGTTCTCCTCTTACTACTAAAGCATATAAAGGTATCTTCGCACTATTAGCAACAACTTTCTGAGCTTGTATGTCATACTCTTTAAATAAATTAACATAAAAATCGGCTAGAGTAGAGCAAACAACATCAGGAAATCTATTAATAAATCCTTGGGCGTATTCAACTTCTTTAACTTCTTCAGGGGCTAAAAAATATTTTAAGTCTCGTTTAAAACATGGTGCTAGTTTTATATATAAATAACGAATAATGACATCTTTAGGCCAAGAACTTTGGACTTGCTTAAGAAGATGAGATATTTCTTGATTCATAGTTTAAACCCCCTTTTTTTAAAACGCTATCTATCATAACACAATTCCGGAAAAATGTACATAATTTTTGTTAATTTGACAATTGTTATATAGTGTTATACAATGTTATATGAAGAGGTGAGTAAATGCGCGTTATAATAAGTAATAGTAGTCCTATGCCTATATATGAACAAATAAAGGAAACTATAATAGAACAAATAATGAATGATGAACTCCAAACTAATGAACCTTTACCCTCAATTCGCAATTTAGCTAGCGAGATTAAAATAAGTGTAATGACCATCAAAAAAGCTTATGATGAACTAGAAAAGGAAGGCTATTTAATTCAAGTCCAAGGCAAAGGCACTTTTGTAGCTCCGAAAAATAATGAGTTAGTTAAAGAAAATGCGCAAAAGGAGATTGAAAAGCACCTAAATGAAATCGTCAATATAGCTTTAAAATATAAAATAAAAAAACAAGATATAAAAGATTTATTTGATATTTTTTATGGGAGTGATAAATAATGACTAATATAATTGAAATAAAAAATTTAGAAAAAAATTATGAAAAATTCACTTTAAAGATTGATAAATTAGCAATTCCTAAAGGGAATATTGTCGGTTTAATAGGGGAAAATGGGGCTGGAAAGACCACTTTATTAAAAGCTATTTTAAAAATTATTGCTATTGATAAAGGGACTATTACAATTTGTCCTAATGAAGATATTGGGGTAGTTTTAGATAATATCTTTTTTCCGGAAATTTTAAAAGTGAAAGACTTAGATACCATCATGAGCGATATTTATCAGAATTGGGATAGCAAACTTTATAATAGTTATTTACAAGAATTTAATTTACCTAACCAAACTATTAAAAAATTATCGAAAGGAATGCGCAAGAAGTTAGAGATAGCAGTGGCATTATCTCATCATCCTAAACTTTTAATTTTAGATGAGCCAACAAATGGTCTAGATCCGATAATGCGTAGTGAAGTTTTAGATATATTTTTAAAATTTATTGAAGATGAAGAACATAGCATTTTACTTTCGACTCATATTACGAGCGACTTAGAACATATCGCTGATAAAATTGTTTTTATTGATAAAGGTCAAATTATATTAGAAAAAACAAGAGATGAGCTAATGGATAATTATGGCATCTTAAAATGTGGGGTCGATGATTTTGCCAAAGTAGCTAAAGAAGATATTATAACTTATAAAAAGGGCAGATTTAATTATGAAATCTTAATGGATAATAAAAAAGAAAAACAAAAAAAATATAAAGAATTTATCATGGATAAAATAACCTTAGAGGAATTAATGGTATTACTTATTAAAGGAGAAAAATAATGAAGGGATTTATAAAAAAAGATTTACTATTTTTAAAAGGCAGTTTAAAATTATATGCTTTAATTTGTGTGTTATATATTATTATGGTTATCCAAGGCGAAATTGATATCTCTGCTTTATTACCTTTTTTTAGCATGATGTTAATGTTTACTACGTTTAATTATGATGCTTTTAATAATTGGGATGCTTATGCAACTACATTGCCTAAAGGTAGAGAAAATATTGTGAAAGCTAAATATACTGTTACTGTGTTACTGGCTTTAGTTGTTAGTTTATTTGTCTTAATTTTAGGGTACTTAATTAGTTATTTTCAAAAACAACCTTTCAATTTAACGGAAAGTTTAAATATTATTTTGATTGTAAATGGTGTTACTTTCCTGATTGAATCGATAATGTATCCCATTGTTTATAAAATGGGCATTGAAAAAGCGCGCATAGCTATTTTTTTGGTGGTTTTTGGCATCGTTATTATTGCAGGAGCTTGTTGGAAATTTATTGATTTTAATAATTTTGCCGACCCATCTCATTTTTTACAACATTATGGGGCTATTCTTTTTTTAGGAGGAGCTTTAATCATTCTCGCTATATCTTTTTGGATATCGAAAAAGATTTATTTAAAAAAAGAATTTTAAAGTTTGGAAAATTTTTGAAAATGTATTAAAATGGATAGGGTGTTAGGAATGAAAACGGAAAACAATATTTTAATAGCTTTTATTTTAAACGTTGCTTTTTCTTTATTTGAAGGAATAGGAGGCTTATTTACGGGAAGTATCGCGATTTTATCCGATAGCTTGCATGATTTAGGGGATGCGATTAGTATTGGTTTATCGTACTTTCTGGAAAAAAAGAGTAAGAAAAAACCAGATAATAATTATACTTATGGATATACTCGTTATTCCGTTATGGGCAGTATTATTACGACCATGATTTTATTAGTTGGTTCGGTTTTAGTTATTATAGGAGCTATTAAAAGGTTAATAAATCCGGTAGCAATTAATTATAATGGAATGATTATTATTGCTATTTTGGGAACTGTAATAAATCTAGCAGCTACTTATTTTACAAGGGGTGGAGACTCCCTCAATCAAAAAGCTGTTAATTTACATATGTTAGAAGATGTTTTAGGTTGGATAGTAGTTTTAATTGGTTCAATATTAATAAAGTTTACTAATATAGCTTTAATTGATCCAGTTCTTTCTATCTTAGTAGCTCTCTTTATTTTCTATCATGCTTGGAAAAATTGGCAAGAAGTAATGGACTTATTTTTGGAAAAAACGCCTAAGAATATTAGTATTGATACTCTAAAAAAGCATTTATTAAAAATTGACAATTTATATGATGTGCATCATATTCATGTTCGTAGTATTGATGGAATTAATAATTTTGCCACTTTGCATGCCGTAGTTAAAAGTTATAGCAAAGAAGTTAAAGATGAAATTAAAAAGGAACTAGCAAAACTCGGAATTAAACATTCAACAATTGAATTAGAATTGCAAAATGAAAAATGTGAAAGTTTAGATTGTCATTTAGAAAAAAACGAACCTAGTGCGCATCATCACTAGTATTCATCATAGAAAATATCATCAGGTTTTAGGTTAAATATAGCGGCAATGTCTTGAGCCATTTTATAATATAAGCCTCTTTTTTTATTTTCTAGTTGCCAGTAGTGATTAGTACTAATTTTTAGGCGTTCACTCATGTCTTTATACGTAAAATTATGAGCTATTCTTAACTGGCGTAATTTAGGAAAAAAATCTTTATTTTGCATTAAAAAAAACACCTCATTAAAATTATACAAAATAATTTTAATCTTCGCTATAAGCGAAGATTAATTTTTTAGGCTAAATGCTAAAATGTAATTGGTGTTTGGTAATGAATGAAGTAAAAAATTTGGGCTCTAAGAGTTTAACTGTCAAAAGAAATTTTCGAAAATTGAAATTAATAAAATATAAAAATGCTCGAGAAATGGCCAAAGATTTGCATATCTCAGAAAATTACATCTATCAGATTATTAGTATGAAAACTGATAAAGTTCCTTCTATTCCTTTACTAGAATTTATAAGTGATAGATGGAATATGGATATAACTTATTTTTTTGAAGAAAATCCAGTTATCCAGAAAAATAAGAAGGTCAAGACCAGAGTTTAAAGAGTTGATACGAAAGTATCAATTATTTTTTTTGAATAACTATCCATTAAGTATTCAGGATGCCATTGTAATCCTAAGACAAATTTTTTATGAGGCCAAAATACGGCTTCTATTACATTATCGGGACTTAAAGCACAAACTTTTAGGTGCTGAAAGGAAAAATTAATGTAATCGTGGTGGAGACTATTGACAGGGATATAATCTTTTTGAATAATTTGTTTTAAAATAGTATTATCTTTTATTTTAATCATATGGTGATAGTCTTTCTCTTTTTTATAATGATTATCGTTTTCTAATTTTTCACTCATGTCAAATTTAGTTCGGTTGGTGGCATCTAGGCTGCATAAAGCTTGAAATCCCGCACATATAGCCAGAAGTGGGATGTCAGTATCAACGGCATAATTGACAACATATTCATCAAATTGACTCCAGTTAGTTCCACCCGGAACGATGAAACCGTGACATTTTTTTAAAATATAATTTACTTTTTCTTTGTCAATTGTATTGCTAATATTATTAGGAGGTAAAAGTAGAATAGGCACTACTTCATCATAAGAGGCTAAGGCCTGAAGCATTTCTTCCTTTACTTGAATTATTCTTTCCTTATCTTTATTTTCATAAGCACGTCCAATAATGCCAATTATTTTCATGTTATCCTCTCCTTTTAATATAATATATGCTAAAATTTTCTATAAAAAAAATACCATTAAGGTATTTAATTATTTGCTGTATTATCTTGAACATAAGCGATAATTTGCAAGATTCGATAAATTAATTCTAATAAAGAAATAATCATATTATTAACATATTCAATATTATATAATTTGAATAACTTTTTAAGCATTACTAATTCTTCGTCTGTTGCCATGTTATTAGCTTTTAATAAATCATAAGCTTTATTTTGAGCTTTAACTTCCGTTTTAAGAACTTTAACTGACATTATGAAAGACACTAAGTAAATTAATAATCCTAAGCAAGATAATCCAATTGTAAATGGCGCGGATTGACTTTTGAAAATAAAGATATCAAGAATTACGCCAATTATAACTAGGGGAATAAAAGCTAGAGGACCAAAATAAATAATTGGGGTTAGTTTAATTCGTGTTTTCATGTCCGGATCATTTTCTTTATCCAAGATAGCTAGACAAGATTTTTGAGATGCCATAGCTAAAGATGATATTGTATTTTTCTTCCAAGTAAGTCTTCTTAATCTTACCTTTTTGAAAAAGTGACTATAGCTGTTACCAAATAGTATAGAACCACTAGTTTTAACTTTGATATGTTGTAAATCATTATCATCTAAGATTTTGCGAGCTATGTCTTGACCAGTCATATCTAAGCTATTTTTCTTTTTGTTGTACTTATGATATTTAATTGCTAATATAATTTGAACTATTAGAGCAAAAATGGATACAACGGCGATTAGAATTAAAATAATTCCCATTAGTAAAATAACAATATCAGATACATTATTTAAATTGTAACCTAAAGCACTCTCGGCAATTTTTCGAAATGTTTCTATCATATACTTCCTCCTTCATTTCTATTTATATTATAATCAGTCATGATGTATTAGTCAATTATCTTCAAATTAATATAAATGATGAAGAATAAAAATTTTACATTTTGATAACCTGATGTTGAAAAGTAAAACAAATGTTTGCTATAATTTAGATAGGAACATTTAATAGTTGGGTGGAGCCAAACTTCTTAAAAGAAGGGAGGCGATGATATGAACAAGAAGGATTTCTTAATTCTATCTTTAGTAATAATTATCTTCCTTTTACTATTCTTGCTATTTATAGTATTAATATAAAAGAAACCACCTAACTCAGCAATGATTTAGGTGATGCACATTTAGGGCAACACTCAACGTGCTAATATTGAATGTTCCTTTTTTATTTTATGCAAGTTTCCTTGACAAATACATCATAACATAAAAGTACACTTTTTACAAGGCTATAAAAAAGCGCTATAGATTTGTCATTTTTGTTTGACAAATCTACGCTTGATGTTGAATACAAAACAAATGTTTGTCATAATTGTAATAGGAATACTTAACAGTTGAGTGCTTGCCAACTTTCTTTTAGAAAGGGGGCTGATAGTATGTCTAAGAAAGATTTTTTAATCTTACCTCTTATTCTTATTGTCCTTTTACTAATAGCCTTACTTTTTACTTTTGTAATATAGTATATATGTAAAAGAAAAGCACTCAATCTAAACAAGATTAAGTGCTAACCAATATATTGGTGAGTACTCAACATTGCGTTGTTAAGTATTCCCCTTTTTATTTTATGCAAGTTTCCTTGACAGATACATCATAACATAAAAACGGTATTTTAACAAGTCGTTTTCTCACTTAAATAGTAATGTAACTGATTGCAATATACAAATTGTTAAAGGAGCAGACCACTCATATACAAATGAGTATGATACATTAGGAAATATTATTACTAACAATATTTAGAAAAAAAATAAACAATAAATTATACACTTTTCTGATTATTTAATTTTACAAAATATACGTATTAAAGTATGGAGTGTCAACTTGGTGCTTACTTATAAAAAAATAAACGTCGCATTATTAGTGCGACGATTTTATCTTTTGGAGCGAGTGTAGAAGATATCTACAATTTTTACTCATAACGATTTAATATATAGTAAATCAATCAATTTTATTTTAACATATAATATATATTTTTACCAGAACCTGTTTGTATTAAAATATTG
>CANQQP010000015.1 GCA_947626055.1 uncultured Bacilli bacterium | reverse complement strand
ATCTTTTTGGCGTGGGTTTCTTTCCAATTTATAACTTACTATTAAATTTATCTTGACTTTTAATAGTTAGTCACCTAAAACATTATACAAAAAGGAACTTTTATTTGCAATGCAAGAAAAAAACAGATTTAATCTGTTTTAACGACGAGGTCCACCATAATTATTAGTTAATTGTTGGCTTAAAGTATCATAAGCAAACTCCGATAAACTTTGGCCATCACCATATCGTTTCCAAGCTTTTTCGCATATATGTTCCCAAGCTCTAGTACGTAGTTCATATTCTAACTCCGCAGCTAGTTGTAAATTAATACTTTTAGCATTGGCCAATTTTAAAGCAGCAATCGGACCTAAATGGGTATGCTCTTTTAAATAGTTTAATTCTTCTTCGGTTATTTGCTTTGTATCAAAAACAGGTTCAGGCTTATCTTCATGTAAATCAAATTGTTTATTTATTTGTTCAACGCTAACAACTCGATACATTTGAGGATATTTTAAAGCTTGGTTTTGGCCTATCTCATATGTTGTCCCCGCTATAATTTTCTCTAACTCTCTTTCATTATATTCTTTATATTCTTTTTCGTTCATACAATTACCATCCTTTTTCATTCATAATAATTACCTCTCTTTTTCTTCTTAATTATACCAAAATTTTGGCAAATAAAAAATTTTTTTGCAGATATTTTACATTAAGATTTTAATGTATTTTATTAAAGCAATGTGCTAAAATAAAAAATGAAGGTGTGAAATGAAAAACAAGATTCTCTTACTTAGTGCAATAATTGTTTCGCTAAGTTTAATTGGTAGCTGTTTTATCTATAAAAATTATCAAAATAAGCAAAAAAGAAAAGAAGAAAAAATCGTAGCTAATACGAAACAAGAGTTTAACTTTTATGCAAAAAATGAAATTAAAGAAAAACCGACTAATGAAGTAGAATATTTTTTTAACGAGATTATTAAAGAAAATCAAAAAAATCAAGAAATAAATTGGGAAAATTTTGAGCAAAATAATCTCCAGAAAAATTTAAACAATCCGCAGATTGAAGAAATATTAAATATTATTACAGCCGAGCAAGAAAAATATAAGGTGGAACTTTTAGATAATTTGACAGAAAAAAAACTTCCTAAAATTAGTAATACCCAAATAGATCAAAAAACTGTTATTGCCATTTATAAAAGTCATGATTTTATCAAAAATTTAAAACAAGAAAAAGCAAAACGAGAAGAATATCTTAATAAATTAAATACTTTAAAAGAGGATTTAACAACTTTAAAAAATAATAAAAAGTATTATGCCAAAGATGATATTTATTGGTGTGAAGACCAGGAAACAGTAGAACAACTTCAAAATTTTAGTACTAAATATAATCTTGCCTTAAATGTTCAACAAAAAAAGACAGAAACCCCTAAAGAAGTAAAAAAAGAAAACGGTGTTCCGATTTTATGTTACCATGGTGTGCTTGATGATTATTGGGGTGATGCGAGTTTATTTGTCAAAGTAGCCGAATTTGAAAAACAAATGCAGTATTTAGTAGAAAATGACTATACTCCCATATTTACAAGTGAAATAAAAAAAGCAAATAATTATCAAAAACCGATAATCATAACTTTTGATGATGGTTATAAAGATGTTTATACCAATGCCTACCCTATTTTAAAAAAATATAATATAAAAGCTAATATTTATATCATTAGCGGTTGGATAAATGGCGATGTTTATATGAATACGAATGAGCTCCAAGAAATGGCAAGTTCGCCTTTAATTGAAGTAGGTTCGCATACAGTTACTCATAAAGCTTTAGCCTCTTTAACAGAAAACCAAATCGAAGAGGAAGTAAAAACTAGTCAACAACAATTACAAGAAATTACGGGAAAACCAATTGATATTATTGCTTATCCTACCGGAAGTTTTGATAATCGAGTTATAGCCATTACCAAAAAATATTATCAATATGCTTTAAGCACAATTAAAGGCCAAGAAAATCCAACTAATCTAAATCAATATTCTTTAAGAAGAATTTATGTCTATCGGCAAACTAGCTTAGAAGCTTTTAAAAATTTGTTCTAACGTTTATAAACAACACCATAAGTTTTATGCATTTTATCTAAGAAAAAGAAATTATTTAACGGATTATAAGTTAAGGAAGCATTTAAGATTAAAATAATTAAGATTATAAATAAGCTGATGTAATTTAGATATTTATAGTCTTTTTTTAATAAAATAAAGCTAGCTATGTATTGGCCAAACAAAATTGCTAAAAATAATAATATAAAAGTAAATATCATATTTTCACCCAACAGAAAATATACTGGTAAGTAAACGGCTAAAAAACTACCAATAGACCCTAAAGCACTGACTAAAGCGGCGGTACATAAATTAAGGAAACCTAATTTATTTTTAAATATTCTTAAGATTAAATAAAAGATTATGACACAAGTAAATAACATTTTCATGTGTTGAAAAATACTTTCATTAACTGGAAAAAAATAGCCAATGAAATTAAAAGGTAAAAACTCAAATAGAAAATGAGCCGGAAAATTTAAAATAAAAATAAGAGAACTACTAATTAATATATAAATCCATTTTTTCATATTATTAGTGTACTCATATTATCTTAAATTATGAATTATTGCTTTTTAAAAACGAATAATTTACTAAAGACATAATTGGCAATCGTTATAACAACTTGACTTATTAATTTAGCAATCTTATCATTCATTTTTAAAATAGTAACACTTAAAAACATAATACCCATATCCATTAACAGAGTTAAAATCCGCGAAGATACAAACGATATAGCTTCTTTTTTAATATTTTTATTTTGACTTTTAAAGACATATTTACGATTGGTAACAAAAGCAAATGCTACAGCCCCACACCAAGATAATACATTAGCAATTTGCAACTCGATAGCATTATCAGGATTTAAAATCGTAAATACTAAAAGATAATATAAAGCTAAACTAACAACCGTGGTTAACACACCCACTATTAAATAATTTACTATTTCTTCATATTTTTTATATAGTTTTTTTATTTTAGTTATCATAATAATTCACTTTCTTCACTCTTTAAATGCTCAATTAAAATTTCGGATTTCTCATTCCAAGAATTTTCTTGGGCTTCTTTATCTAATAATTTAATATATTTTTTATCGTTACGATTCTCATAGGCTATTTCTAGTTTTTTTAAAAACTCTTGCCCACTTTTGGCAGTCATTACGGATTTATATTTTAAACATTCGTCCATAGCCGTTGTAACAATCGGCTTATGTAAAGCCATGTATTCAAATAATTTCAAAGGCGAGGTTGATTTGGTAATATCATTAATTAAAAAAGGGATAGTTAAAATATCGATTTCTTTAGCATAGTATTTTAATATTTTATATTCTTTGATTCCCATGTAATGAACGTTTTCTAAAAGACTAATCTGAGAATTATCAAAAGAATCATCGTATTTTACCCCAAAGAGAATAATGTTATATTTGTCTGTATCATTTATTTTACGAATTAAATCATAATCAAACCATTTGGCTAGGGCACCATAATAACCAATATTAATTTTCCCATTATGAATAATATCTAAATATTCCTTTTCCAATTTATACTCTTCAAAATTTTGATAAAAATCGTAATCGACTCCATTAGTAGAAAAGATTAATTTAGTTTGCCCTCTTTTTTCTAAAATATCATTATAAAGTTTATCAGCCGTAGCCACGATATAAACATTATCTTTATCTTTTAAAGCAAATTGAAATTTATCTAGGATATTTTGAGGAATTTCCTTAGTCCCCGCTATATCAGCGGTTAATTCATCAATGTATTCATAAATAATTTTATACCCATTTTGAATATATTCTTTTAAATCTTTAGCACTCATTAACCATTCGGTAGAATAAACTTCTAGATATTTAGGCTTATTAATTTTTTCTAATTCGGCAAAAATTAATTTACTATATTCTTTATTGTTAAAATTAACTAAATACAAATTATCTTGTTGTTTTTTTAAAGTTTTGACTTTATCCGTAAATGTGGTAACTTCATAAAAAACTAATGTATTTTTAGAGGCCATAGCTAACGCCATATGTTGAGGTCTTTGATATAAAGGAACATTCCACCCAAAATTATTACGCCATACTATGACTCTATCATATTTGCCATTTAAAATAGTTTTCAATTCTTTTATATATTTGTCTTTATTTTTTTTTATTTCCCAAATTGAAAAAACATTTATTTTACTTAAATAATTAGAGGTAAAATATCTAACCATTTTCTTCGTACCACCAATAATCCCATCTTTTTTTATTACGTTAATTAATTTCGTTACTTTATCTTTCATATTCAAACCTCTTTATAATGATACCATTATTTTAATAGATAAACAAATATGATATTTAAGAATTCAATTTATCTCTTGTATAGCACTTTAAAATTGTTACAATCAATTATTTGAAAATCGTTCTTTTGTAATTCACTAATCATTTTATCTTCCTTATATAAAATATAAATTGCATTAGTATCTATTGCTTCAGGAATTTCAAAATTGTAATTTTTATAACTTTTAACTAAGTAATTTTCTATTTTTACAGTTTGATTAAATTCATAAGGACTCATTTTTTCATATAAAAGTGTGTATATGTATGTCTGACCTGAGGATCCATCATTTACATATATTATTTTATCTTTAAAATCTTGTGTTACATCTAAAGCTTTATCAAAATCATTTTTTGCTACAAATTGATAAGAATTTTGAATTTCTTTAGGATATTTAACAAAATAATAATGACTAAAAGTTACGAAAGAGATTAAATAACAGCTACATATTATAATCATACTTATTTTGGAATGTTTAACACAAAAATATATTCCAAGAGCCACAAAATAGAGCATGGAAATAAACAAAGCATTGGCTTTATTTATATTTGGTGAAGAAATAAGTAAAACACATATCAAAGTAATTAAGAATAATAAAGTTAATATTAAATTTGTATTGATCTCCTTTTCTTTTAAGGTTACTATTGCCTTGTAAACAGCAATAATAAAACCCATTATTAAAAAAGGAATGGAAATGTAATATAAAGATCCAAATTGGGGAAATACATTATAGTATAAATTATCATTAATCAATAATGTTTTAAAAATGTTGAGATTGTTAAAAATATTAGATATAGATAATTCTCCACCTCTATAGAACCATAATTTAGGAATTGAAAAAAATTTAAAATCTAAATTTAAAGATAAAATACCACTATTATTTAAAAGTAATAACATAAGCGGTAAAGCTAATAAAAATAGAGGGATACCCATATATATTATATTAATAAATTTAATCTTTTTTATAATTAATAAATACATACATATACATGCAACAAGCATTGCTACTATTATGTAAGAAATAGCATAGGTATATAATGTAATACCAAATAAAATTCCCGCTAACATAAATAATATTTTTTTTTCTTTCTTTATTGCCATCAAAAAAGTATATAGAGAAATAATCAATAAGGGAAATAATAGATAACAATCTAATCCCCATCTTGATTTCATTATATGAAAGGGACATATAATTGTAACTGATAATAATATTAGAGGAAGAATACTTTTTTTATCATCTTCTTTAACTAATTTATAAAAGCAATATAATGAAATTAGACTAACAATAACAGATGGTAACCTTACTGCAAATGTACTTAATCCAAATAATTTTACAAATATGGCCGCTAAGTAAGCATATAAAGCACTTTGACCACCCCCATAGTTAATAAAATAGACGGGAAGATAATTTAACCACCTATCCACATGATACCTAGATAAAGAAAAGGCATCATAGGCCATTCCCGCTTCATCTACATGCACTCCATAAGGCACTTTACCTAATTTGTACGTTAATATTACCCCCCCCCCAAGCAATAATAACCCTAAAATAGTCCCATAAATTTTTGGACTTTTTATTCGTAAATTATGGGAATTTTTTATAAATATTAAGCTGATAATAATAGCAATAATTCCTATCCATATCATTATTATATTCAAAACATTACCCCACCTTCTTTTTATGGCTTAAGTATAAATAAATAAATAAAATTATAAATGATACACCACTTAATATTGTAGATCCAATTTGAATAGTTGTATATTTGTAATATATTTTAATTTTATCTGCTTTTTTATTAACTTTCATTTTGATAATACCATTTTTACCTACTTCGAGATTATAGGATTTATTATTATTTAAAGAAACGGCATTATATCCATAATAATACACTAATGGAACTTCAATATATGTATTATTTCTATTATTATTTTTATAATCTACAATTAAACAATTTGAGTTCTGTTCGTAAGTTACAATCACTGCTGGGTTATTACTAGTTATTATTCCAACTCGGCCTACTAATTCATCAAGATTAGTGCCCTTAGGTAAATATTCACCGCCTGATACAGCATAACCATTATAATTATTTATTTTTTTTATTGCATTAGTATGAGAATCAATATACCAAGTTGAAATATAAGGTATGCTTGCTGATAAAATTATTAAAAACACTTTAAAATATTTATCTAAACTATTTCTTGTTTTTTCAAATAATAGATATTTCAAAATTACTCCAGATGCTACTGTGAACATTATGGATGAAATTAAATATAATCTCCAAGGAAACTGAATTAAAGAAAATTTTGATGATATTTCTTCCCAAGGAAATAAGCACGTAATACAAATTAAATTAGCAAATCCAACAATGATGCATGTATCGGCAAATTTGGTAATATTATTTTTAGGCAGTTTATTACAAAATCTTATAATAATTAAAACAATAAACAAAATACCAACTCCAGCTGGCATAAACCCTTTGTTTTTGAAATAAGGAATCCCTAAAAACAATCTTTCAAAAGGCAAAGTATAGTTCCAAGTACTATAAATCGTATCACCTACTATTAAATTGTTTTTAATATTTCCCTCCAATAACGGGAATATAAAAGATGCACCTAAAAGTAGTCCAACTATAGCGGAAATTAAAAAATATTTAATTCTTACTTTTTCATTCCATAATTTTGGAAAATTAAAGATAAGTATAATAACTAAGTTAATAAATATTAGCAATGCGCTTATTAAATGACTATGAATTAATAACACAAATCCGATTGAAAAAATCCACCATTTTTTCACATCTTTGTATAAAATTTCATAAAATCCCCAAATAACTAAAGGTAAAAAAGTAAATGCTAATATTTCGCCAACTGCGGCTCTACTTATGACATCACAAATTCTATAAGAACATCCAGTATAAATAAAAGCTGTTAAAATTGCCACTTTTTTTGATTCTGTAATATTTTTAATGCATAAATACATTAAAAACACACACGTAACAGTATTCAAACAAATAAATAATTTATATGAATTTAGTAAAGAAAAAAAATTATAAGCTATGCTAGGCAAATATATAAATAAGTTACTATAAAATAAACCATTTGCATATCCTAAACCATAAAGTCCTTTATGAATATATGCTAAAATATCATGAGCTTTTAAACTAGAATTTAATCCTATTATTCTTGATAAATGAAAATCAATATCGTGTCCTGCTAATAAATTGGGACCAAAAAGCCATGCAGAATAGAAAAGACCAATTAGCATTAGCAAAATAAAAATGATAATTTTTTTATTAATTTTATTACGAACTTTATTTAAAAACATTACCATAGCTTATCCTTTCTAACAATTGGCTTAATTATCATTTTTTTCTGTCTCTTTTATTATATAAATAGGTCTTTTTTTGGTTTCTAAATATGTTTTAGATAAATATTCACCAATTATTCCAAGGCATAATAATTGAATACCAGAGCAAAATAATATTATACAAGACAAAGAAGGCCAACCTGATACTGGATCACCAAAAACAAGCGTTTTAATTAATATTACAAAAATAAATACAATAGCAATCAAGAAAAGTAATATTCCCATGAAAGTGGCAATAGTTAAAGGAACAGTAGTAAAAGCCACAATACCTTCTATGGCATATTTAAATAATTTCCAAAAAGACCATTTTGTCTCGCCCGCTACTCTTTCAACATTTTCATATTCTAGCCATTTTGTTTCATAGCCAACAAAGCTAAATAAACCTTTAGAATAACGATTATATTCTTGTAAGGAGATAATGGAATCAACTACCTGTCTACTCATTAAACGATAATCTCTTGCACCATCAACCATCTCAACTTTACTCATTTTATTAATTAACTTATAAAACATTCTGGCAAAAAAGCTTCTTATTGGCGGCTCGCCTTTCCTAGTAACTCTTCTCGTTCCTACTGAATCATATCCTTCCTCTTTAATAATTTTAAACATTTTAGGAAGCAAAGACGGAGGATCTTGTAAATCAGCATCCATTAAAGTTACATAATCACCTTTTGAGTGTTCTAACCCAGCAAACATTGCTGCTTCTTTACCAAAATTTCTAGAAAAAGAAATATATCTAACTCGTTTATCTTTTTTAGATAAATTTCTTAAAATTTCTAATGTTTTATCTCTAGAACCATCATTTATAAATAAAAATTCAAAATTAACATTGGCCATTTCCTTAGCTACTTTAATTATCTCTTGATAAAATAAAGGTATACTTTCTTCTTCATTGTAACAAGATATTACAATCGATATTAATTCTTTTTTTGTTTTCATGTTTACCTCACTAACATTTTATATATAAATTATATCTTATTAAAGAAAATAAGTAAATTGTATTATGCTAAATTAATTAAAACATGATACAATGTAAAGAATTTTATGGCACATCTTAAACAATCGAAAAGATGTGCTATAAAAATATTATACCCAACTTCTGATGAAATGCCTATGAAATCCTGAAAAGTAAAAATAAATTTATTGATAACTGAATAAGATTAATATCGTAATTAAAAGAATAAGTAAAATCAGTTTAACCACATTTCTTACATTTTAATATATGTAATTTACAAAATGTAGAAGAAATAACCTCATTAGTTATTATTTTAAAAATAAGAAATCTGCAAAATCTAATGTTATTCTTTTTGTTTCTATTAGCAAGTAATCCATATTATTTATTTTTTAGCGAGATTTATAATAGTCGAACACTTTTTATTTTGCAAGAATTTTATTTTATACTAAAGACTTTTCGTCAGAAATTTGGTACAATAAAGGTAAAGGAGCACTATCATGAAAAAGATGAAATTTAATAATATTATAAAAAATACTATATTAATACTGTCAGCATTCGTGCTATTATTATTATTCACTTTTTCCATTATATATAAATCATCAGTAATAAATGAATTTGAAAATGTTTTAAATCAATATGTAAGTTTGCAAGAAATTTTAAGTATTACAATTATTACTATTTTCTTGATTTTTTTCTTTACTTTTTTATCAAAATCTAATATTAAAATAAAGAAAAAATATTTAATTGTTTTTTTATTAATTTTATATTTATTTATAAGTATAAAATGGATAAACTACTCTAATATTACTCCGACAGATGATTCAATGCTTGTTAATAATTCTGCCATTTCTATAATTAATCATGGTTTAAAGTCATTATATCATAATGAATATATAGCAAAATCGCCACACCAAATGGGAATGATTTTAGCATTCACTATTATTTATAAATTATTTTCTACAACGAACTATCAGTTAATTCAATATTGTAATATTATAGCTAATATTTTCACCATTTATGGATTATATTTAATATTACAGGAATTCAAAATTAAAGTTAAAAAAATTTCTATATCTTTTATCTATTTTACTTTAATATTAACTTTTATACCCCTAATATTATTAAGCTCATACGTTTATGGTGATTACATAGGTTTATCTTTAGCTGTGTATGCTATATATTTTATTATTAAGTATAAGAAAAATCGCAATTATAGATTTCTGTTCTTTTCAGGGTTTTTGCTTTCATTAGCATACATTATTAAAACAAATTATTTGATTTTTATAATTGCAGCTGGAATATATATATTATTAATTATGTTTAAAAAGCAAAAAAAATATCTAGTTAATTCCTTTATACTATTTTCATACTTATCAATTGCTTTACTACCCAATACTTTAATAAAATCAATTGGAACCAAAGCTTTAGATATTAAATCTACTCAAGCATTACCAACAAGTTCATACATATACATGGGAATGTCTGAAAGCATTCGAGAAGCAGGTTGGTACGGAAATACTATGGATTATGCTTGGATAAATCCAATAGGAGCTGATCAAAAATATAAATCTTTAATAAAACAAAGATTCAATTATTTTATTAACCATCCATTATATACTTTAAATTTTTATTCTCGAAAGACAGTTTCAGGATGGATTAATCCTTTTTTTCAAAGCATTTGGTATAATGTTAACAATGTTAACAAAGGAGCAGAGCTCAATAAAATTTTTAATAGTAAAATATATTATTACACTAATATATATTTAAAAAGTCTGTTATTATTAATCTATGGTGGTGCATTAATTAATTTAATATTCATGAGAAAAAAAATGAGTTACGATATCATGTTATTATATTTAATATTTTTAGGAGGTTTTATGTTTCACACACTATGGGAGATGAAAGCGCGCTATACACTACCGTATGTAATAATATTGATTCCATTAGCAAGTATTGGAATAGCACAATTATCAGAACAAATTTATAAAAAATCAAGAGTTATCATATCTAAAAAACAAAAATAAACTATTAACAATAACTTTAATATATACAAACATGCAAAGTATTATTTACAAATTTTATTTGTTCATCATCGAAAGATTGCCAATCTTTGGATTTACAGTAATTTTCTATAGTCTTATCAGAAACTCCATCAATAAGAGTTCTATTTAATCTAGTATTTATTGTAGCCCGATAAGACCATTTATATCCAAAAGCTCGAGGGTTCATATCACCAGCTGATTTCACATTCTCATATACATAAGTAGGACTAGCATCATAATAAACCACAATTTTATTTACAGATATATTATTATCTTTTTCATATTTTTCAATTTCTTGTAAAAGTTTTTTAGCTTCAAAATAATTTAAAGTATCATTGGAAATTGCTCCTTTTACATAATTTATTGCACAAATAGTTTGAGAAACTAATAAAACAACCATACAGCTTAAAAATATTACGTCTACAATTTTACTTTCTTTATTGTATAATGCATAAAAAACTATTGGATAAACAGCTAATAAACCATAGCCAAGATTGCTTCTTGGTACCATCCAAATATAAGAAGCAAAAAAATGCGGTAATGCTGGAACAATCAAAAGGGCTAAAATGCACAAAATATAAAATATTAATTTATTTGAATAATTTTTAAGTGTAATTAAAGTTAAAACAAAGGTAATTCCTGCCATAATCACTAACATGTATTTTGGAAGTGTCATATAACACTCAAGCAAAAGTATTTTCAAACCTTTTAAGATACCTTTAAAACTACTTATAAAGTTTACACTACTGCCTAATCTGCTAGCACCTAAAATCTTGGTTAATGCAAATGTAGTAAGAGCTGCAGTTAAAAAAATCAAACAAACTATACTAAATCTTTTTATAACTTTTTTAAAACTTTTTGAATCTTTTAGTAAAAACAAAAATGGAATTATAAATAAAAGTGATATAGCTCCTTGATAACACATAACTGAGCACATCGAAGAGGCAAAAGCTACTAATAATAATTTTTTTTTATTACTACTAAAATAATTATTTAAGCAATAAATACATAAAAAGGTAAATAAAACACCTAGACACATAATTCCCGTAAATTCTGGAAACATAAAGTATTCTATTATAAAAGGATTTACAACTAAACAACAACTTATTAATATGGTTATTATCTTCTTTTTTTTATATTTTAATAACATATTATATGCTAACACTATTGAAATAAATAGCGAAATAAAAGCCAAAAGCCAAGAAATTAATTTACCGGTGGCAAAAGAAATATGCAAATAACTCAAACTATAAAGAAAAGCTGACATAAACAATCTTCCATCATGAAAATAAGGATATACTGCATTATATCTCATACCTGTTGATTCATAAAAATAAGTGTCTAAAGCATATCTATCTACAATAAAAAAGCTAACTAAAGAGAATAATATTAAAAATATTATAAAATATTCTTTCTTATTTCCTAATATATTTTCTCTTATTTTATTCATTATTATTCTCCTCGATTATCAATATTATATAAAATCATAGCTGCTGTAATTATTTTATAGTCTTTTTTATGAGCTAAAATAAATTTTTCTAATTTCTTATTTATAATAGCTTTATTTCTTTTCATAATATAATCTTTTGTTTCATCGTCAAATTTTGAAATAATATTATCAACGAATTCATTATCCTTATATATTTCTAATAATGTATCTCCAATATTATCATAGATAAGTTTGACATAATCTGATATTTCAGCAGCATCTAAATCATATATTTTATTAATTATTAACTCTTCTATACGCCACCAAAAAACATAATTTTTAAACTCTTTAATATCTATTTTATGAGTTAAGTTGCTATATAAAGAAATATTATCTTCTAAAATTTTAATTACTTTAATCATATCGTAATCAACTATTTTTTTTGTATTACGCATTATAGAATTTGATCTTATCATATATTCATAATAAGGTTTATTTATATATTTAATTTTATTAGCTTTCATTAATATTAAAGGATTAGCACTAAAATCTTCATATTTAAGTTCTGCGTAAGTTAAATGTAATTCATCATATAAACTTTTTTTAATTATTTTATTACAAGCTGAGGGCATAATTGTGGCATATAAAAGACTTTTATAATTATTTTCAAAATTTAGCATTTTATCTAAAGCAGGCGTTGGAAATGTTTCCTTATCAGGAATTATTGAAAGCCAATCATATATAACAATATCAACGTCTTGTTTTAAATAAGGCATTGCTTCTTTAAAAAAGTTGCAATTAATAGTATCGTCTGAATCGATAGAAGCAATATATTTGCCTTTAGCTTCTTTTAAGCCAACATTTCTAACATTGCCAAGGCCATGATTTCCTTGAGATATGTAACGAACATTACTATGTTCACTTGCAAACTTTTGCGCAATTTTACCGCTATTATCTGTAGAACCGTCATTAATTAATAAAATTTCGGTATTATCTACTATTGCACTAAAAACTGATTGTAAAGTTTTTTCAATATATTTTTCCACATTATAAATGGGAATAACTATAGTTATTAAATATTTATAATCATCAGTCCTAACAATATTTTTTTCTTCGCCTATAAATTCACCCTTTAATTTATCAACAGTTTCTTCATAATTTTTTATAAAAATTTGGTATTGTTCCAAAATTTCGCTTTTATGTTCCAAGGCATCTATACATTTATCTTTTATTTCATTACAATCATCATCGCTATCAACTACCAAATATTTTTTTAATATAGGATAATTATCTAAAATATTTGTATTTCCTAATAAGCAAATTATTCCATTATTCATACTATCCAAAAAAGGAATAATATTGGCTTTTGTAAAATTTATATATAAATTAATTTCGTTATCCGAGATAAGTTGTTCATAATTTTTAACACTTTTTAAAGTAATATTAAATTCCCCACAAAATTTATTGGTTACTTTATTAGGTTCTAAAACTTTTGCTTCTTTACCTAGCAAAGATATAGCGGTAAGTTCATTATAAAAGCTATCTTTTGCATCGTTTTGACTATTTAACAATCCTATCGTATGGTTCTTTTTATTAGAAATTTTTAACTTAGTTTTTAATTTTATTAATTTAACATTATAATTTTTAGCTTTTAAAACTTCATATAAATTTTCATCTAATAAATTAAAAGAACGAATTTTCTTATTTTTATATAGACTTAAAATATAATTATAAGTAACTAAATTATAATAATCACTTAATGCAGATAAAGTTCTTGTAAATATAAATTCTACTTCTATAGAATCATAAATAGAATCTATAACATATTCATATTCTAAAATATAATCAACAAAAATAACTTTTTTAATATTATTAACTTTTAGAAATTTTTGCAATAACTCATATTCTTTAATATTATTATTAAATACGACAACATTTTTAAAAGTAGTCTGAAAACTAGGAAGCAAATTACTATCTAATTCGGGCACAAAAATAAGATAGTCTAAATTATATATGTAGTCCAAGTTTTTTTCAATCATAATAATACCTCACATTTCTAAAAATTTTTTAAGCTCCTTTTTACTTTCTAAATTATTTTCTTTGGCAAAATCTTTATATAATTTATTAATTTTATCTTTATTTTTAATGGCTAAAAGTAGTTTTTCTTTAATAATAAATGGATTATCTTCCTCATTAATTACCAAATATTTTTCTAACTCTTTATTTTTAAAATAGTGATGATTATTACCAGTTAAACATGGAACCTGCACTTCTAAAGCCTCTAATGGTAACATAGGAGCACACTCAGAAAATGTAACATACAACACTGCATCATCTTTTGCCATACGTTCAATTAATTTTTCTCTTGGTATGGATTTGTGTTCTCCTTGAATGGGAACATTTAAAGATTTAGCAAAAGCAATGGCATCATCATTTAATGGCACCATATCAATAACGGCATTTTCTATTAATGCTACTGCAGCAATTTGCGTATACATATTTTTGCGCCAGTCATCACATTTAGCAGCATAAATACCAATTAATTTTTTAGCTTTTTTTCGTTGTTTTATAGTAGGTTTACTATTTAAAATAACTCGATTAGTAATAAATTGAGCTTTAAATCCCTGCTGTTTATAAAATTCCATTAAACTTTTTTTACATGTTCCCATAATGTCAATAATGTTTCGTTTGTGTAATTGAATAATTTCTAAATTTCGATTCCAACCATACTCATCTAAAATTTGAGAGTGACTTCCATGCCAAAAAGTTTTTAATTTAATATTTCGATTATCTTTTTTTAAAGATATAGCCAAATCTTTCCATCCAATTGCAAAAGAACTAAATACTATTTGTTTTATTTGGGTATTTTTTATTGCTGCTGCTATTTCTTTAATATCTTTTTTGCGAAATAATTCACCACAGTCCACTAAATTTTCAAATAATTCTTTTGTAGCACTCGTTACTCCAAACCATTTTTTATTATAAAAAGTTATATAATCTTTATCTTTATTTTGATAAATTAATTTAATAGTATTATCTTTTCTTTCTAAATATTCAGCATCAATTAAATTATCTTTGCGTTTTTTATGACGATATAATGCAATGGGAAATAATATAATTCTCCCGACTTTACGCACTACTAAATTAACTTTCTTAAATGTATCCTCTAAAAAAAGTGTTTTTTTTCGACCAATCAATCTTACAGTATGCATCTCTAACTTTTGCTTTTTAGAAAGCCATGAGGCGTCATAATAATGAACCATACACGTATTATCTGTAAATATGTTATTATCACGATGCATGCTTAAAGGATAAAAATAATCTCTTGGATATATGAATATATCATTTTCTAAATGTTTAATCCCTTTATTTTCGGAAATTGCTTCCATATCCTCTAATATTCCCGTTATTAAATGGGGAATACTATTTTTATTCATATCTTCCACAACAAATTTTGAAAAAGATTTATATTTATTTAATAAAAGCTCTGGTAACACTGCATGTGCAGTTTGTTCATACCAAACTCCCACGGCTACGGCACCCGTATCTTCAACACCTAAGAAGGTTTTATGGTTTAAAAGATGATCAATATTTTTTATAATTTCCATATCCGTATCAAAGTATATACCACCATATTCATTTAAGGCTTTCGTACGAAAATAATCGGCGACAAAAGCCCATTTTTTATTTGCATATGCTTCTTTGACAAAGGGACACTCATTAACATCACAATTACTTTCATCCCATTTTTTAATTTCATAATCTGGTAAATATTTTTGCCAACTTTTAATGCATTTTAAGGCCAGTTTGCTTAAAGGTTTATCACCAAACCAACAATAGTGAATATATTTTTTCATCTTTCCTAACCTCCCATAAAATTATACCAATTTAGACAAAATAATACAATTGTTATATCTAAACCCTATTATCTTTTTATTATATTTTTTATTTTCACCAAAAAGTCTAAAATAGTCCCTCCAAATTTTTTCCCAAACGTTCTTTCTACTTTAAAGCGAATATACTCGCTTTTCGGAATCCAAGAGGCATCATAATAATGAATCATACAAGTATTATCTGTAAATTTATTATTTTTATGATCATCAGATAAAGGATAAAAATAATCGCGCGGATAAATAGTAATATTATTAGTTAAGTTTTGTATTTCTTCATTTTTCTTTTTATATCCACAAGGGATTAATAATTCCGTAATTAATTTAGGAATGCTATACTCCCTAATTTTATCTATAGAAAAACTATCATAATTTTGATAAGCTTGTAATAATTTAGATGTTAAATAAGATTGAGGATGTTTTTCGTACCATACTCCAACAGCAATAGCTCCGCCGTATTCAACCCCTAAAAAAGTTTTATTTTTTAAAAATTTATCAATATTTTTTGTCACTTTCATATCGGTATCAAAATATATACCACCATATTCATTTAAAGCTTTCGTACGAAAATAATCGGCGACAAAAGCCCATTTTTTATTTGCATATGCTTCTTTAACAAAAGGGCAGACATTAATATCGCAATTAGTTTCATCCCATCTTTTAATTTTATAGTCCGGCAAATATTTTTGCCAACTTTTAAGACATTTTTTGGCTAATCTACTTAAAGGCTTCCCGCCAAACCAACAATAGTGAATGTACTTTTCCATCAATTTTCACCTCGCTTACTATTTTGTCGATAACTTCTTTTATTCATCAATTATTTTCATTATTTTTTCAATCCTTTTTTGATTTATTTTGGCAAAATCAAGTTTATAATTTACTTTTGACTTTTTATAACTGCTTAAAATTTGAGCAATATCCTTTTCTGCCAAAGGAATTTTGAGAATATAATCTTGTAAATCTATTTCCATATCACTAGCACTTATTGTCGAGATAATAGGAACATTTAACACTAAAGCTTCAATTAAAACGACAGGAAAGCCTTCATAATTAGAAGTTAATAAAAAAGCATCACAATTTTTCATCTGTTGATAAGGTTCTTTAATAGCCCCTAACATAAATACATGTTTTTCTAATTGATATTTTTTTAGCAAGTTTAAACATAATTTTTTATCTTTACCTTCGCCAATTATATACAAATTTAATTGAGGATTTTCTTTAATAGCTAATGCCATACTTTTAAACATTCGTTTAAAATTTTTAGAATCATTATCTAAGCGTCCCACAAATAATAAATTAAGTTTATCTTTTTGATAAGGAAGTTTTATTTTTTTTGCTGCTTTGGCTTGGATAAATTGATAATCAATCAAATTGTTAATTACCACCGTTTTATTTTCTAAACTGGGATAAATTTTATTAAACGAACTTTTCCCCTCATTGGAAACAAAGATAATTTTTTTAAATTCGGATACTTTTAAAGAATTAAAGAAATTTTTAAAAGTTTCTTCATTATGATTAAAAGCTTCATAATAGTTTGAGTGAACATACAAAGCATTATTTGTTGAGGCAATGCGAGCCAGATAAGATCCAATCAAGGAATATGTTGCATAATTGCAAGCAAAATCATATTTATTGTGATTTTGCCATTTCCATATAGTTTTATGAATTAAATTTTTACATCTGCGCACAAAAACATTTTTACTTGTAGATAATTTATATTCATCTACCTTAATTCTTGAATCTAAATCAGGTAATAAAATACCTTTTTTTTCTTCTAATATTAATGTAATTTCATATTTTGTTACAAGTTTATTTAATAACAAAATTAAAGCTTTTTCCATTCCGCCTATATCTAAATTTTTGGAAATAAATAAAATTTTTTTCATTCTCTATTTAACTCCCATAAATTCTAAATATTTCTCAATTACTGTTTCGGTTTTACCAATCATTTGCACTTCGCCATGTTCAATCCACACAACTCTATCACATAATTTTTTGATAGATTCAATGGAGTGAGAAACATATAAAACAGTGGTACCTCCCCTAATCATACTCAACATTTTTTCTTCACTTTTAGCTTGAAAAGCAATATCTCCCACAGATAGAATTTCATCAACAATTAATATTTCTGGTTCGACAATGGTGGCCACACTAAAAGCCAGCCTAGCAACCATACCAGAAGAAAAGTTTTTTACAGGCACATCTAAAAAATCATGTAATTCGGAAAAATCAACAATTTCTTGAAATTTACGATTAAGTAATTCCTCACTATAGCCCATAACTGCCCCGTTTAAATAAATATTTTCACGAGCTGTTAAGTCGGGATCAAATCCCGCCCCCAGTTCAATCATCGGGCATATATTGCCATAAGAATTGACAGTTCCTTTAGTAGGTTTCATAACGCCCGCTACTATTTTAAGTAAGGTAGATTTTCCAGCCCCATTACTGCCCACAAAACCAACTACCTCTCCTGACTTAACATCAAAATTCAAATTTTTTAAAGCCCAAAACTCTTCTTTCTTTTTCTTTTTTTTCTTAAAACTAAAGAAATCAACAAAGAATTGTTTTAAAGAAAAATTCTTTTCAACACCCAGATTAAAACGCATTGAAACATTTTTAACTTCAATCATATTATTTTTTTCCATAGATTCACCTCTAAACATAATAGATAAATTTATCTTGGTTTTTCTTAAATACGACAAGACCAATTATAAAAACAACTATTGCCCAAAAAGCACAGGCTCCAAACTGAAATAAAGTGGGAGTATGATGATATAAAATAATAGTTCTCGCAAAGTTAATAAATTGATATAAAGGATTTAGTTTAAATATTTTAATAAACCAGGATGTTATCATATTAATATCATACATAATTGGTGTTAAATAAGTCCAAATCATTATGATAATGCCATAGATATAAAACATATCTCTTAAGAATACAGATATAGTTGATAATATTAGAGCCATGCCTACTGTAAATAAAAATAAACATAAAAAGACAAAAGGCAAAAGTAAATGTTGCCAACAAAGACCCGTGCCTGTGGCTATAATTACGACATATAAAGGAATTAAAGTTAGCAAAAAGTTAATTCCGACAAATAAACATTTAGATAAAGGGAAAATATATTTAGGAATATAAACTTTATTAATTAAGGAAAAATTGCCAACAACCGAAGACATTCCCAAATTAGATGCTTCACTAAAGTAATTAAACATAACAAGTCCGGTAAGCAAATAAACTAAATAATTAACCCCTTCCATGCTAAATCTAAAAACATTAGAAAAGACAATGGCCATTACTACCATTTGTAAAACCGGATTTAGAAGGCTCCATAAAACACCTAAAACACTTCTTTTATATTTTACTTTAAAATCGCGGGAAACTAATTGTTTTAATAAAAATTGGTATTTTTTAAAATTAGCCCATATATTTTTTATAGCCATAAAATTGCTCCTTTCTAACATTTTACTAAATTTCTTAAGAAAACTCAAATTATTCTAAAGTTAAAGTTTTGCCAACAACAAAAAAAGTAGATTTCTCTACTTTATACCCCTTTTTAAAATAATTGTCTAGAATAGGCTCTTGCTTGTACTGATTCATATGTTGGTAATTCTTTTTGTGATTTCAAATCATAAACAACTGAGAATGTACTATTAAATGCAAATCTTTCAGATTGTGGTATTCTATTTGGAGAAACACAATAACGAGCATTTCCATCGACTGAATATGTCCAAATATATAGTCCAGATGTTCTATTAATTAAATCAATAAGTTGATCATTCCAATCAAAGTTATTGCCAAAACGATATTTTTCTTCATAGAATACAGAATTTAGTGAATAATCATTACTGTTATATAGACTATTTACTTGCCAACCACTAAATCCGTATTTAGCTACGTCTTGAGTGGCAGAATAAGCATATACCGCATTACCATCAGCAGTATACTTCACTAAAGTATATAATACGCCTTCATAGTTTTGATTATCATATTGAACATCTGGAACATAATTGTCCTCAAATTGGTTATAATTTGGATTATATTCTGGATAATAGTTTGGATTAAAATTAGAATTATAATCTGGGAAATAGTTTGGATAAAAATTTTGATAAAAATCATAATGACCGCGAACTGTACAATCATAATCTGTACAATTTTTAGCATGATCAGCTAAATATCTTTGAAGTATAGCTGGATCTTGAATATCCACATTAATATGATTATCTACATTATAATCATTATAATATCCCTCATAATAAGGATCATATTCATCATAATAATCATTACGTGCTGCACTTACAGCTTGAGCTGTTGCCCCAGAAAGTAACCCCATTGCTGTAACAACACTTATAACCTTACGTTTTATTGAATTTTCTTTCATAAAACAAACCTCTTTTCTTTTTATGCCCTATAATAGCGCTTTTTGGAGAAAATGTCAATCATAAATTTGCAAAATAAAAAATTAGAGAATATCCCTAATTTATTATATTTTACTGACTTGAAATAATTCAACTTCAACTGGTGTTTCTTGGCCAAATAAATCGATTAAAACATTTAAACGACTGTTTTCTAAATCGACCGTATCGATTGTTCCTTCCATACCTTTAAATGGTCCATCAATAATGTTAACCTTATCGCCTTTTTCTAACTTAACGTCAGCATCTAAGCGACTCATACCCATATTAGCTAAAATTCTATCAATTTCTTGAGGAAGTAATGGTGTGGGTTTTGCACCTTTTCCTGATGAACCTATAAATCCGGTAACTCCTGGCGTATTACGAACGATATACCAAGCTTCATCACTCATAATCATTTCTACTAAAATATAACCAGGAAACATTTTTTTGGTTTTTTCTTTTTTTACGCCATCTTTAATTTCTACTTCAGTTGTTTCGGGAACAATAACACGAAAAATATAGTCTTGAAATCCCATAGATTCCGCACGCATTTCCAATTTTTCTTTAACTTTACTTTCATGTCCGCTGTACGTATTTACTACATACCATAATTTTTCCATTAAAAGGCCCCCTTAATGAGTGAAATTAAGATATTTAATATTATAAAGAAGAAAGCAATTATAATGCAAACTGCTAAAGTAGCAATTGTATATTTCACAATTTCTTTAAATGTTGGCCATTTAACTTTCTTCATTTCCATTTTAATATCGTGGAAAAGTCCTTTTTTACTTTTTTTTACCTTTTTTTCTTTTTCTTTTTTACTCATATAACTCCCTCATTTTAATTCAAAATAAAAACACTTCTTTGTGCTAAACATAATATAGCATAAGGATTTTTAATTTGCAAGCTTTTTAACTGATTTTTGTAATCTTTTACATTAAAAATCCACCCCTAAAAGAGGTGGATTTTCTCAATGGCCTATAAGGCCTGTTACTGGCTGCCACCATTTGGTG
>CANQQP010000014.1 GCA_947626055.1 uncultured Bacilli bacterium | reverse complement strand
CTAATTATACTATATTGTATTGTTCGGTATCATTTTAACTAATGTTTAATGGTATCATTTTAACTTACGATTAACAAGCTTGAAAAAAATGATTGATTAATTTATTTTAATCTAATATAATATTATCAAGCGAAGAAAAAAGAGTAGTAATATAATTAATATTTAAAGAAAGCTAGTGGTTGATGAAAACTAGTAATAAAGATTATATGAACTTGCTTTTGGATGTGATGGGTTATCTCCCTTATGGATAAATAAGCTAGTAATACTAGAAACTTTAGGTGGTACCACGTTTAAACACGTCCTTTAGAGGATGTGTTTTTATTTTAGAAAAGAGGATGAGATATGTTATATAATTTAATATTTTTTCTGGTTTTATTTTTGGGAGCATGGTTAGTATTTTTTCTGATTAATAAAAGAAAACTTAAGAATAATAAAAAATATCAAATGGCAGAAATAAAATACTTAATAAGTCGTTTTACTATTGATAAGAAAAAAATTGATTATCAAAAACTTTTTCGATTAATTAACATTGCCAATGCTTTTATTATTGCCTTTGTTTGTACAATCATATCAGTGTTACCTTTAAAATTTATGTGGCAAATGTTAATTGGTTTTGTATTACTATTTGTTTTAATGTTTTTATGCTATGAATTATTAGGAATATATGCGGTAAAGAAAGGATGGAAAAAAGATGGAAAAAAATCATCAAGCAATCGAAAAAAAATGGCAAAATAGATGGGAAGAAAAGGGAGTCTTTAAAGCAATAAATGGTAGTGAAAAACCACCATATTATATTTTAGTAGAATTTCCTTATCCTTCGGGAGCAGGGTTACATGTTGGGCATGTTCGTAGTTATACCGCCCAAGATGCTTTAGCTCGAATGAAAAGAATGCAAGGGTATAACGTGTTATATCCAATGGGATGGGATGCATTTGGTGCTCCAGCTGAACAGTATGCAATAAAAAATCATATTCATCCAAAAGAAGCAGTTAAAGAAAATATTGCAACTTTTAAAAAGCAAATGAAATCAATTGGTTTCTCTTTTGATTGGGATCGAGAATTTTCGACAACTGATCCGGATTATTATAAATGGACGCAGTGGCAATTTTTACAATTTTATAAGCATGGAATGGCATATAAAGAAAAGGTACCAGTTAATTGGTGTGAGACTTGTAAAACGGTTTTATCAAATGAAGATGCAGCGGGAGGCGTTTGTGAACGTTGCGGCAGTCGAGTTGTCCAAAAAGAAAAATCACAGTGGATGCTTAAAATGGCTTCTTATTCAGAAGATTTATTAAAAGGTTTAGATGATACTAATTTTGCTGATAAAGTTAAGTTAGGACAAATAAATTGGATTGGTAAATCTGTAGGAGCACATGTAGATTTTAAAATTGCTCATCATGATTTAACTTTTACAGTTTTTACGACTAGATGTGATACTCTTTATGGAGCAACTTACTGTGTTTTAGCTCCAGAACATGAATATGTTGATATTATAACGACACAAGACAAAAAAGCGGAAGTAGATGCATATAAAAAAGCCTGTGCTTTAAAAAATGATTTGGAACGAACAGAATTAAATAAAGAAAAAACGGGTGTATTTACCGGAGCTTATGCAATTAATCCTGTTAATAAAAAAGAAATTCCGATTTATATTAGTGACTATGTTTTAGCAACTTATGGCACAGGAGCTATTATGGCAGTACCGGCTCATGATGATCGAGACTATGAATTTGCTCAAAAGTTTAATATTCCGATTATTCAAGTTTTAGAAGAAGTTACAGGTACGCCACATGATGGGGAAGAAAAGAAAAACTCTATTGTTGCGATAGTTTATGATGAAAAAGAAAAAAAATATTTGACTTTAAATTGGGGTAAAAAAGGTGGCCGTTTATTTATAGGGGGAACTATTAAAGATAAAGAAACTCCACTTGAGTGTGCTAAACGGGAAATTGCTGAAGAAACGGGATATACTTCTTTAGAATTAATTAAAGAGTTACCGAAAATAAATCATCACTACTATGCTTATAATAAAGATAAATATTTTAATATTGAAAGTACTGGCTATTTCTTTAAATTAAAAGATAATAGTAAAATAGAGCAAAATTTAGATGAAGATGAGGATTTTAAAGTAGAATGGGTAAGCGAAGATGTAATTTCTAAAGAAATTAAAGATGAATTACATATGAGAACTTATGAATATGCTAAAAATCCGGGAGCTATGACCGGTGATGGAATTCATATTAACTCAGAAGAATTAAATGGCCTAAATAAAGAAGATGCTATTAATAAAATGATTAGTTGGCTTGAACAAAACCATTGTGGTAAGAAACAAGTAAATTATAAAATGCGTGATTGGATATTCTCTCGTCAAAGATTCTGGGGAGAACCAATTCCTATGATCTATTGTGAAAAATGTGGCTGGGTGCCAATGGATGAAAAAGATTTACCTTTACTACTTCCTGATGTTGCTGAATATGAACCAACTGATACTGGTGAGAGTCCTCTTGCTAAAATAACCGACTGGGTAAATACGACTTGTCCAAAATGTGGATCACCAGCCAAAAGGGAAACAGATACTATGCCGAACTGGGCTGGATCTTCCTGGTATTTCTTAAGATTTATGGATGCTCATAATAATGAGGAATTTGCCTCAATGGATGCCATGAAATATTGGCAAAAAGTTGATTGGTATAATGGTGGTATGGAACATACAGCTCGTCATTTACTTTATGCACGCTTTTGGGTTCAATTTTTATACAACATTGGTTTAGTACCAAATAAAGAAATGATTTGGACCCGAGTTTCTCATGGAATGGTCTTAGGTTCAAATAATGAAAAAATGAGTAAATCAAAAGGAAATGTCATTAATCCTGATGATATCATTAATGAATATGGTGCAGATACTTTACGCTTGTATGAAATGTTTATGGGTAATTACGAACAAGATGCCCCATGGAGTACTGATTCTTTAAAAGGCTGCAAAAGATTTATTGACAAAGTGATAAGACTTAAAGATAAAGTAGGATCAAAAACAGGTTATAGTAAAGATTTAGAAGCTTTAATTCATAAAAGCATTAAAAAGGTAGAATATGATTTAACTCATATGGCTTATAATACGGCCGTTTCCACTTTGATGATTTTAGCTAATGCTTATGAAGAAAAAGAAGAGCTTACAAAAGATGATTATCATTTATTGTTAATTTTACTTAATCCAATTGCTCCTCATATAACGGAAGAATTAAATGAAGAACTAGGGTATAAACCTTTAACAGAAGAAACTTGGCCAAAATATGATGAAACAAAATTAGTGGATAGTGAAGTAGGAATAGCTATTTCTGTTAATGGTAAATTACGTAATACTATTAAAGTCCCTGTAGATAGTTCAAAGGAAACTCTAGAAGAACTAGCCAAAAATGATGAGAAAGTTCAAAAACATCTAGAAGGTAAAGAAATAGTTAAGATAATTGTCGTACCAAATAAAATAGTTAATATCGTTGTAAAATAACACCTTCGGGTGTTTTTTGGTGACTATATTATATTCATACATACCAAAAATGTTCCTTTTTCATACAATGAAATTAGAAAGAGGGAATGAAATGGAAAAAGCTTATTTTCCTATGAAATATTATAATTTAACTCAAGGTTATTTAAATAGTAGTACCCATCAAGGAACATATGCTTTAGATACTGCCGGAAAAGACACGGGCAAAGATGATATTTATGCGCCGTTTTCTTGTAAAGTTACCAAAAAATATGTCAAAGCTGGACATGCTTATACCGTCTGGCTTACTAGTTTAGACAAAGTATTGTGTGCCAATGGCCAAGAAGAGTATTTAACGATGATGATTGTCCACCCTGAAGATATTGCTAACTTACAAATTGGTCAAACCTTTAAACAAGGAGAACTTGTTTGTCATGAAGGGAAAACGGGAAATGCTTCTGGTAATCATTTGCATATGGAGTTAGGTTTAGGTACTTGTGGTTGGCATAAAAATTCCCAAGGGGTTTATATGATAGATAATGCTGTAAAATGTGAGGAATATTTATTTTTAAAGAAAGATACAATTGTTAAAAATGATATTTATAAAGGAAAAAAATATTCTTTCAAAATAGAAGATGATAATACAAATCCGATAGAACCTAGCTCTAATAATTTAGGTATTAAATATACTACTACGGACTTAAATGAAAGAACAGGTCCGGGCACTAATTATTCTATTGTTAATAGTCTTTCTGCTAATACCGCAGTAAGAGTTTATGAAATAAATGGTAGTTGGGCTCGCATTGAAACGGGTATGTGGGTTAGTAACAATTTTTTAACCTCATCTAAGCCATCTAAACATTATAAAAGCATGGAAGTTTATAATTGCCAATCCCTTAATGTTCGCCAAAACTATAACAATGGGAAGATTTTAAAAAGCATTCCTGTTAATACAGTAGTTAGTGTTTTAGAAGAAAAAAACGGTTGGACAAAAATTGGACAGAATGCTTGGGTATACGCGCAATATTTAAAATAATTTTGCATAAAAAATTCTCAAAAGTGCTATAATGAATTTAGAAAGGAAGTGTTAAAAATGTTGTACCCAAGAAAACGCAATTTCGATTTATTTGATAGCTTTGATGATTTTTGGGATTTCCCTAAAGAAAAGAACATCATGAAAACTGATATTAAAGAAAAAGACAATCATTACTTAATCGAAATTGATTTACCAGGTTATGAAAAAAACGACATCCAAATTGAAGTAGAAGACGGTTATTTAACAGTAACAGCCTCTAAAAATGAAAACAGCGAAGAAAAAGAAGAAGGCCGTTTTGTTCGTAAAGAAAGATACTTTGGCAAATGTTCTCGTAGCTTTTATGTCGGAAAAGATATTCAAACTGAAGATGTTAGCGCTTCTTTTAAAAATGGTACTTTAAAGTTAAATGTTCCGAAAAAAGACGAGAAAAAAGAATTACCAGAAAAGAAATATGTAGAAATAAGTGACTAACCAGTCACTTTTTCAATGTTATAAATTAATAACGATTTAGCTATTTATAGCCGTATTGTTAACCCCTTGTTATTTTAAATTGTACTTATTATAAATGTTAAAAATAACAAATAAATTAATTTTGTAAAAAAAACAGTTGACAAATCGCATTGTTATTAATATAATGTTAATAACAGGTGGTCAAACTGTTAAATTTTTAAAAAATGATATTAACAAATTATTAAAAAGAAAGGAAAGATAAAATGACAAATCAAGAAAAAATACAAACCCTAAAAAATATAAAAGATTATACTAAAGCATTATTTATTGTAGATATGAATAATGGCTTCGTAAATTTCGGTAATATGGCTAATCCCGAGTATAATAACTTGGTGCCTGAACAATTGAGACTTATTAATAAGTTTAGAACCGAAGAACAATTAGTAGCCTTTGTTTTGGAGGCTCACCAAAAAGGAGCCGTAGAATTTAACTCTTATCCTGAACATTGCATTGCTGGAACAGATGAGGCATTGCTTATTCCGGAATTGATTAAAGAACAAACCAAAAAAGATACTAGAACATACACTAAAAATTCTACAAGTGGAATGTATAATCCAGAATTAATTCGTGATTTAAAACAAGCCGAAAATTTAAAAGAAGTAGTTATTGGAGGAGTATGTGGTGATATTTGTGTTTTAGATTTAGCAAGACCAATGGCTAAATATTTCGATGAATTAAATAAAATCGTTAAAATGTTTGCTGTAAAAAGTGCAATCGATACCTTTGATGCCCCTAACCACAATAAACAGGAGTGGTTAGATATGAGTTATAAATTTATGGAAACAGCCGGAATTGAAGTTGTCGAGAATTTTGAAGAATTAGAAAGTAGAGAAAGAAAGTTACATTTAGTAGCTTAAAGAGGAGGAAAATATTATGAAAATGGAAAATAATTATGAAAGGTTACCAAGAAATTATTCACTTTTAACTGATGAATATGAATTTTCAATGGCCAATGCATATTTAAATGCTAATAAACAAGAAGAAATAGCGGTATTTGATTTATTCTTTAGAAAAATTCCTAATGGGGGAGGATATGCAATTATGGCTGGTTTGGATAAAGTTATCGAATATGTTAAAAATTTCCAAATTACGCCAAGAGAAATTAATTATTTAGAAAGAAAAGGATACAGTCAAGCTTTTATAGACTATATGAAAAATTTTAAATTTACGGGAGATTTATATGCTATTCCTGATGGAACTCCTGTATTTCCCAATGAACCACTTATAACTATCAAAGCACCAATTATTGAGGCCCAAATTATGGAAACAATGTTACTTACGATTGTAAATGGTGCTATGGAACATGCCACGGGAGCCAGAAGAATTATTGAAGCAACTCCTAGAAATGTAAAAGTTATGGAATTTGGATCTCGTCGAGCTGATGGTCAAGAAGCTTCAATTGATTCTGCTATTTACGGGGTGATGGCTGGTTGTTGTGGAACAAGTAATACCATGGCTGCTGATATGCTTGGTCAAACGGCTCTAGGCACAATGGCTCATAGTTGGATTGAATCATTTGATAGTGAATTAGAAGCTTTTATAACCTATGCGGAGATTTATCCTAACAATTGTATTTTATTAGTTGATACATTTGATACTTTAAAAAGTGGAGTACCTAATGCCATAAAAACATTTAAATATATGCAAGAAAAAGGAATGAATACTGATAATATTGGCATTAGAATTGATTCAGGAGATTTAACTTATTTATCTAAAGAAGCCAGAAAAATGATGGACGAAGCAGGATTTACCAATGCTACAATTTGTTTATCTAATGGACTAACGGCCGAAGTTATTGAATCTTTAACTAATCAAGGTGCTGTTTTTGATAGTTTAGGAGTTGGTGATAATATATCAAAACCGGCAGGCCGTATGGGCTGTGTGTATAAAGAAGTAGCTTTAAATAAAAATGGTGAGTATATTCCTAAAATTAAATTAAGTAATGATACGATTAAAATAGTGAATCCGGATTACAAAAAAATATATCGTGCTTTTGATAAAGAAACTGGTTATGCTATTGCTGATGTTATGACTAGACATAACGAACCTATTGGAAAAGAAGACATGAAAATTGTATGTCCAACCGATTCTTTAAAAAACAAACAAATAACAGGTTATGAATTAGTAGAATTACAAAAACCAATTTTTCTAAATGGTAAACTTGTTTATACTGACCCAGATATTATGCAGAAAAAAGCCTATTGTGAAGAACAAATGCAAAAATTATACCCAGAAGTTAGGAGAACTCTAATGCCTCATGAATACTATGTGGATGGAACTGAAGAATACGTTAATTTTAAAAATGAATTAATCGGTAAAGTTAGGAGTTTAGTAAAATAATGCGTAAAGAAAAGTTAGAAGAATTACAAACATATATTAAAGAATTTCAAACTAAAAAGAAAGAAATAGTAGCATTAGATTCTAACAAAAAAAACTTTATGACAGTAGAGAAGTATAGGTATTATTTAAATAATGGAAAAGTTTTAGAAAGAGAAAATATTAAAAAAAATGGCAAAGATGGAAGTGCAGCTATCATTGTGCCAATTACTAAACAAAATACAACTATATTAGTTGTAGAACCACGTGTTTTAACTAAAAGAGGAGTGGGTGTAGCATTCCCAGCTGGCTATATTGAAGAAAATGAAGAACCTTATATTTCTGCCAAAAGAGAGTTAAGAGAAGAAACTGGTTACGAACCAGAAAAAGATGAAGATATTACACTTTTAAAAAGAATGTATCAAGATGAAGGATGTTCTAGAGCTTTAAACTACATTTACTTAATGCGAAATTGCGTTAAAAAATATCCCCAGAAACTAGATAAAGACGAATTTATTAAATATTTTGAATGTACATTTGCTGAAGCTTTAGAATTAGAAAAAATGGGATATATAGAAAATGCCAATTCTATTATTGCTTTAGATAAGGCAAAAAGCTTAGTTTTGAAATAAAAAATTTAAAAAAACTAACAATAAGAAGGAAAGGAAGGATTACGATGAAAGAATATGGATTTATAAGAGTTGGCGCGGTAGTGCCAGAACTTAAAGTAGCTAATCCGCAATTTAATGGTAAAGAAATAACTCGCTTAATTAAAGAATTAGAAAAAAAACAAGTGCAGATTGCTGTTTTCCCCGAACTAGCTTTAACAGGTTACACTTGCGCTGATTTATTTAGACATGATGAATTATTAAATCAAGTAACATTGGAATTAAATAACATTTTACAAAAAACAAAAGAATTGAAAATTATTTCTATAATTGGAATGCCTTTAAAAATGGATAATCAATTATTTAACTGTGCCGTAGTTATATGTAAAGGGAAAATACTAGGAATTATACCGAAAACTTACATACCTAACTATAAAGAATTTTATGAAGCTAGGTGGTTCTCATCAGCTACAACTTTAAAAAATAGAGTAGTTCATATATTAAATCAAGAGGTACTGATTGGAACTGATATAATTTTTAGAGATAAAGAAAATCCTGATATGGCTTTTGGTATTGAGATATGTGAAGATTTATGGAGCCCAATTGCTCCTAATGTTTCGCACGCTCTAAATGGTGCGACAATGATTTTCAATTTATCAAGCAGTAATGAAGTAATAGGTAAGTTCAATTATCGTAAAAATTTAATTAGTAATGCTTCTGCTAAAAGTATATCAGCCTATATTTATACATCTTCTGGCGTTAATGAGTCTTCAACTGATTTAGTATTTTCAGGGTATGCGGGAATTTATGAAAATGGAGCTTTACTAAAAGAAAACGAACGATTTAACTTTGAATCTAATTATATAATTGAAGATGTTGACATAGCTAAACTAATGAATTTGCGTTTGGAAGATACAAGCTTTATGAAAATAAAAAACGAAACGATTTATCGTTATGTTGATATTGATTTAGAAAATACTACCAAAAATTTACTTCGTGATTATAGTCCATATCCTTTTGTACCTCAAAATGACAATATAAAAAAAGAAAGATGTCAAGAAATTATTAATATTCAAGCCTGTGCTTTAGCAAAAAGATTAAAAGCAACCAATATTCAAAAGTGTGTAATTGGTATGTCGGGAGGACTTGATTCGACTTTAGCATTTTTAGTTGTTTTAGAAGCCTATAAAAAATTAGGAATAAAAAATGATAATTTAATAGGAATTACTATGCCAGGTTTTGGCACCACTAATCGCACTTATCGTAATGCCTTAAATTTAATGAAAAGTTATAAAACAACCGTTAGAGAGATTAGTATTAAACAGGCAGCTATCCAGCATTTTAAAGATATAGGTCTGGATGAAAATGATCGAAGTGTAACTTATGAAAATACTCAAGCCCGAATTAGAACCCAAATTTTAATGGATGTAGCTAATATGGAAAAAGGTTTAGTAATAGGAACTGGAGATTTATCTGAACTTGCTTTAGGTTGGTGTACTTATAATGGCGACCATATGTCAATGTATGCTTTAAATACATCTATTCCTAAAACTTTAGTTAGATATTTAGTAGCTTATTTTGCCGAAGTAGAGCAAGATGCAAAGTTAAAAAGAACAATACTAGATATTTTAGATACGCCAATAAGTCCAGAATTATTACCGCCCGATAAAAATGGTAATATTAAACAACAAACGGAAAATGTCGTAGGCCCTTATATTTTACATGATTTTTTCTTATTTCATTATTTAAGATATGGGGCAACTCCTAAAAAAATTAAATTTTTAGCTTTAAAAACTTTTAAAGATATGTATACGGAAGCTGAAATAGATAAATGGTTAAAATTTTTCATTCAAAGATTTTTTAATCAACAATTTAAACGTACTTGTCTACCAGATGGTCCTAAAGTTGGAACAATAAGTATTTCACCCCGAGGAGACTTACGAATGCCAAGTGATGCTGATAGCTCTAGTTGGTTAAATTTTAACTGATTTTCCGAAAAATACTCTTAAAGGGTATTTTTTTTATAAAAACTGTTGACAAATCATTTTGTTATTAATATAACGTTAATAACAACTCAATTAATTTTTTGGAAGTTGTTATTAATAAAAAGATAAAAACAGAAAAGAGGAATTTAGATGAGCAAATTAAAATTAGTAGTTTTAAAAAATATGGAAGAATTTGGTGATAAAGTTAATAAACATTTAACTAAAATGAATAAAACTCATAAATCTTATATCACAAAACTAAAAACTAATCGTTTTAGCAATGGAGAAGGAAAGGTTGTAATTGAAGAATCCATTAATAATAATGATATTTATATTTTAAGTGATGTCGGAAATTATGGCGTAAAATACAAAATGCATGGGGTGGATCACTTCATGTCACCTGATGAACATTTTGAAGATATTAAAAGAGTCATTGCGGCTACAAGTGGTCACGCTTCTAAAATAAATGTTATAATGCCTTTACTTTATGAAGCTAGACAACATAAAAGGCGAGGTAATGAATCACTTGATTGTGCAATATCTTTACAAGAATTAGAAAAAATAGGTGTCAATAGCATAATAACTTTTGATGCTCATGACCCAAGTATTTGTAATGCCATACCTCATTTACCATTTGAAAATTTTTATCCCACTAATCCTATTTTAAAGCAAATATTTAAAAAGGAAAAAATAAATGATGTTTTAGTGATATCTCCAGATATGGGAGCAATGGAAAGAGCAAGATATTATGCCGATATTTTAAATTGTGATGTTGGTGTATTTTACAAACGACGAGATTTAAGTAAAGTTGTAAATGGCAAAAATCCTATTGTTGAACATATGTATATGGGAGCAAATCCCCAAGGTAAAAATATTATTGTCGTCGATGATATGATAGCTAGTGGTTCATCTATGATAGAAGTTGCTGAACAATTAAAAGAAAAAGGAGCTTTAAATATTTATTTGGTTGCTACATTTGCCTTATTTACTGAGGGAATTCAAGAATTTGCAAACGCTTATCATAATCAGTTATTTACAAAACTTTATACCACTAATTTATCATATATACCTAAAGAAATTAAAAATAAAGACTGGTTTGAGGAAGTTGATTGTTCAAAATATATGGCCCAGATTATTAATACTTTAAACAAAAAGAAAGACTTAAATACTTTAAAAAATACTAAAAAGAAAGAAATATATCGTCAAAATAAAAGGAGGAGAATATTATGATAGGAATAGTTTTTGGGTGTTTTTGTCCTTTACATCAAGGACACTTAGATATTATTTTTAAAGCCAAAAAAGAAAATGATTATTGTGTCATTGTAAGTTGTGGTTATGATAACGATCGTGGAGGAAAAGAATTAGATGTTGATAAAAGGTTTAGTTTAATAAAAGAATTTTTTAGTGATGATGAATACATCAAAGTTATTCAAATTAATGACAGTAAATTAAAAATTGATAATTACGATATTAACAATTGGCCAATATGGTTAGCAGAAGTGCAAAGACAATTAAAAGTTTTAGGTCTAGATAATTATCATTATCGTTTTTATGGTTCAGAACAAAAATATTATGATGAGCTTTGTAAAATATATAATCAAGATTTTGTTCTTTGCCAAAGAATAAATCCTATTAGTGGCACAATGATTCGAAATAATCCATTAAAGTACTTTTCGAAAATTGCTCTTCCTTTTCAAGCAGTTTATAGTCATAACATTTTAATAACGGGGACTGCTAGTACTGGTAAAACTAATTTAGTAAAAGATATTAGTAAATATTTTAATTTACCTTATTCTTATGAACTAGGTAGAGATGTAGTTAAATATAAAACTGATGCCAATCTAACGTGTAGAGATTTTGTCTATAATATTTATGAACAAAATAAATTAAATGATGAACTTATTAGATCTAAAGAAAATAAAGGAATATTTATATCTGATACAGATAATTTAGTAACTTTAATGTATGCTAAAACTTATGCTCAAAGAAAAAATTACAAATTAACTATTGATGATTATAACAATGTATTATTACCATTAGCTAGAACTTATGCTAAAGATATAAAATGGTCTAAAATATTTCTTTTAGCTCCTACTAAAAATTTTGTTGATGATCATATTAGATGTCTAGATGATGAAAGCTATGCAAATAGACTAAAATTACATCAAACTTTAATTGAATTATTAAAAGATTTTCATTATGAATATGAAGAATTAGATGGCTCTTATTACGAGAATTTTAGCAAAGTAAAAAATTATATTAGAAAGGTGGGAAAAAATGAAAAATAAAATAAAAAACTTTTTAAAAGAAGAATACATTAATGGTTATAAATTATTTGATTATTTATTTATGGGAACTTTGGTTTTGATGCAAATAATAACCTATATTATTTATCCTGACAGCGTTATATCAATTATCGCGGGAATTTTAGGAACAATTGCTACTGTTTTATGTGCTAAAGGTAAAATAACATATTATGTGTATGGGTTTATTCAAACGTTTTTATTTATTATTATTGATTATCAAGCCAAATTATATATTGATACTTTAGAACAATGTTTTTACTTTATTACAATGTTTTATGGGGTTTATTGTTGGAAAAAAAATTTGCATAAAAATCAAGATAATGCCCAAGAAATTGTTGCTAAAAAATTAAGTACAAAAGGATGGGCCTTAACTATCATGGGTATTATTATTCTAACTATCGGTCTAGGTTTTATCGGAACTTTAATTGGTAGTGCTCAATCGTATACTGATGCTTTTTCCAACATCTTAGCAATATTTGCGCAAATTATGTGTGTAATGTGTTACAAAGAGCAATGGATATTATGGATAATTTTAGATATTGCTGATATTAAAATGTATGCCTATGCTCACAATCCCGTTTTAGCAGTAATGTATGTGGGATGGACTATCAATTGTATTTATGGTTGGTATAATTGGAATAAAACAACAAAACTTTCAAATAAAGAGGTGTGCTAAAATGAAAATTGGAATATTTGGAGGAAGTTTCAATCCGCCAACTAAAATGCATTTATTGATTGCCGAAAAGCTAATTAAAGAAAAATATGTAGATAAAATAATATATGTTCCAACAGGAAAAATGTATAAATACAAAAATAATTTAATTTCCGATAAATATCGTTATCAAATGTTAAAAATAATGACTCAAAATAATAAAAATATTTTAGTTAGCGATTATGAATTAAAACCTCACGAAGTATATACTTATCAAACTCTTAAACATTTTCAAAATAAATATAAAAACGATACAATCTATTTTATTTGTGGAAGTGATAATTTAAGTTATATTAATAAATGGAAAAATGCTTTAGAAATTATGCAAAATTATAAAATATTAGTTATAAAAAGAGAAGGTTATAGTGTCGATGATATTTTATCTAAATTAAATGAGTATAAAGATAATATTATTATTACTAAAGTCAAAGAAAAAAATATCTCATCAACTTTAGCTAGAAATTATATAGCTCAAAAAGATTTTCAAAAATTAAATAAAGTAATTGATGAAAGAATAATTGATTATATAATTAAAAATAAGTTATATTAAATAAAAGGATGATTAGAATGATAAAAAAAATAATTGCAAAATTAACAGATGAAAAATTAACAATTGCGACGATGGAATCGTGTACCGGAGGAGCTTTAGCTAGCTGTATTACCGATATTGAAGGTGCAAGTGAAGTTTTAAAATTTAGTGCCGTTACTTATTCCAATGAATTTAAAATTAAAATGGGAGTAGATAAAGATATTATAGATAAATATAGTGTTTATAGTATAAATACTGCAAGAGAAATGGCTTTTAATATTGCTAAGTTTGCCAATGCTGATATAGGTGTAGGAATTACTGGTAAATTAAATAGAGCCGATAAAAATAATAATTATGGCAAAGATAATCAGGTGTTTATAAGTATCTTTTTTCAAAATAAATATTACGATTTAGATCTTTGTGTTACTAAAAAGACTCGTCACGAAAATAAGGATATGGTTATAAAAGAAATAATTCAAAAATTAGGTGATATTTTATGGAAAGAAAGATTAATAAAATAAAGTTATTTGTCAATGATAATGAAAAATCAATAATAGTAGCTAAAGATTTAGAAAGAGAGTTACTAAAATATGGTTTTGAAATTACCCAAGATGAATTTGATTTAGCAATATCAGTTGGGGGAGATGGGTCATTTTTAAGAATGGTAAAAGATACAGCATTTGCTCAAGATGTATTTTATATTGGTGTTAATAGTGGGACTTTAGGTTTTTTACAAGAGCTTGATATTGATAATACGTTAGATTTTGTTAAAAGACTTAACAGTAATAATTTTAAAGAAGAAAAAATTAATATTGAACAAACAAAAATTATTAGTGAAGATAACATTTATATATTTAATTCTTTAAATGAAGTTGTTATACGTGATAATGATTTTAAAACTGTTAAATTTCCTATATATGTAGATGATGAACTTTTAGAAAACTTTACTGGTGATGGAGTACTGATAAGTACAAGTACGGGAAGTACTGCTTATAATATGAGTTTTGGAGGAAGTATTATTTACAATACCTTAAATACTTTGGCTATTACACCAATTGCTCCACTAAATAATAAAGCTTATAAAACTCTTAATAATTCAGTAATAATTCCTGATGATAAAAAAATTACTATAACTCCTAATCAAGATAATAATAGTTTATTTTTGATGATAGATGGGGAACATCGCCAAATTGACAATATAATAAAAATAGAAATAAAGATAAGTAATAAGGTAATAAAATGTTTAAGAATGAATGATTTTCATTTTATAAAAGTAATTAATAGTAAAATTTTAGCTAAATAGCTACTCTTCATGCTATAATAAAAATGAGGTGTTATTAATATGTTTAAAAGTGAAGAAGAATATCTTAAAGCCTATAATCCTGAAGATTTTGATAGATTATCGATGACAGCCGATATATTAATTTTAAGTATAAGTGATGAAGTTGTTAGCAATTATCGAAAATCTAGTAATAAGAAAATGAGTGTATTACTTGTTAAAAGAGATGATTATCCTTTTAAAAATAAATGGTGTTTACCAGGCGGTTTTTTGGATATTAATGAAGATTTAGAAGAATGCCCAAAAAGAATTTTACAAAGAGAGACTAATTTAAAAGATATCTATTTAGAACAATTATATACTTTTGGAGGAGTCAAAAGAGATCCTAGAATGCGAGTGGTTTCTACTTCATACATGGCATTAATAGATAAAAATAAATTAAAATACAAATTATCTAATAATGCAAGCTGGTTTAATATTGAATATTTTGAGGATAAAAATACAATCGATTTTTATTTAGATAATGGTCAAGAAACTTTAAAATTTACAATTAAAAAGAAATTATATGAACAAACTACTGACAGATATAAATTTGAAATTTTAAAAAATGAAGATTTAGCTTTTGATCATCCATTAGTAATAATTAGTGGTATAGAAAGACTTAAAAATAAAATTAGTTATACGGATATAGTCTTTAATATGATGCCGGAAGAATTTACTTTAGGTGATTTGCAAAGGGTTTATGAAGTTATTTTAAATAAGAAACTTTTAGATCCTGCTTTCCGAAGAATAATTGCTGATAAAGTTGAAAAAACAACGCACGTTCAAACAGGAGCAGGCCATAGACCATCAGCTTTATTTAAGTATAAAAATCCCAAACGATAATTGGGATTTTTATTACCACAAAAAAACCTCCGTTGGAGGTAATTTTTATTTGGGCATTTTTTCATATTTTCTTTCAATATGAATTTTATTGCTATTATATTTTGAATCATTACTAAATTCCATAAAACTCATGTATGATGGGAATAATATATTAAACTTTTCTATTATACCTGTACATTCTTGGAATGTTGTTAATGGTCCATTTACTAGTATTTTATCATTATTATATTTTAATGTATTTCGTTCATTGGATGGAAATAATTGTTTATTAGGGGCTATTAAACCTCTAGTTGAATTCCATAATTCATACATAATAGGAGGAACGCATCCATTATGCATATGTCCCGAAATTAAATAATCAAATTCTGACAATTCTTGAGCTATATCTTTATCTGTTAAACAGACTGGAGAATGAATTAAAGCAAAATTTAATTTATCTTTAGGAAGTTTTGTTAATAAATTCCTCATCTTTTTTAAGTCTGTTAACATTTCGCTGCCTTTTTCCTTTTTAGTATCCGAAGGATGATAATAGGGATAAGATTGTGTAATTCCTACAACATTTATATTTTGATCTTCATATTTAGAATTGTCTAATAATTCCACATTATTTAAGGAATTAATGCTATCTAAAAGGTTTTGATCTAAATAATACTCCCAATGTCCGGTGCTATTTTTTTTATAATAATCGTGGGAACCTAAAGAAAGCAGGGCTTTATTAATATTTCCTAACTGTTGTAACCAATTTAATAAACGTTGTCTTTCACTAGGTTCTTGGACTAAGTTAGTGTAATCAATAATATCCCCAGGAAATAAAATATAATCCAATTTTTCTTTTTTTAAATAATCTAAAATATTAGATAACTTTTTATCGCTTATTTTATAACTGAAGTGCAAATCACTTATAATTCCAAATTTTAAATTTGTTGGATTATTTCTATATAATTTATAAGTAGTTTTATGAAACATCTTCATAATATACCCCCTTAATTGCGACTTATTCTATCACACTTACCTTAGCATGTCAATGTAAGATCCTAAATAAAATCCTTGCGCAATTATCGTAATAATACCTTGCAAATACTAATTAGAAATTATAAAATAAAATATAGGAAATTTAAGAAATTTCTAGGCATTTTAGCAAAAAGGAAGGGATAATTAATGGAAGTAAAAATTTGCGATTGGTATTGGCCTCAAAAGAGTGATAGTATAGTAACTAATATCCCTGGAGTAGAAGAAACTGAAATTAATGATTGTGTCCAAAAAATTCTGGCGGAAAATAGCAATATACCAATTTATAATATTTATTACTCAAGAATGCTTAGGGCATTAGATTTCAAAGCAGAAAAGCAACTATCAATTACTAATTGGCTTAAATATAGAGCTGAAACTGAAATTAATTCTCTTTTAAATCAAGAAGAAATTCAAGATGATCATTATTTAAGATTGTATGATGATAATTTTAAATTTACGCATAAGATGAATGCATTTGAAGATTTTATAAGCTTATACGATCTTAATCAAATTATCGTAAGAACTAACAAAGAATTTAATGATTTATTAAAAGGTTTTAACAAAGAACTTGCCGAAAAATATGGAAATGTAGATATTGATTATTTTAATATTAATTGCATCGCCGTCATAGCAAGTCAAGAATATAAATATAAATTATCTATAAAGGTTGGTAATAAACAGATATATATTTCGAAAAATCCCGATAATTCGTTAGTTAAGATTTATAGTAAAAAGGAAGATTGGTCTTTAGTAGAATTAAATAGGGAAGATAGGCAATCATTAAATATTAGTAACGAGCTTATTGCCGATTTATCATATATGTACGATAGTTTAATGAAATATGCTAGTTTTTTCTATGAGGATATATTTGATAGGTATTTAATGAATTCCAAATTTGTAGCAAACATTGGCCCTTGGGCGATATCTATTAATTTACTTCCTACTGGTTCTTTACAACTTAGATTTTCAAGATTTAATAAATATGGACTTGAAGGTAAACTAGCCGAAGCGATGCACGATAAGATTTCTGATAAAGAAGATGTAATCTTTAAAAATGCTTTTATACGAATAGGTAATTGTCCTTTCTATTTTCAGAAAGTTATATGTAATATCGTAAACGAAAAATTAGAACAACAAAATAAAAATATTTTAGTTAGAGTAAAAAATATTTTTAGAAGATAATAAAAGTTTTAGATAAAACTACTACTTTGAATTTTAAAAAGGTTTTAATTGATTTTGTAACAATGACAAATAGATAGAGTTTATTTATTTGTTTTTTATTTCGTCTAATTTAAATAATTTAAAAATATATTGCCAAACAAATGTTCTTGTTGTATAATTTTTTTATTAAAGGTATTTGATACACTTTATAATTCATCATAATGCTTTTACAAAGACATTTAGAAAAGTTGTAATATATAATAAGTATGGCGATTAAATAAGGTGTACAAATAAAAGTTAAAGGAGGAAAGGTTGATGAATGAACTAGGAAAAACAACTATATTGTTTGAAGATATAAAACATATAGATAAGAAAAATAATGAATTTTGGTATGCAAGAGAACTTCAAAATGTTTTAAATTATAAAGAATGGCGAAAATTTGAAGGTGTTATACAAAAGGCAAAAGAAGCCTGTATTAAAAGTGATATGCAAGTAATTGATCATTTTGTCGGCACCGACAAAACGATTAAAATGCCTAAAGGTGCTACAAAAACAATTGATGATTATAAATTATCAAGGTATGCTTGTTACTTGATTGCCCAAAATGGAGATAGTAGAAAACAAGAAATTGCATTAGCTCAAACGTATTTTGCAATTCAAACAAGAAAACAGGAAATTTCTGAATTGGAATATAGTAAATTATCTGAAGATGAAAAGAGATTTTATCAGAGAAAATTAACTAAAAAAGGAAATTATTCATTAAATCTAGCTGCGAAAAACGCGGGTGTTAAAAATTTTGATAGATTTCATAATTTTGGTTATAAAGGTTTGTATAATGGTGAAACAGCAGATGATATTGCGAAAAGAAAAGGATTAAGATATCGAGAAGATATTTTGGATAATATGGGTAGTGAAGAACTAGCTGCAAATTTATTTCGCATTACACAAACAGAACAAAAGTTAAAAAGAGAAAAAATAAAAACGGAAAAAGAAGCAAATAAAACCCATTATGATGTTGGAAGTAAAATAAGAAAGACAATAAAAGAATTAGGTGGAACAATGCCTGAAGAGTTGCCAACACCTAAAAAGAGTCTTAAAGAATTAGAAAAAGAAAAAATTGATATTATAAAACAAAGTTAAATAAAATAAATTTCATTATGCTAGATTTGGGCTAATTGCTTACATTTAATACAAAATAAAAAAATAGTTGATTTTTTAATGAAAATATAAATCCAATAAAATACTAATTATTATGAAAATAATGTTAGATAACACATTATGATGTTGGCAAGCCAATATTGTGTGAAAAATTTTGCATAAGGAGAGGTAAATGATGTTAGAGCTAAAAGTAGATAGTCAAATTATTAATTATACTAAGATAAATGATGTAGATTATATTTCTATTACAGATATGCTTAAGTCAAAAGATGGAGATTTTTTTGTGTCGGATTGGCTTAGGAATAGAAATACTATTGAGTTTTTAGGAATTTGGAAGGAACTTCATAATCCTAATTTTAATTACGGCGAATTCGCCATAATTAAAAGTCAAGCAGGTTTAAATAGTTATAAAATTAGTGTTAAAGAATGGGTCAGTAAAACTAATGCTATTGGTATAATATCAAAAGCAGGAAGATATGGTGGAACATATGCACATAAAGATATTGCTTTTGAATTTGGCAAGTGGATTAGTCCAAAATTTAAATTATTGTTAATCAAAGAGTTTGAGAGGCTAAAACAAGAAGAGCAAAAACAATTAGGATGGAGTGCTAAAAGGGAATTATCTAAAATTAATTATAGAATTCATACTGATGCAATTAAAAATAATTTAATACCACCAAAATTAAATAAAGATCAAATAAATTTAGTTTATGCTGAAGAAGCTGATGTGTTAAATATGGCATTGTTTGGAATGACAGCAAAAGAATGGAGAGAAAAAAATCCTAATTTAAATGGTAATATGAGAGATTACGCTTCTATTGATGAACTTATATGTTTAGCAAATTTAGAAAATTTAAATTCAGTATTTATTAATTATAGATTAACTCAAGCTGAGAGACTTGAAAGATTAAATAAAATTGCTATTTCTCAAATAAAGATACTGTCAGAAAATAATATAAATTATTTAAATAATAATGCAAAAAATATATAAGTGATACATGTCATTTGATAGTAGTTATCGGTCATACTAAAGCAGAGCTTATATGAAAAAGTAGATGCCAATAAAGAACATCTTGATCTTTCTAATTGGAATGAAATACGATAAAAGTTTTAGAAAAAGTTGTAATGTGTACATAGATGGTACAAATTTTGACATTCAACTAGAAAAATGTAAGGAATATTTTAGAGAATTATTCCCAATTTTTGATAAGGTACAAAAAATTGATTCTATGATAAATGATGATGAAATAGATGCACTCTTCAAAGGCTTTGATTCCTTGTATTTAAATGTAAAAATCAAACCCCCTTAACAGGTCGTTAAAAATCTAACCATGGTAGACACTCTGAAAGAATTTTGTACACGAATTTTGAGGTCCAAAAAAAATGTACAAAAAATGTACAAAAAGGTTAATTTTTTTTGATTAATATTGATTAAATTTAATTACTATGTATTGATTTGAGCTTGTACATTAAAAAAAATACAAAAATAGAAGTATCAAAAACTTTAGATAATAATTTATTGTTTTTTGTATTATAAATATATTTAGCGTAAATAAAGATACAAATTCAAAAAAATACTATATTTTAAAAATTAATTATGATATTCTTATCCTAGAAAGAGGTTCTTAGATTATGGATGAAAATAGTAAAAGCAATAATAAGGTGATGCTAATTTGTTTAATAGTATGTATTGTGCTATTAATGTGTTTGGGCGGTTTTATTGTTTATGATAAATTAAGCTCTAAAGATGAACAAGGAAAAAATAATACAACTACAAATAGCTCATTGCAAGAAAATGATAAAATTAATACAACAAATAATAAAACGAATAGTACCAATGATAACACAACTAATACAGAAAATTCTAAACCCATATCAATTTATGATGGAAATTGTTTGAATGAGAGTAATTATAATTATGAACTAGGTCAAGCCGTTAATTTAAATTGGATTGATGTTGAACAATCGTCTGATCAATCAAATGCTGTTGTTTTGTCAATTAATTGGGATTCAGCAAGAAATGATTGGAACTCAACAATGGGTAGTGGTCATAGTGGTGTAGAAAAATTTATAATTAATAACTTTAGTGGGAAAGTTACTGACATATATTTTGATGTATTTGGATACGATCTTATGGGAACTACAATATTATTCTTAATTGATGATGGTAGTGTAGAATATATGCCTGTTATAAAATGTTTAGAAAGTGTCACTTTTAAATCATATGGTAAACTTTCAGGAGTTGAAAATATTACAAAATTTTATCATGCAAGTGCAGTTCCTAAAAATGCTAATACAGGAGCACATGATACAATTTTGGCTCAACAAGCTAATGGCAATTATTATGATTTAAATTCCTTACTTGTAAAAACTGGAAATTTTGAATAGCAAGAACTGTGAAAATTTTCATAGTTTTTTTATTTAATGATTTTGTTCATATAGTGTTAATCATTAGTTAAAATGATACCAATTGAAAATTAGAAGATAACAAACAAAGATAAACTTTGCTTGAGAAATAA
>CANQQP010000013.1 GCA_947626055.1 uncultured Bacilli bacterium | reverse complement strand
CATTGAGAAAATCCACCTCTTTTAGGGGTGGATTTTTAATTTTTGTCTTTTGCGATAAATAATATAATATGCCATTATTAACTGAACTATCATAAATCCTGCGGCAACTAATAGTAATTTAGCAAATCCATAATTAAATATAATTCCTGCAATGTATATTCCTATAGCTTCACCTATTAATTGAAATATGTAATTTATTACTGTAAAATCTAAAACATAGTTTTCTTTAATATTATTGGTCATAAATCCGGATATTAAGTTACTATAAGAAATATTTGTAATTAAAGTATATCCCATTGCTATTATTAAAACTAAAGGATTATTAGTTATAAATACAATTATATATAAAATAATTCTCACTAAAAATTTAATTGAAATGTTTACATAATCATTTTGACTTTTTAGAACCCTTATTGCTAAAGCTCCAAAAATTATATCAATAACACAAAACATCAAAACTATATAAGTTGCTGTTTGAGTTGAGAAATTGTTATATGTAGTTAACATTAACATTTTAAGACCAACTACAACATTATAAGATAAATTAGAAATTGTGTTATACAAAAGATAGAACATTAATAATTTTTCCTTTTTTAAATATTTTAAAATTGGTACATCAATTTTATCATCTATCTTCTTTTTATTATCTTTAATTAAAAGCAAAGTAACTAACGCCAAAACAACAAAAATTATAGATATAATTAAACAAGATTTAAAGCCTATGAGTCTGTTAAATATGATATGACCAAAAAGTAATGACCCAATAAACACACCTGTTGTTTTACCTAAATTTTCGACAACCGTTTTTTTACCATATAACTCATCGCTTTTTTGATAAGACATTATATAGGGATAAATACTAGTAATAATAATATTTTCGCAAGCAATATCAAAAAAGGATAAAAACTTTAACCAAAATAAGTTATTTGTTCCATCTATTGCTAATAAGATAATGGAAATAAAAATCTTTATTATCAGTGTTATAATCATGCCACTTTTTAATTTATTAATAGAAAATTTTTGCGTATAAAAAGCTAACGATAACGAAGCAACAACAGAAGCTATCGAAATAACTTTAGAAATAGAAGCAGCACTTAAATTGTTGGCCGCTAGCCAAAGTTGACGATAATTTCCCCATAGTCCCACTGCTACTGTAAAAAAAGCTAAAACTAAGAGAATTAAAAATTTATTATCAACTTTTTTAATCGATGTTCTTGTCATATTCTATATCACTGACTTCATATTTACGACGCGAAGATATTTTGCTCAAAATCTTTGTTGATATCCAACCAAGGAACGCTAAAGCGAAGAAGTATATGACTCCAAAAACAGTAAATTCTGGAGCGGATTCCGTAAGTAAACCAATGATAGATGCTCCCACACCCATAGAAGTAACAATAGTTAAGCTATCCACTGAACTACTTGTAACATCTGATTTAATGCCTTCAAATAATTTCTGAGCATTTGAGACATAATTTTTCGTCATATCCCATAGAGACTTAATATAATCTAGCGTGTCGCGTAATGTTTCATAACGGTAACCTGAAATGGCCAAAAATTCAGCTAATTCTTTATCGTTTTTTGCAATTTTTTCACGTGTAGAAATATAAGTACTCATTTGTTTAATTCGGCCATCTATTAAGGTAATAGTTTTAGCATAGCCTTCTAATTTAGATGTAAACTTAACAATTTCTGATCCTCTAACATTTGTATTTTCTTTAACTTTATCAATTTTTTCCCAAATTATACGATGTAAATTTAAATAACGATGTAATTGTCCTTTAAATTCTCTAATAAATATTTGTTCTTCTATAAACTTTTCAATATTCTTTATAGATTGTTTTTTATTATTTATAAAATAATATTTATCTCCTCTTACTACATCATATTTATCATTATCAAATTCAAAATACTTTTGTTTTTCAGTACGAGAAAGGAGCTCTGATAAATCATCGTGACTTGCACCATCACAAACAACAAAGTAAGGATAAACTGTTTCAATATGGGCAAGCTCTTTAGGAACAGGAGCTCCTAAAGAAAACAAATAACTAAAAGCGGGAGATAATTTGTTTTCATAATAATCCGTTACATTATCTATATCATTAAATAATGTATTTTCACTAACATTAGTATTATTTAAAACAATTAAACCATCTTCAAAAATTTTGACGGTAATCATCGATGCTGTTGTAAATTCAATATATTCCTCTCCGGCTACAGAATAATCAATTTTCCCTATTTCTAAAGCTTTACGATATTCAACTAATTTATCGTGATCTAGTTCTAATTTAGTTTTGGTTTCTCTTAAAAAATCATAAATTTCGGTAAGTTGAAGCATTGTTCTTTGAAACCAACCACCAACATAAACATTACTTATTTTCATTTTCCTTCTCCAATCTTTTTACTAAAAAAACCAGCATCATCCATTACAAAACCATAATTTTTATAACAGGCATGAGCAGCTTTTCGAAAAAATTTACTCCACAATTTTAATTCCTTAACATTCTTTTCTAAACATAATTTAGTAATTTCATCTAACATTTTAGTGGCAATATTATTGCGCCGATATTCACTTTTAACACAAACATGATTTAAAACTGCAAAAGTATTCATTTCTTCATACATTGTTATTACAACTGTCGCTTTAGCATGGGCAATAATTTTGCCATCTAGCTTACCAACAACATAAATGTTATTTGAATCATCTTTTGTTTCATCAAATATTTTATAAGCATAATCTAAAGAGGAATTTTCATCAAAGCATTCATTTGTTAGGGCAATTATTCCCGCAATATCCTCTCTAGTTGCTACATTAAATTTCACTTCCATTATTCCACCGCTTTCTTAGTTTACATAATTATTTTAACTTTTTGTTTTTATATATGTAAATAATTATAAACAAATTTTACATTATATTGTCATGTAGAAAATTATCCAAACTAAAAAAAGCTCAGAGAGCTTATTTTAAATTACTAATTAATTCATCTTTTTTCATCGTAGAATAACCTTTAATACCTTGTTCTTTAGCAATAGTTTTAAGTTCGGTTAAAGTCATTTTACTATAATCTTTTTTGGCATCTTTAACAGAAGCTTCTTTTTTAGTAGTCTCCGCTTTTTTTACTTCTTTTTTTGCAGTTGGTTTTGCTTCTGTTTTTACTTCATTTTTAACTTCTTTAACAGTTTTACCAGATTTTAGAGCATCTTTAGCAATAGCTACTAAATTTGTAAAACTTTCGGGACTATCAATAGCAACTTCGGCTAACATTTTACGATTTATAGTAACACCCGCAATGTTTAAACCGTTTATGAATTTAGAATAACTAATTTCATTAGCACGGCATGCCGCATTAATACGAGTAATCCATAATTTACGGAAGTTTCTTTTATTTGCTTTACGATCACGATAAGCATAAGCTCCACTATGGAATAGTTGTTCTTGGGCAGTTTTATATAATCTATGTTTACTACCAAAATAACCTTTTGCTTGTTTTAAAACTTTTCTTCTTCTGTTTTTAGAAACAGTTCCACCTTTAACTCTTGTCATTTATCTCACCCCAAACTATATCACAGATTTTAATCTGCTTAAGTCTCCTTTGCTTACTTTTCCTTGATTTCTTCTTTGTCTAACTGCTTTAGATGAATCTTTGGCAGTTTTGTGGTTTCCTCCCGATTTTTTATAACTGATAGTTCCTCCAGGTCTTTTATTAATAACCTTTTTTGTTGCACTATGTGTTTTTTGTTTTGGTCCTTTTGCCATAATAATACTTCCTTTCTATTTTTTAGGTGCAAGTAGCATGAACATGTTTTTACCTTCTTGTTTTGGTTTTTGATCAATATCTGCATATTCTGCTAAACTTTCAGCAAATTTTAATAACATTTCTTTACCAAGTTCTGGATGAGCCATCTGACGTCCTTTAAATCTTAATGATGCCTTTATTTTATGACCCTTTTTTAAATATTCAATTGCGTTTTTCTTCCGAGTTTCAAAATCGTGAACATCAGTAGCGATTGTAAAACGATATTCTTTTACTTCTTTGTTACTTTCTCTTTGTTTCTTTTGTTGTTCTTTAACTTTCTTTTGCTTTTCATAACGATATTTATTATAGTCCATTATTTTACCAACAGCTCTTTCGCTATTACCACTCATTAAGACTAAATCTAAACCCGCATAATTCGCTAAAGTTAAAGCATCCTCTAATTTTTTGATTCCCATTTGTTCACCATTGGGACCAATTACCATTAGCTCTGCAACTGTAATATTTTCGTTAATTGGTAAATCGTTTTTATTTGCTATTTCAACACACCTCCAACATTGAAAAAAGCAGACATAATATGTCCACTTTTCACCTTAAAGTACAATTAACTATCGGCCTTTTACCTATCACCCTTTGGCAATCAGGTGGATGTGGACACATCTCTTTCCTTTTTCATCAATAATTCAATTATATATTTTTATTTTATGATTGTCAACTATTTTTAATCAGAATTTTTTTCTTTAAGATAAGAAATATTAAATCTATCTAAATCCGTAATTTTAATGTGTCCCGCTTTTAAAGCCACTGCTACTTTTTCCATCGTGCCATCAGTATATATTACTTTAACAACATCACTTTTTTGGCAACTAAAGTAATACGTATAATTTTCATCTTGATAAAACTCTTGAATAGCTTGCGCACACATCACATCAGGATTTTGAGTTTCATCAACAATTCTATCTATATTAGCACTATTGGTTCCAGTTCCACTATTAGTAGTAGTATTTTTTTTAGCTTCTTCTTGTTTTTGCTTTTCCTCTTCCGCTTTCTTTTGTTCTTCTTCTAGCTGTTTTTGTTCTTCTTCCAATTTAGCTTCGGCTTCTTTTTTTTCATCTTCTATTTCTCTTTCAATTGCTCTTTTACTAGTATTATTGTTTTCTAAAAATTCGGCATTAGTAAATTTCTTATTAATTATTTTATTGACAATAGAAGTTAAATTATTACTTTTGCCATTTAATTCGATTGCTTCGGATTGGTCAAATATTTCCTCATTTTTATATTGATGAGCAACTAAATGGAAATTCATATTAAATTCTTCTTCCGTATATTCTTTATCTTCTAAAGAAATAACTACTTTGCTATTGTTACGATCAGTTATATACCAATACATATTTTCATTAATTACATTATAGGCATATGCTAAAACATCTTCGTTTAAAACCTCGTAATCTTTAGAAAATTTAATCTTTTTGTCTATTTCAAAGACCATCATTTTATCTTTTTCAGTTATTTCATCTTCGACATAAGCAATTAGTTCCATATCATCATCAGAATCAATATCTAAAAGCATGACATCAATATCATCAGCACGATAATTATAATCATCTATTTGATCAGTTAATTTTTCTTTTAAAGATCCATTTTTAGCTTCTAATAGCAAAACATCTTTCCAGGTTTTCAGATTAGAATCATTAGTTACCGGATTTTTTTTTAATATTAAGAAATAACCAGTTATTAAAGCCCCAATTAAAACAACAGCGACGATACTACATATTATAATAATTTTCTTTTTACTTTTCTTCTTTTTTCCACCATCTGGCACTTCCTCAGGTTGCTTTGTCTCTACCATTTCCTCTTCTTTATTTTCACTAAGTTCTTCTGCGGGAATTTCTAATTTTTCATTTTCTTCATTCATTTACATCCACCTTCTACTATAAACTATATTATCATATTTTATTTCTATGAGCAATTAGAAATCCACAGCCCAGATAGCAACTGAAAATATAGATGATTTTCAATTTTTATTTATTGGGATCTACAATTATTTTGATGGCATCATCGTTACCATTAGTTAATCTTTCATAAGAAGCTTGAACATCTTCTAAGGTAACTATATCAGAAATAAATTTTTTAACATCTATTTGGTTATTCGCCATTAGTTCAATACAAGTTTCAAATTCTTCTTTTGTATAAGCTATTGCACCTTTAACTGTAAGTTCGCTCATAACAACGGATACTGTCGGAATAGTAATCGGTAACATAGAAACTCCCACTAGCACGCAAGTACCTCCCGGTTTAGTAGCTAAAATTGCACTTGTTACTGCCTTTTCATTACCACAACATTCAATAACCACATCAAATCCTTCTAAAGTATCTTCGGTTATTTTGGTACTTAAATCACTTTTAGCGTCATACCATTTATCTGCGACTTTTAAATCAACGGCATTTTGACCACGTTTTTCGTTTGTTTCACTAACAACAACTAAACTAGCACCTTCCATTTTAGCAAACATTGCCGAAACAAGGCCAATTATTCCTCCCCCAATTACTAATACTTTTTGCCCAACTTTAATATCTGCTAAATGAATTCCATGTAAGCCTACGGCTGTTGGTTCAACCATTGCTACTTCTTCATCACTTATATTATCTGGAACTTTGATAACCATATCTTCTCTTATAGCCATTTTGGGGGCTAAAGCTCCCGAATTTGTTAAAGATAACCCGGTGGCATTTGCCCAAGTTTCTTTACAATATTGAATATTGCCCGTTTTACAAGCACTACATTTTAAACAAGGTGATATAGGAAGAGCTGTTACTCTATCCCCTACTTGCAAACCTTCTTTACCACCAGTATTTGTCACAATACCACAATACTCATGACCTAGTACTAGTCCTTTTGGTTCCCCAATATCCCAATAGTGAATATCCGAACCACAAATTCCGGCTTTTTTAACATCAATTAAAACATAACCATCTTGGGCTTGGGGCTCCTCTATTTCACCAATTTCAAATTTTCTTTTATCAACTAATTTTACACACTTCATAATTTTTCCTCCACCTTAATCTTATCAAAAAAAAGTATAAGTATTGCGTTATACTTATACTTGTTGACACTAATTTACAATAAGCTTAACTATTCGGATTTAATAAACTTTTGACCCTTATTACGCCATTTAAAGATGTTTTGGCCATATCTTCCACATTCTTTAGAGCACTATTAAAGATATTATTAACTTCTGTCTGTTCCATATTAAAGAATTGACTAATTTCTTTTAGACTAAAATATTTATTTTGAATATATCCTAACCTTAATAATAATACAGTTTGTTCTTGCGGGTCTGGTAAAACGTTAATAAATATTTTAATTTGTTGACGATATGATTCCATTTCTACTTCATCAGCTGCTGAAATTTGATTTATTAAGTTAATGTTTTCATTATTGTCTACTAATACTCCCTCATACACTTCTTGAGTTTTATTTTCTTGAGCTAGATTTGTTTCTGGGAATTGGGCAGATAATTTTTCAATTTGCTCTAGAGTATATGTTGGAATTGTAACATCGGAATAAACTTTATGATCGGAATAAGCTAGCATGATATTTTTACTAAATGGTGCTGTTAAAATTGTAATGTAATCTTCATTCTCAATATCATCTTTGGTAATATATAATTTACCAATATTAGGACATTTTATTTGGTATACGTCATAATAATTTAGAATCGCCACTTTATTTTCATCCTTGATTAAATAATTTAATAATTCTAGACTGATTTTGATATTGAAAATTGAATGCATAGCCGGGTATTTTGGCACTGAAAAGTGTTCTTGAAAATGAGCATTTACTTCTTCTGGTGATAAATGCATTCGGCTCTCAAAATTTGGATCTTTTAAATAATATTTATAAGTTAGTTCCCGTAAGCCTAACTCATGAAAGAAATTACCAATAGCTACTATATCATGAGTTTTATTGTGTTTAAGACTATTTTGAACTATTTCTTCAAACAGAGAAAAAGCTTCTGTTTCTTTATTAGTCATATAATATATTTTTCCTAATAACGTTTTAGTAGCTAATTCCTTAGGCCATATTTTTTGTATTATACTTATTTCATTTAGAGCATCATCATATTTTTGCAATTCATATAATAGCAAAGCTTTATTATAATAGATTAGCCAATTATTAGGACTTTGACTAATAATTTTATCAAATATAGCCAAAGCTTCCTCAAAATTTTGTTCTTTTTTATAACAAATACCTAAGTTAATTAAATGCCAATTTCGAAAAACATCAAAACTATCACACTCTTTAAAACACTTAATGGCCTCTTCGTAATTTTCTTCCATCATATATGCATAACCTAAATTACATAAAGCTCCGTATGCCTTTTTCTGTTTTAAACTATCTTGAAAATATTTGATAGCAGTTAAATATTTTTTTTGTTTAGTATAAATTAAACCCAAATAATAATTTACTTTTCCAAAGGTTTGAGCACTTTGCGATATTAAACATTTTTGCAATATCTTTTCTGCGGCATTAAAATCACGTTGATTAAACAATTTAACAGCATAATCAACATCTTGGGCCATTTTTTCTTCTATTTCCCATAATTTAGAAGGATATTCTATTTTTGGTTCAAGGCTACGTTCATATATTTTATTTATCTGATCAACACTTATTTCCTGAAGTTCTTGATTAGTTAATAGTTTATAATCAGGATAAGCCGTTATTATTTTTTTCGTAAACGGTAAAGTTACTATAGTTAAATAATTTACAGTTCTTTTATCATTTTCATCAACATATAATGTCCCAATATTGGGACATTTAAATTGATAAACATCCAGTCCATTTTTAATTTCTGTTTTATCGCTATCCTTTATTAATTCTTCTAAGGTTGCTAAATTTATAGGGCAATTAAATAACGAATGCATTTTTTCATTATTATAGACGGTATGCTGCTTAATATGAGTTTCTACTTCGGCCTTACTCATTTTGCTTCTACAATAAAAATTGTTATTTTTTAAATAATATTTGTAAGCTAAGTCCTTAAGCCCTAATCGATGAAAGAAAAGCCCAATTTCATATAACTCAAATTGTAAATTTTTAGCAGCTATATCATTAAAAATTTGGAAAGCTTGCTCTTGGTGACCAGTTAAATAATAAATTTTTCCCAAAAGAACCAAACTATAGTTATTATTAGAATCTTGATATTTTATTGCTTGATATTTTATTGCTTGCTTAATTGCTTCTTCAGCTTTTTCATATTGGCCTATTTCCATTAAAATCAGAGCTTTCTCGTAATAGGCGCGATAATTATCATCATATTTTTTTAATAATTTATTTAATTGTTCAAGAGCTTTAGAATATTCTTGTTTTTGTTTATAACATTCAACAATTGCAAAGTAATGAGCCAAATGCGAAGTTTGCAAATCCTCACATTTTTGAAAGTAAGTTAATGCATCATCACAATTACCCATAGCTAGCAGAGACTGACCTATGCCTAGATAAGAATAATAGTCTTTGGCATTATATTTTAGACTTTCTTGGTAATATTTTAAAGCTAGCAGTCCTTTTCCTATTTTCAAATATGCTGTACCTAAATGACGATTAATTAAATTTAAAGTAGTAGAATTAGTGGACTTTAAGCTAGCCTCTAATTTTTCGATAGCCATATCACAATTATGATTTCTAATTAAATCAATTGCTTCTGCTAAATTTGTTTGATATTGTTTTTCTTTCTCCTTTTGTTCACTTAGTTTTTTTCGCTTTATATATTCTTCCGTCTTTTGAGCATCATAGTTATTATTTAAAGAAGGTAGTAGTTTTACACTAATATTTTTCATATTAAAACAAACCAATTCATTTAAAACGTTAGTTAAATCATAATTACCATCATCATACATATAAACATACTTATAGCATTTATTGGTTTTCTTATCTTTAATGATATATTTATCTTGAATATTATCATTTGGTTGGCTTAAATATATCTTGTAAACTAAGCATTTTTTCTCTTGTGCATGAATTAAATCTAATAAACCCGTTTTATTAGATTTGGAAGCTAAAGAACATTTGGTATCAACAATATCGACATAAATTGTTTCATTACCCACTTTATAGGATAAGTTATTTTCATCAAAGGTATTATTATAGATTTGTTTTTCTATTTCTTGGATAGCCTTGTGAATATTCTCGTGGCTAATCTTTAGATTATAAGAATCTTCTAATATTCCTTTTAATTTTTTCTTAATACGCGGAATTACAACGTTTTGTAATGTGGATTTTGCATATCCATATTGCTTAGCAATTACTTCAGTCGTTTGCTCTTGTTTACCATTTAATCCATAATATAATTCAAAAATTTCTTTTTCTTTTTCTGATAATTTATTACTCGCTGTTAATAGTTCTTCTATGGTATTATTAGGAAAAAATTTTTCTATTGAACGTTTTTTTTGCATTTTTTTAACTCCTTTTGCTGTGTAATCCCCGCGCTTTTAAAATCAACAATATTTTTTTCTTTTTCTTCTATTATTGTCTTTAATTTTTTTATAGCATTTCTTTGTATTTGATATACACGTCTTCGAGATAAACTTAGTTTGGCCGCTATTTGTTTTTGCGTCATATTATAATAATAGAAATAATTTATTATTTGACTTTCTCTAGCATTTAATAAAGCTATAGCTTCCAAAATAATTGACTTATAATAATTTAATTCATCTTTATCTGCGTAATCGAGTTCAATATTAATTTGGTTATCTTTCAATGTATCTCCCCATGTAAGGTTATTGTCATCATATAATGGGGTATCTAAACTAATATTGGTTAAATATTTTTTATTGTTATTTAAAAATAACAATATTTCATTTTTAATGTAGCGTCCAGCGTAGGTGGTAAACTTTATGTTTTTAGAAACATCATATGTATCGATAGCCTTTATTAAAGTTTCAGTTCCAATACTAACTAAATCTTCTTTGTCAAAGCCAGTATTTTTAAAGTGCATTTCAACTATATAAATAACAAAACGAAGATTATGCTTTATAATTTCATTTTTGGCTTCTAAATCGCCATTTTTATATTTTAGAAAATAATTTTTTAATTGACTATCACTCAACGGTTTCGGTAAATTTTCAGTATATAAATTGTTGTAATTCATCAGCCATCATTCCCTTATTTTTCTTTAATAGAAATTCATTGTAAAATCTATTATACTAAATATTGTTAAAATAGCAAGGAAAATTGTAAATTTTACCAGTTGCCTTTTTCCTAAAATATACTATAATAAATATGAACAAATGTTTGAGGTGACAAAATGGAAGAAAGAAATATTTTATGTATTGATCTTAAAAGTTTTTTTGCTTCGTGTGAATGTGTGGAAAGACATTTAGATCCTTTTTCCTTTCCCCTAGTTGTAGCGAGTACTAAACAAGGGAATGGCGCAATTACTTTAGCTATTACTCCTTATCTTAAAAGTAAAGGGTTAAAATCACGCGGCCGTTTATATGAAATTCCCCAAAACATTAAATATACTATTGTCCCACCTCGGATGAGTTTATATTTAAAAAAAAGTAAAGAAGTGGTTAGTATTTATTTAGATTATGTAGCTGCTGATGATATGCACATTTACTCTATTGATGAAGTTTTTTTAGATGTTACTGATTACTTGCAACTATATAAAATGACTGATTATCAATTAGCTGAAACTATCTTACAAGATATTTATAAAAGAACGGGTCTTACAGCTACTTGTGGTATTGGGCCTAATCTTCTTTTAGCTAAAATTGCCATGGATACTGAAGCTAAAAAATATAAAAATGGTATTGCTAAATGGACTTATGAAGATATTCCGACGAAACTGTGGCCGCTTAGTCCTTTATCTAAAGTTTGGGGCATTGGAAGCCGAATGGAAAAAAGATTAAATGCTTTAAATATTTTTTCTATTTACGATTTGGCTCACTATCCCAAAAACAAATTGAAAGATAAATTTGGCATTATGGGCGAAGAATTATGGAATCATGCTAATGGCATTGATTTAAGTCGAATAAAAGATTATAAACATATTGCTAAAGATAAATCAATGAGTCATAGTCAAGTTTTATTTAAAGATTATAATGGCAATAACATTCGTTTAATCATTTCCGAAATGACTGATGTTTTAATGCAAAGATTGAGACAAGAAAAAAAGCTTACTAGTTGTATTGGTCTAGGCATAGGTTATTCAAAAAATATGGGAGGTGGATTTTACCATGTAACTAAACTTGACAATCCCACCGATGATATAAAGTTAATTTTAAAAACTCTTTATCTTTTATTTGATAAATATTACGAGAATATGCCTATTCGAAAAGTTACTCTTTGTTTTTCTAGACTTAGTGAAAAAAAAGCTATTCAACTAAATATATTTGAAACTATCAACCATATTCATACCGAGGAAAATTATAATAAAACTATTGACGATATCAAAAATAAATTTGGAAAAAACAGTATTTTAAAAGCCACTGCTTTATTAGAAGATTCTACAGCTATTTCTCGTAATCAAAAAATAGGAGGTCATGAGCAGTGAATGATCGAGGAATGATAAAATGGCAACCTTTTGAATCCTTAATTTCATCTAAAGAAGTAGTAAACTCTATTTTAAAAATGAAAAATGAAGTTAATAAACCTATCCTATCTATTGACCAACTCGAAAAATTGAATGAGCTAATTTTAGAAAGTTATTATAACCAAGCTAAAATTGTTATTTGTTATTTTAAAAGTAATCAAATATATAAAATTAAGGGAATAATAACAGAAATTAACCCTAATATGAAAATAATTACGCTAAATAACCAAATAAAATTGCATATTTCCCAAATTTTACAAATAAATACTTGATTTTAGCTTTATAATTTGATAATATTAATTTGTTCCGTTTGGGGAATTAGCTCAGCTGGCTAGAGCACCACGTTTGCACCGTGGGGGTCAAGGGTTCGAATCCCTTATTCTCCACCAGATTGATAGGAAACTCGAACTTTTGTAGTTCGAGTTTTAAAATGCCTTAATTTATGTTAAAATATTTATAGGTTGGAATTGATAGATTTGTCAATTGAGAAAACACACTTGCTTATTGTCAAAAACAATGAGTCTAATATAGAAGGTGTTATAGTGAAAATTTTATTATTTACTCATAAAAGTGACATAGATGGAATGGGGAATGCTATTTTAGCTAAATTAGCTTTTGATGAGGTTGAATATGTATTATGTGAGACATTCAATCTTCAAAATGAAATTAAAAAATATTATGATGATGAAAGAATTTATAATTATGATATGATTTTTGTAACAGACTTGTGGCTAGAAGAACCAACTTTATCCAGAGTAGCAAATGACAACAAATTAAAAGACAAGTTTCTAATATTTGATCACCACAAATCAGCGATAGAAGGTAATTATAATAAGTATGATTTTGTTACAATAAGAATATCTGATGAAAAAGGACTTTGCAGTGGTACTAGTTTATTTTATGAATGGCTTGTAAATAATGGCTTTATAGATAAAGATAATCAAAAGATTGAAGATTTTTCTGAATTAACAAGGAAATATGATACTTGGGAATGGAAAACAAAATATAATGATAAAATGCCTCATGAGTTAACTTTATTATTTGATTCTGTTGGATGTATTGGGTACATAAAATTAATGTATGATAAGTTAAGTATTGTTGATGGAAAAAGATTTTCATTTAGTGATTTAGAAAATATGTTAATTAGTAATAAAATACAGCAAGTTGAAGAAAAACTGTCTAATTATGCTAATAAAGTTTATTATAAAGATGTGCTAGGGTTAAAAGCTGGTATCGTTTTTATTGATTATGAATATAGGAATGATTTAGCAGAATTTTTTAGACAAAATAATTTTGATATGGACTTTGCAATGCTTATAGCATTAGATTATGGTACTATTTCTTATCGAAATATTAAAGATAATGTAAATGTTAGATTAGTCGCAGAAGCTATGGGAGGTAAAGGACATGATAAAGCAGCATCCAGTCCTATTTCTACAGAAGAGAAAATATCTTTAATAAAAGTACTAACAGAAACTAAAAAATATAATAGTCAATAAAAAGTTGTTGTACTCCTTTCTTCAGAACACCAAATTTAATATCAAAAGGCTGAATAGAAATTTTGTTTCTACTCAGCCTTTTTAATTATTATAATTTTAACGTTGCAATTTTCTTTCTAGAGTTTTAAAGTCAGGCACCTTTTTTCCTATTTTTTCATAAATTTGCTGAACTTCAGATAATGAAACATCATTAGTATACCACTCAAAATATTTAGAGCTATACTCACTTTGCTCAAATCTTTCCACTCTGCCTGTAACTGTAAATAAATCACAAAGATTTTCTTCATTACCACTAACAGCAACATTCAAGTGCTTAAAGCCGAGGCCTTCTAAATCAATTAATTTGTTTAAAGCGAAAACACTTTTAAAACAACAAGGCTCCAAATTAAATTTATTTTCAACATAGTCCGTAAAATAAGATAATATTTTAAAAGCCTCCGCCTCTTTTATTCCGTCTGGCAAAACAAATGGTTGGTAAGGCCAATCAATCACGCCATACTTATTATGCATGCCATAACCAGAACCTATCTTATGATAGTTTAAAAAATGTAATCTATACATTTGTTTTTCCATATTTGTATTTAATAGTTTTTCCTTTAATATCTCTAAATTTTCTCTTATATTCATTATTTTTCCCTACTTAATTAATAATACCCCTAATTAATCCAAATGATAAAATCATCATTATTACACTAGCCATTAAAACTCCAATTAAAGCAGCTACCAGTGATTTTTTCTTATCCATTTCTAATACTGATGCAATTAAACAACCCGTCCATGCACCAGTTCCAGGTAAAGGCACCCCCACAAATAGTACTAAGCCCCAAAATCCATATTTTTCAATGGAACCTTTATGCTTTTTTACTTTTTTATCTAACCATTTAGCTACACCTTTTATTTTTTTTAAATGACAATTACGCATCCAATTTAAAATAGAATTCATAAACCATAAAATAAAAGGAATGGGTAGTATATTTCCTATTATCGATATTATATAACTAGGAATAGGATCCATTCCTAATAAAGAAGCGGCAATAAGTCCTCCTCTTAGTTCTAAAATTGGCATTAAAGAAATGATAAAAACTAATATTTCTTTACCAAAAGCCATAGAAGTAATTCCTCCAAATATATTTATTATTCCTTTAACTAATTTATTTGCCATTATTTATCACCTTTACTTTTTTTCTTTAACACACTAACTTTAAATTTAGGAAATGCCTCAATTACTCTTTTAGTAAAATATGATTGTTCGGAAAAAACTTTACGTATTTTTTTATCAGGGTTATTAATTTTATTTTTAAACGATTTTAGCGTAGTTACTATTTTATCTTTAACTTTTTTACTAACTTCTTCCGTATTATCTTTAATGATGTTAGTAGTAATTAATTTAATATTCGAAATGATTTTTAAAGATATAATTAAATCTGCTAAAAAGATCAAAAATATTATATAAAATATATCATTTAAAATCTGAATATTAATTAATGATAATAAATGTTCAAAAAAAGGATTGATAAAATAAACAAGCAATGCCCCTATAATACCAAATGGCACCATTGTTTCTAAACAGATTCTACCATTTATATTGAATTTTTTATGGGAATAATCCCACCATCTTATTTTAAATGCTTTTTCTAAAATAAAACTAGTAAAATATTCTAGAATAGAGCATATTAAAATAGCTAAAATAAAAAGTACAAAGGGTTGAGTTTGATAGTCTTTTAACAATAATATAATCAAAATACTCCCTATTCCATAAATAGGACATATTGGCCCAATTAAAAAACCTCTGTTCATCCATCTTTTACAATCAAAATAATTATATATTACTTCCATTACCCATCCTACAAAAGAATAAATAATAAACAGTAAAAAGTATATTTGTATTTTATCCATATTTCCCTACTACCTTACTATTTGTTTGTTTTTATTCCTAATAACATTAGCAATTTGGACGGATACTTAAATACTTCTAAAGATACTAATTTATCAGCTAAAGTTACAATCCAGCCAACTTTATATTTAGGTGGCTTAATATTTAAAGGAAACATATGACGCAAAATGGCATTTTCAATTTGAGGATTCATATATTCTTTAAAATATTTATGCGCATTATCATGAGAATTTTTGGCATGAGTAAAACCGTGTTGTTCAAAAAATTTATGTTTTTCTTTATCTTCTTGCCATGGTTTTTCATAAAAATCATGTAATAATCCCGCTATGGCAGCGCTTTTATAATCAGCATGAAAAAATTTAGCAATAGAATAAGCTTTTTGAGAAACTTTTAAAGAATGTTCATAAACACTAATATCCCCATGATGAAGAAATTTCTTTCTCTTTTGAAATTCGGGGTGATTTATGATTTCATTTACAATTTGCGCATATTCTTTATCTATTTGTTTCATATCCATCACTATATAAATATACCATACTTTTACGTTTTATTCATCAAGTTTATATTATAAAATATAAAAATGTAATTAAAAAATTGACCGAAGTCAATTATTTAATTACATATATTTTGTAGTACCAGTAAATTGGTAACCATCTAAATAACGAGATGTTGACCATTTTGTTTGATTATAATCAACGTATTCTGTTATATAGCGATAATAATTAATTGTATCAGAATAAGCATATGATCTTGAATATCCACTATATTTATAAGCATTATCTTCAGTATCTAAATATCTCTTAGTACTTCCGCTGCTAGTACTAGCGGAATAACTAGTTTTAAAGTAAACTGGAACAAACATTATATTTTTATTTAAAGAACTGTCATAATATGAAGATACACCGATTTTACTTCTTATATAAATATTTACTCTAACACGCCATACTCCATTAGTTTTATATGCACTACTTATACTATAGTCAAAGTTACTACTTTTTAATGAAGCGTTTTTAAATGCATTAGATGATGATAGATTTGAATTATGTAACATATCATTTCCACTCATGTATAAATTAGTACTATAAGTATTTAAATATTTTTGATAATCACTAGATATGAAATATCTATCAGTTGTAACATTGACATTAGTAGCACTTGATGGAATATCAGTTAATTGTAATTCATATGAATATTGTTTACCATTGTATATTTCGGAAGATCCAATATATGAAGTAGTACGATATTCAGATGTTTGTTTAGTTGTACTACTAGATCCATTTTTAGTATAGTAATAATAGTTTACTTTCTTAGTCTTAGTTTCAACATTATTACCAGTCTTATAACCTTCTATCCAGTTACCATAATCCTTAACAATTTTGGCTTGTTGATAATATAAAGTTTGGTTATTAGAATTACTACTATTATTATTACTATTGTTATTGCTATTATTACTATTATTATTTCTATTAGGACGACTTGGATTACTAGTTCTATTGCTTGTTGTTTTACTAGTATTATTTGAAGTATTTTCAGGATATTTAATTATTGTAGTGGTACTTGTTGTTCCAGTACTACTACCTAATGGATAATAATAATATTTTGCATTATTAGATGAACCATTTCCTCCTAATTTTACATCAGTATAATTATCACTATTATCATTTTCAGTTTGTTTTGTTGCGTCTTTAGCATTATTTACTTCAGATAACAAGCATGTACCATTACATCCAATTGTATCAATAATATAATCAGATTCATCACCACATGTTAATTGTACCTTTAAAGCATACTCACTATCTAAAGTTTTAGTTACTTGTACATAACTATTTGCTGTATCACACGTATTTCCATCTTTGTCTGAGAATTCAAGGATAATTTTGCTATCAACTAATTGTTTTAAGCTCATTGTCTTAGTTTCGCCAATGGCACTAGGTAAACGATCTACAGTATAATAATTACGAGCTGCATTTTTCATTGTTTGAATATTTTCATTAAATACTTTATCATAGAAAGTATCTAGCTTTGGCATTGGAAATAACCAACAAATTAATAAAACAAATAAAATCAATAGAATTACTTTAATTATTAAATCAACCCAGTTAATTCCATATCTTCTTTCTTCTGTCATTTCAGACCTCAACCTCCATTTCTGGCTGTATGTTAACACTTTTTTACTTATTTGTCAACTGTAAAAATACAATTTGATATTAAGAACAAAACTAACTAGTGCTTTATAAAAAAAGGACTAATAATTATTTAACCTTTATCAGTCCTTTTTCCACTTCTTCTAATGCTCTTCCTAGTTCCTTTTTATTCTTATATTCTTCTTCTTTCATTTGGAAATGTTTATTTTCTAACATTTGCTTACTACGAAAAGAACAAACATGAACTAGCTTATACTTAGAATCCACAATATTTAAAATTTTATCTATTGAAGGATAAAGCATAATAATATCACGTCCTTACATTAGTAATATTACTACATGTATCCTATTTTATTCAATTTAAACAAAAAGTTTTGACAACGATTTTACAAAATCATTTCGCTTTTTTATTAGTAGTTTTTGTTTTAGGTTTACTATTAGCTACCTTTTTGTTAGGAGTTTTAGTTGAACTTTTTGATTTCTTTGGCGTGGTTTTAGGCTTAGCTGTTGTTTCCGCTTTGATATTTTTAACTCCATTTTCTTTAACCATAATAGGATCAACTTTTTGAATAACTCTCCTATTCTTTTTAGATAATAAATAAACTACTAAAGGATCAAAACTTTCTAATATTGCCACTATTACTAAAAAGAAACCAAGCATTAATGATTGTATTTCAATATTATAGTATAAATTTACACAAGTTAGCGTTCCCACTATCAAAAATAAAACAAAAGTTATCGTACGAACAAACCATAAAATATTATTTCGATCATTATAATAATCCATTTTAATAAGTTTAATAATAGCTACCATCGAAATCCAACCAATTAACGATAATGATAATACCATTTTCGGATTTTCATATTGAAAAGTAACTCCCGCCGCCGCCGCAATTATAGAAACTAAAGCAATGAATAAATATTCATAATCATCTTTGCGACGAACTATCATATATAATATGTAGCTTAATAAACCATAAAATGTCATTACAATGAAAAATAAATAATTCATATCATCAAAGCCTAATCCGGGAAATAACATTAAAGTACATCCCAAAATAAATATCAATAAAAAACATATTAATTCAGCTATTTGATTTTTCTTCATTTATAACGCCCTCTATTCTAAATTAATAATAATAAAAATAATTTTAAAAGTCAATTTGTTTACTTAGCTTTAGTTACTAATATTAGGAAAATTAGATTTACTAAAATTTTTGACCGATATTTAATAACTTAATACATTTATTATAATTATCTTTTTTTCTTTATCATAAATTAAAATAGCCTTAAAGAAAGAAGGAATTATATGGAAAATGTTACTTTGGGTCAAATTGCAGCGATTATTAGCTTTGTCGGTATTTTTATTGGGGCGATCACTAGTTTAATTGCCTTTTATAAATCTCAAATCAAAAAAATATTAAATCCTCTTGATAAAAAAATTGATCGCATAGGCGAAATATCTATGCAAAGTCGTAATAATATTGAACTAGAATTAATAAAAATGATTTTAGTTAATTTTATTAATGATATGGAATTAGGAGTAACTAAAACGCAAATTCAAAAACAGAATGCATATGAGTTGTATGATCGCTATAAACAACTGGGAGGTAATTCCTATGTTCACGACCGTTGGAATAAGTTAAGCAAAGAAGGTAAAATATAATTTTATATAATAATCAAATAAATACGTCATAAAAAAGCGTCGTATTCGCTAAACTATTACCTGGTGACCTCCATTTGGAGGTTTTTTGGACTGCCAATCTTTTTTGTCCCTTTAAGTATCCCATAAACTTTGATACACTTAATTTAGGTGTTTATAAAATACTAGCATTTAATCTAGAAAAATAGTTTGAGCAATAATAGATTCAAGTTTTACTGTAATTTTAATAAATCATTCGATATTATAGTTATATGTTAATATTTATATAGAGAAAAATAAGTTAGGAGATGATATAAATGAAAAACATTTTAATAATGGGTATTGGTAGAGCTGGAAAAACAACGTTAAGTAGAATGCTAAAAGACAAATATAATAATTATAGTTTAATACATAGTGATTCTTTAAAATGGGGTATGATCCGAGCAAAAAATAAAGAAAAGTATTATAGAGAGAATGTTGATAAGCAAAAAGATTTTGAACATAGTGAATATTTTCAAAGAACATTATTAGAGTTTTTTAATTCTTTAATTTTGAAAGACGATAAAAAATATGGCTATATATTAGAAAGTGGACAATTGCATCCAAAAATCGTTAAAGAAATGATAGATTTTAATAACACTATTGTTGTATGTTTAGGATTAGGTAATCTTAATATTATAGATATGGTTGAATTATGCTTAGAACATGATACGCCAAAAGATTGGACATTTGGTTTATCAAAAGAATATTTAATTAAACATGCTAGCGATTGGTTTTCTGCAAATGAAATGTTAAAAAAAGAATGTCCTAAGTATAAAATTAAGTATTATGATACTTCCAAAAATAGAATTGAATGTTTAAACAAAATTTTAAGTGACATAGAAAAAAATATTTAAAAAAATAAAATCCAAAGGAAACTTAGGAAATTACACTTGTGTTAGATCATAATATCTTAAAATTACGTATATTGTATTGATATTCGCAAGTAATTTTTTTAAATTAAACATTTCAATTTAGAAATTGATACTTACAATATCCTAAATTTAAATATATTAAAACTCGAACCTTTAGTCCGAGTTTTTTTATCAAATTGGTGCCCTAAAGGAAGGAGTACGACAACTTTTTTATAAATATTTGTTTAAATAATTTTATAATTTTTTGTCTAAATATAATATTTTTTATGTTTAATCAACTTTCTTATTCAGTCATATAATTTTTTATTTCATTCAATTTTTCTTCGGCAAGTTCAATACCACCTTTAAAATTTATTGCTCCAGGCCAATCACTATCTGTCCATTCCATATTGAATAAACTTACACCTTTGTCATATCTTGGAAATGCATGATAATGAACAAAATAATCTCTCATCATCATTATAAGATAATTAAACTTTATTGCACCAAATTTCTTAGTACATACTTCTTCATACCATTTAATAACTTTAGGAAATTCTGCTCCTTCTTCTGGAAGCATATCAGCAACAGATGGTATTTCTCGTTTTAGAAGAATTACAGCATCTCCCAATGTTGCTTGTTTCTCTCTAATACAACCTATCCAACATTCAAATTCTTTAATACATCTTGTTTCTGGTTTGAATTTACTCATAAAAGATAAATTACTCATAACTATCTTCCTCATCATGCATATTAATTTGTCAATATGCAAGTTGTTTTCTAAATTGTCCTAATTTCTTTATAAAACACATTGTGTCAAGAACAAAAAGTTTGATATAATTTTTGTAGGGAAACTTAATTGTTGAGTGCTTGCCAACTTTCTTTTAGAAAGGAGGCTTGATATTATGAAGAAAAAAGATTTATTAATCTCATTTCTAATACTAATTATCATTTTATTAATAGTCTCTGTAATGATTCTATGTATAAAGAAATAGCACTCAATCTAGCATAGATTAAGTGCTTACCACTTACGGGCAAGTACTCAACTCGGCAAAGTTAAGTCTTCCCTTTTTATTTTATGCAAGTTTCCTTGACAAATACATAATAACATAAAAACG
>CANQQP010000012.1 GCA_947626055.1 uncultured Bacilli bacterium | reverse complement strand
GTGTTACTTCCATTTATAATGCGGCTATGGAACCAGAAATTGTTAATGTGGCAGCCTTCTTAAATTCTATGGGTGCTAAAGTTAAAGGGGCTGGAACAAGTGAAATTAAAATAGAAGGAGTTTCCAAATTAGGAAACGGAATCGTGGAAGTTATTCCGGACCGAATTGAAGCGGGAACTTATTTAATGATTGGCAGTCTTTTAGGCAAAAACCTAGTAATTGAGGGTATTATTAAAGAACATTTGGAATCAGTTTTAACTAAATTGCACGAAGCGGGAGCCAATTTTGAAATAAAAGGAACAAAAATAATCGTTAATAAAAGTAGAAAGTTAAAACCCGTCAATGTGCGAACTTTAGTCTATCCGGGATTTCCTACGGATTTAGGACAACCTATGAGTACTCTTTTGACACAATGCGAGGGCGAGTCATTATTTGAAGAAACAATTTACGAAAATCGTATGCGTCATATAAAACACTTAAATTCCATGGGAGCCGATATAAAACTATTTGATAAAAAAGCTATTATTAAAGGTAGGACGGCTTTAACTGGTCGAGAAGTAATTGCTACCGACCTGCGCGCTGGAGCTGCTATGCTTGTGGCGGGTATGATTGCGGAGGGAACAACTATTATTACGAATATTGAACACATATTAAGAGGTTATGAAAATATCGTGGGAAAACTTTCTTCCGTTGGTGCAGTAATTAAGATAGATGAAGTATAAAGTAGGAAGAAAAAATTTATTATTAGAAAACAAAGTTTTCAGTAGAAATGTTGTTTAATATTTTTCCATACGATTTTAAAGTGAAGAAATAACCACCAAAATCAATCAAGAATTGGATGTTTATGACTATTGTTATTCATTAAAGATACTATAAGTTAGTAAAAAATGTTCAAAAATCACTAAACTGTGATATAATAATATGCACTAAAGGAGGGATTTTTGAATTATGTCTAAGTATGTTACAACAAGAAAAGATGTATGTGCTGGAGAATTATTAAAAACAAGTGGTTTGATTTGTAGAGGAATGCTACTTAATGTAAATGAAGATGGATTAGCGAATGATTTAATCTATACTACACCTACAAATTATCCTATTAAAGATAAAGAACCAAAAATTAATGTAGAAAGTGAATTTGTAATTGACAATTATGTTGAGTTAGAGGAGTTATTAAAATATTTAAAATATGGCATTGATTTAACTCAAAATGATTTACATCAAATATATAGAAAACTTATAACTCATAGATGGTGGTTAGAACATCATATAGAATTATTTGGCTTTAAAAAAATAGGCAATGGTATGGGATATGGTAGTGGTGGAATTGAAACAATTCCAATGGAAATTTACGATAATTTAAGTAGTATTAGCTGTTATAAAAATGGAAAACCATATAAAGAAGAACCAGGTTATAGTTTAATTAAAAAAAGAAGCTAGAATTATCAATGAGTAGAAAGGACGTTTTCATAGAAAGTATAAAAACTCTCAAATTAGAAAATGCTAGTAAAGATTTTTTTCCTCAAACAGGAAGATGGGTAAGTTCATGTTTTTATCAACCAATGGATTATGAAATGGCAAACTTACCATGTCATTTGAGAGATAATAGATGGCTTTCTAAGATGTTTCAAAAACAAGAACAATTAGAGGAATTTGATATTACCGAAATTTATGAATTTATTTGTAATTCGGATATTTTTCAGCACCAAAGACATGCTTACGAATTAAGAATTGTTAGTTGGCAGATAGACTTTATGTTAAAGCATGGAGAAGGCTGGTTAGTTGATGATAAATATGGTGGAGATTTTTATATGTTTTATCCAACCTGTGATTTAGCTTTTAGAAAAGGAATTGTGGATACTTTAAAAGCGATTGGAATTGATTATGAAGTAATTGAAGAAGGAATAGAAAAAAACTCTAGCTTGTGGCAGGATAGATATATGCAACTAGCATTTTATAATCAATTTAACTCAGAGTTACCAGAAGCAATACTTGAAGATAAAGAGTATTTTAGTAAATGGATGCAACTCCGAAAATATAACTATTACCAACAACATAAAGAGGCAGTAGACAAATATGGTAATATTACTCCTGAAATGCAATTGTCAGATGAAGATGTAGTGGGATTAAAAATATATTTAGGTCAGAAACAAGATGAAATAAAAGCATATATTCAAAGACATGGAACTAACCAATTAACATATAAGTATATATTTTAATTTTTTTGCATATAATTGTTGTAATGTTGAGCTTTTATGATATAATACATAAGAACGAGAAATTACTATACTATGGATTTAGTATGGCGGAAGGAGGATATATATGAAAGATATACATCCAAAATTAGTTGATTGTAAAGTTACATGTGCTTGTGGAGCAACTTTTACTACAAAGTCTACTGTTCCTGAGTTTCATGCAGAAGTCTGTGATAAATGTCATTCATTTTATACAGGTAAACAACAAGCAAAAAGAACTGGTACTGTAGAAAAATTCAACAAAAAATTTGGTTTAAATCAAGATAAGAAAGCTGCATAATTAAGTGCAGTTTTTTGATTGATACAATTAGACTTTATAGATAGTTTTTGCTAAAATAAAAATATAAGGGTGATAAAAATGAAAATAGCTATTGCGACTGATCATGCAGGAAGAGAACTAAAATTAAAGGTTATTGAATATCTTTTACAAAATCATATTGAAGTTCTGGATTTAAGTAAGGTAAATACCCCAACCGATGATTATCCCGATTTTGCTTTTGCCGTAGCCAAAAGTGTAGTTAATAAAGAAGTACAATACGGGATCTTAATATGTACAACTGGTATTGGGATTTCGATTGCGGCTAATAAGGTAAAAGGTATCCGTTGTGCTAACGTGCATAATGTTCATGATGCCAAAATGACGAGAGTTGATAACAACGCCAATATTTTAGCTTTTTCATCAAGCTTAGATTTTGAAGAAATCAAAGAAATTATCAAAACTTTCATCAATACTGAATTTTCTTTTGAAGAAAGACACATAAGAAGAGTAGAGAAAATCATAAAATATGAAAATGGTGAATATAATGGATTATAAAGTATATATTTATATTGTTTTTGTCCTTATTAGTGCTTTTGCTTTAAGTGCTGTGAATTTTGAAAAATTTATAAAAAAAAATAAAATCCTCGAAACTAGGATATTAGTGATGATTTTAAGTTTTATTAGTGGTTACTTATTAACTAATTTTTTAATCGATTTTTTAGAGTTTAGTAAAATATTTCTTGGGTGATGCTATGAAAAATAAAATACTATTAAGTATTGTTATTATTCTTTTACCAATTGCAGTAATTAGTTTCTTTAATACAGAAACTAATTTTAATTTGCCTGAAACTAAACAAGCTCCTCAAGAAGAAGAAAAGCATTATACAGTTAAATTGCAACTGAGTGATAAGACCGAAGAGTTAGATTTAGAAGATTATGTAGTTGGCGTTGTCGCCGGCGAAATGCCAGCTAGTTTTGAAATGGAAGCACTAAAGGCGCAGGCGGTGGCTTCCCGAACCTATGTCATGTATAAAAAATCATTAAATCAAGACTATGATGTTATGGCTACAACTGCTGATCAAGTATATTTAACCCAAGAGCAAATGCAGACCAAATGGCACGATGAATATTCTCAGTATTTAGAGAAAATTAAGCAAGCGGTTTCTGCAACCAAAAATCAAGTAATCAAATACAATGATGAAATAATTAAATCTTATTATTTTGCCATGAGTAATGGTTATACGGAAGATTGTGCTAATGTTTTTAATGAAACTCAAGATTATTTAGTTAGTGTGGAAAGTGCGGGAGAAAACACTATATCGCCTAATACAATCCAAATTACAACATTTTCCAAAAATGACTTTTGCCAAAAATTAAATTTAAATTGTGCTTCAATTATTATCAAAGATATAAACTACAGTTCTTCCGGACGCATAAATAGTTTAAGTATTAACAATCAAACTTTTAGTGGAACCCAAGTGCGCAGTTTACTGGGCTTGCGCTCGACAGATTTTATTATTAAAGTTAAAGACAGTGAAGTGGAAATTACCACCAATGGATATGGGCATGGTGTAGGGATGAGTCAATATGGAGCCAATGTTATGGCCAAAAATGGGTCTAATTATCAAGAAATTCTCACCCATTATTACAAAAATGTCACAATTACCAAAATTTAAAGCATAAAAGCTCAAAAGTTGTCCACACTTATAAGTAGGAAGGTGAGGACATGAAAGTAAGAAAGTTAAAAAAATTTGTGTTACCAACTATTTATACCACTGCCATTGCATCAGTCTTTGTTAGTATTATTTTAATAGGAAGAACTTTAAGTTCTTATACCAAAGAAGATATTAATTCCTATGTTGTTAATGCTTTATTAGATGAAGAGACTACACCAGTTATGAATTTTACTAATGATAAAGCCGTTAAACCTTACACAGCTGAGGATGTCGTAATTAGTAAAAACTTTTACGAAATGGATGCCGATGAAGAAACGCAACAAAAATCTTTAATTTACTATGAAAATACTTATATGCAAAATTCCGGAGTTTTATATAGCTCTGAAAATTCTTTTGATATAGTAACAGTATTAGATGGCAAGGTAGCTGAAATTAAAGAAGATGAAATTTTAGGTAATGTCTTAGTTATTGATCATGGTAATGAATTAAAATCAACTTATCAAAGCCTAAATGATATCAAAGTTAAAGTTGGTGACGAAGTTAAACAAGGCGACATAATCGCTCAAAGTGGAGAAAATAAATTAAATAATTCTAGTAAAAATAGCTTGTTATTTGAAGTATATAATAAAGGTCAATTAATTAATCCTGAAAAGTTTTATGAAATGGATTTAAAAACATTAGCTGAATAAGCTTTTTTTCTTTATCTAAAAGGAGGAATTTATGACAAAAAATAATTTAGGCGTAGTTTTAACAGACTGTAGTCTTTATCTTTGCTCGGCTAGTGCAGTATATACTGAAGAATTACCAAAGGGTATTATCGTGCAAAATAAAATAGCCAAGCCAGATGCTTTTTATCGTTATGTTGCTAAAATATTAAAAAAACATAAATTAACAGATACTATAATGGGGCGTAATATTTATATTTTAAAGTTTCCCCAATACTTTGATAGTGACTTGGAATTAATTACATCTATCTTTGAAAAATTATCTTTTAATAAAATAAAATTTATAGAATACTCTACTTTAATAGATAATGCATCTTCGTTATATATGAGTGAAAGCAGTGCAATTTTCACAGGACAAAATAAATCATATTTTCTAGATTACAATATTATGGATGATATTCCTAAAGATTTACAGTATTTTCTTACATCAAAACTGTCTAATAATGACTTATTCATCTTTGGAGAATATACGGGTATCGATGCTTTAAGAACTGAATTAGAAAAAAAATACAATATTAAAGTGTTTACTTATCATAATGCTAAACAATATATTATTACCAAATTGCAAACCGAGATAGCTAAGTAGCTGTCCTTTTTATTTGCTAATAGAGAAAAATGTGTTATAATCTATTAGATTAAAAGGGTAGTGGTAAAAATGACAAAAATAGTTGTTTTAGAGGACGAAAAAAAAGACCAAAGTTTAATTCAAAAAACTTTAGATCCTTTTTATTTTAAATATGGAGAATCATTATCTATTAAATATTATAACAAATGCACTACTGATCTAAGAAAAGAGATAGAAGATTTATCTGAAAAGAAAATATACATTTTAGATATTTGTCTTAATGGAAAAATAACGGGCGTTGATGTAGCCAAAAAAATAAGAGATATTGACTGGGATAGTGAAATAATTTTTTTAACTAATCATACTAGTTATGAACATAAAGTATATAGTAGTATATTTAAGATATTTCGCTTTATTGAAAAATTTGACAATATGGAAGAACGTTTAAACGAATGTATTACTTTAATATTAAATAAAGAGTGTGACAAAGAAATGTTTAAATATAAAAATAGCCAAATGAATTTAAGTATCTATATGAAAGACATTTTATATATTTTACGGGATAAAGATGAAAGAAAATTAATTATAAAGACTACTAATAATTCTTTTAAAATAGGTAAAACTTTAGAAAGTATATTGATTGATTTAGATTCAAGATTTAAAAAGGTTCATCGTTCGTGCATAGCGAATACCGATAGAATTTTGCAATACGAATGGAGTAAAGGATATTTTATTTTAGATAATAGCGAAAAAGTTCCATATTTATCTAAAAAATATAAAGGAGAAGTAGTATGTTAGAAATAATAATTAGTTACATATCAGTAGTAATAACTGGATTTATTTTTATAGCTAGTTATAAAAAACTCACTGAAAAAACTTTAGACTTAACTCTAAAGAAAGCTATTTTATTAGGAAGTATGTCTATATTAACTATGCTAAATAATTTATATGGAGTATACTTCTTTAAAATAATAATTGGATACTTTTTAATATATATTATGTGTAAACTTTGGTTTAAAGATGCTAGAAAAAAAACATTTTATTACATTATCATTATTGTAAGTATAGCTATGATACTGGAAATAGTAACATGTAGCATTTTATCTTTTGCTTTTGGTTCATTAAAAGATATAAATTCATCTTTAATGGCTAAAACATCTTTATCACTTATATGTGAAGGATTGCTATATTTTGTTTTATCAATAAAATCATTAAAAAAAATTATAAATAAATATGAAATAATATTTATGCAAAAAGTAAATGATGAAATAATACTTGGAATATTGCTATTTATTATCAACGCCGTTTCTATTCAATATAGTTTTGATTATACTAACAAATTTATTTATATAGCTACACTTATCGTAATTGCCGGAAGTTTTATATTAGTATTTGTAATTATAAAAAATAATTACAAGCAAGCAAATTTAGAAATCAAATATCAATATTTGCAAAAAAACGTAAAAAATTATGAAAATATGATAGATGATTACACAGAACTTAGACATAATTTAAACGCTGATTTTATTGCAATTAGAGAGATTGGTAACGTTAAAACACAAAAATTAATTGATGAAAAAATAAAAAAATATAATATTAACTATGATTGGATAGGACATATCGGTAATGTTCCTAAGGGTATTCAAGGAATAATCTATATAAAATTACACGAGATGCAAAAGAGAAAAATAAATGTAGAAGTTAATAGTAAATTAAAAAATGGTATCACAGATAAAATAAGTATAAAAAATTATGCAACATTATGTGATATTTTAGATATAACTTTAAATAATGCCATAGAAGCCGCAGAAAAAAGCCCGGAAAAAGCTATATATATTGATATGCTAGAGAGCAAAAACACATTAAATATAAAAATAATTAATACGTTTAAAGATATAATTGATATTGATAGTATTGGTCAAAAAAATTATTCCACTAAAAATAGAAATACAGGAATAGGCTTATATTATTTGAATAAAATAAAAAGGAAAGATATACACATAAAAAAAGAAATAATAAATGATCTTTTTATTATTTCTTTAAACATCCCTCTAAAATAAATTATTTAAGAAGTGATTTAGGACATTCTGGTTCATCTGCTAGAAGCCACCAAGTAAATGTAGAAACAGCACTTGAACATAAATTTCCAATACCTGTTAAAATAGCTGATAACATATTTTTTTTCCTCCTTTTTTTGAATTTGTTTAAATATATATAAATAATTTAAACCTCTTTTAGATAACATTTATAATTATTGTAAGGTTGCTTAAATAACTTATAAATTAAAGGATTAACACAAATAGCTTGCCAAATACAGGCAAACATTAAGGTATTTAAAATAATATGATTTTTAATAAATAGCGTTAAAAATAAGTACAGAAGACTTATTAGAACTGTGACAGTTTTGTTAATTCTTCTTTTTTTAGCATTTATTAAAGGTCTTTTTTTAGTATCTGCTGGGGCAAAGAATAAAAAGGAAACTGTTGCCAGTAAGATCATAATATGAATGACGTATAAAGGTATACTTATGCATTCAGCTAAAAACGGAATGATAATAAAAATAGGGACGCTTATTAGCCAGCATTCAATACTACTGTTTGCATGAAAGCCAAAACTTACTCCTCTTAAAGGACTATATATAAGAATAAAAATTAATAACTCTTTAAAAAGGCCAAAAATTAGGCTGAGAAATATAATTACAATAAGTTTGGTAGATAACATATAAAAGGCTTCTAAACCATACTTTAACTCTGCTAATTTTACTTCATCAAAAGTATTATTAGCCTTTATTGTTCTCATTGCAAAATTTAAAAATTTATTTTTCATTTGTATCACTGCCGTTCAATTTTATGATATCAAAAAGTTTTTCGGTTTATTTAAAGCTTGTTTTAATAGGTCAAAAAATAAATGCTTTTTTTGTTATTATTTAAATTTTTAAATATTTTATAATTTTAGACATGAAAACAATAATTTTAGACAAACTTTAAAACATAACTATAGATATTTGGTAAAATTGTCCATGCTGCTCTTTATAAAAAAGAGCGAAATTTGTCGACCGAATTTTGTTGAAAGTTAAAGGGGTAGCAGTTATATTAAAGATGTAGTTTGGAAGTTTGAACTGGAAGGTGAGGTGTGATAGTAATGAGAGGTAAAGTCAAATGGTTTAATGCCGAAAAAGGATTTGGATTTATCAAATATAATGATTTAGAAGATATTTTTGTGCATTATTCAGCAATCATTAAAGATGGTTATAAGACTTTAAAAGAAGGGGACATCGTAGATTTTAAACTTATTGAAACTTCAAAAGGGTTACAAGCACAAGAGGTAACTGAAGTACAATTAACTACTATTTAGTAGTTTTTTTATGAAAGTAATGATATAATTTAATAGGAAGGTGGTATATTAATGAAACTTAATATCCGTGGTGAGAAAATAGATATCACACCAGCTATTAAAGACTATATTGAAAGTAAATTAGAAAGACTAAATCGTTATTTTGAAAATAGTGAAGATCTAGAAGCTAATGTAAAGGTGCGAATAAGAGGATTAGAACAAATTATAGAAATTACGGTTCCTACAAGCCGCTTCACTTTACGAGCAGAAGAATCTCACAAGGACTTGTATGCTGCAACGGATTTAGTTATTGATAAATTAGAAAGACAAATAAGAAAAAATAAAACTAGACTAAATAACAAATATAAAAACATTGATACTGTAGATTTCATATTTAATTATGAAAGTGATGAAAAAGAAAATGAAGAAAAAATTGTTAAGAGAAAAAATGTTGAATCTAAACCAATGGATGAAGAGGAAGCAATCTTACAAATGGAACTTATAAATCATGACTTTTTTGCTTTTAAAAACATAAAGGAAGAATGTATTTCGGTTGTTTATAAACGAAAAGATGGCCATTATGGTTTAATAAATATGAAATAAAGAGTGAAAACTCTTTTTATTTATGATAGAATACTAGATGGAGGAGTGCATTATGGGATTTTTTAGAAAATTAATTGACTCAGAGTATAAAGAATTAAAAAGGTTTGAAGCTATAGCAGATAAAGTCATGGAATTAGAAGAAGAATATTCTAAATTAACTGATAAAAAGCTACAAGCTAAAACCGAAGAATTTAAAAAGAGATTAAACAAAGGTGAAGAATTAGATGATTTAATCGTCGAAGCTTTTGCCACTGTCAGAGAAGCGGCCTTTAGATTAATTGGTGAGAAGCCTTACTATGTTCAAATTATAGGTGGTTTAGCTATCCACTTTGGTAATATAGCGGAAATGAAAACTGGCGAAGGTAAAACTCTAACAGAAACCATGCCTGCTTATTTAAATGCTTTAACTGGTAAGGGTGTTCATATTATTACAGTTAATGAATTCTTGGCTAAACGTGACTCCGAATGGATGGGCGAAATTTTTAGATTCTTAGGACTAACAGTTGGTCTAAACTTAAGAGAACTTTCTGCTCAAGAGAAAAAAGAAGTATATGATTGTGATATCGTTTATTCGACCAATAATGAAGTTGGTTTTGACTATTTAAGAGACAATATGGTTATTCGCAAAGAAGATAGAGTGCAACGACCACTTAACTTCTGTATTGTCGATGAAGTAGACTCTATTTTAATCGATGAAGCACGTACACCTCTTATTATTTCTGGTGGAAAATTTGATGCGAAGAATTTATATGAACAAGCCGATAGAGCTGTTAAATCTTTAAAAGAAGAAGATTACGTTGTTGATGTTAAAACTAAAAACGTATCTTTATCAGAGATTGGTAGTGAAAAGGTTGAAAAAATCTTCAGACTTAAAAATCTATATGATTTAGACAATGCTGTTTTAGTTCATCATATTAATCAAGCTTTAAAAGCTAATTATGGTTTTAAAAAAGATATTGACTATGTAGTCGAAAATGATGCCGTAATTATTGTTGATCAATTTACGGGTCGTTTAATGCACGGTCGTCAATTTAGCGATGGTTTACATCAAGCTTTAGAAGCCAAAGAACATGTCACTATTAATGAAGAAACTAAGACTTTAGCTACTATAACTTTCCAAAATTTATTTAGAATGTATAATAAGTTATCAGGTATGACAGGTACAGCTAAAACTGAAGAAGAGGAATTTAGAAATATTTATAACATGTACGTTATTCAAATTCCTACTAATAAACCGGTAATTCGTGAAGATTTAGCTGATCTTGTTTATTCCAATGAAAAAGGTAAATACAAAGCTATTATCAAAACTATTAAGCAAATTCATGAAACAGGACAACCAATATTAGTTGGTACTATCTCTGTTGAATCAAATGAACATTTAAGTGCTTTACTTAAAAAAGAAGGTTTAAAACACGAAGTTTTAAATGCTAAAAACCACGAACGTGAAGCGGAAATTATAGCAAAAGCAGGACAAAAAGGTGCTATTACCATTGCTACTAATATGGCTGGACGTGGAACCGATATTAAATTAGGTGAAGGTGTTGTAGAACTTGGCGGACTTTGTGTAATTGGTACAGAGCGTCATGAATCTCGTCGTATTGATAACCAATTACGTGGTCGTGCTGGTCGTCAAGGAGATCCAGGAATGAGTCAATTCTTTGTCTCTTTTGAAGATGACTTAATGCGTCGTTTTGGTACTGATAAAATTAAAAATATGCTTCAAAGTTTAGGAATAACTGATGATCAAGCTATTCGTTCTAAAACTTTTACGAAAAGCATTGAGTCTGCGCAAAAGAAAGTAGAAGGAAACAACTTTGATAGACGTAAGAATTTGCTCGATTATGATGATATCATGAATGAACAAAGAGATATTATTTATACAAGGCGTAATGAAATTTTAGATAATGATGATATTCATGCGCGTATTCTAGAAACTTTTAAAATAAATATTTCTAGTTTAATTGAATCTCACATTGAACCAGAAGGCTATTTAACAGATGACGATTTAACGAAAATTACAGATTATTTCAATGTTAATTTAACTAAAAATAATATTGATGTTGAAGATATTAAGGGTAAGTCAAATGAGGAAATCATTGAATACTTGTCTGATTTAGTTATTAAAGAATATGAAAATAAAATTAAAGAATTACCAAAAGAAATATCTAATGAATTTGAACGCGCTATTTCTCTTCGTGTTATCGACGATGCTTGGATTGAGCATATTAGTTCAATGGAGCATTTAAGAGAAGCAATCGGTCTTCGTGGTTATGGTCAAACTAATCCATTACAAGCCTATGCTATGGAGGGTTATGAAATATTTGACCGTATGTTAGATAATATTGATGCCAAGATTGCTATCTATATGATGAATGCTGAGGTAAGACAAAATACGGAAAGAAAACAACCGGAGAAAATGCTTGCTAATGATGGTAAAACTAAAGCCAAAGCTACTCCAAAAAGAGTAAAAAAAGTAGGTAGAAATGAGCCATGCCCTTGTGGAAGCGGCAAAAAATACAAGAACTGTTGCGGAAAGTAGACTTGAATCCCTTATAAATAAAGGATTTTATATCAAATACAAAAAATATATAAATTACTAAAGAAGCAGGAAATTAATGAATTTTGTTTGCAAATTGTTTGCAAAAAAGTTACATGTTTGCATAAATTGTGCGAAAGGAGTAGCTATGAAAAGAGAAGAAATGTTAGATGTGTTGGATGAAAATGGAATTAAAACAGGAGAAATTTTACCTCGAAGTGAAGTTCATAAGAGAGGTTTATGGCATCGTATTATAGTTGTTGCTATAATCAATGAAAAAAATGAAATTTTAATTCAACAACGTAGCCATGATAAAGATAAAAATCCTGATATGTGGGATATATCTGTTACAGGGCATTTATCTGCTGGGCAAGATTCCTTAATGGCTGCTACTCGTGAAATTAGTGAAGAAGTAAGTGTAAGTTTAGGTTATACTGTTGATATAAAGGATTTCAGATTTATGTTTTCTTTTCGAAAAGAACAAGAAGTAAACAAAAATCATTTTGATAGACAATATTATGATTTCTTTATATTAAGAAAAAATGGTTTAAATGAAAATGATATAAAATTTCAAGCGAGTGAAGTTCAAGCCATTAAATTTGTTAATATTAATGAATTGAATGAAATGCGTGAGCAAAATCTATTAGTTGAAAGAGATGAATGCTATGACGAATTATCTGCCTATTTATTTAGAATATAAAAATTAAATTAGTAAACGGATGCAAACAATGTTTGCAAATTGTTTGCAGATGAGAAAATATTTATAGTAACAATAATAATACCAATGTTTCTAGTCTTGAAACTATTAGAAATAACAATAATATGATAATACCATAAATATTATAAATACTGGAGTATGCTCAACGTGTGGAAGTGGTAAGAAATACAAGAACTGTTGTGGAAAATAAACTCGTATATTTCCCTAAAATAAGGAAAAAACGAGTTTTTTCTTGTTTCAATTTGAAATATTTACGATTAAGTAATTTTTGTAAAAATCAATCTAAAAAAATATATGTTATAATTAAGTTGAAAGTGATATCTATGGATAATTACATGTACTTAAAAGCAAGTAACTTTGGAGGCACGCAAAAAACACAAAAATTGTAGGTGACGAAATGGATTATAAAATTTTAATATTATCAAATAAAGATAATGAAGAATTCATTGAAGATAATTATATAGCTGAATCATTTAGAAATGATGGTAATGAAGTTTCGTTGTTATGGATAGACTATAATGAACAACTTGATGAAAAATTTGATGTTATTATTAGGAGAAATACTTGGACTGAAGATATAAATAAGATAAATTATTTTTCTAATTTTAATGAAAAATTAGTGAAAAGACTGAAAGAGAAAAAAATTAAAACTGTAAATCTCGAGGGGTTAGATGGAACAGGTAAAGAATATCTTTGTGATTTTTATCAAAAGGGAGAAAAAGTTGTTCCAACTGTAAGCAATATAGAAGATATTAAAAAATTTAAAAATGTTTCTAAATATGTTCTTAAAGACATTGATTCACTTGGTAGTGGAATAGGTCAGAAAATAGTAAATAAAGATGATTTAATAAAAGAATTTAAAGAAGGATATTTAATTCAACCAAAAATAGAATTTAAATCAGAAATGCAATGCTATTTTGTTGCAGATAAATTAATGTATGTATTTGAATATATTCCCTCCAAATATCCAAATTATCCGAAACCGCAGTTAATAAAATTAACTAATGATCAAGAAAAGTTAGCATACCACTTTGCGAGAAAGTCGAATTTAAAGGTTGGTTTTCAGAGAATAGACTTTCTAAGACTAAACGATGATTCATTTTTACTTTTAGAAATAGAAGATAACAGTCCGTATATGAGTTTGGAAGAACTAGATTCAAAATTGAGAAATAAGGTTTTAGAAGAATATAAAAAAAATATTTATCAATTTCTAAAATAAACATGTTGAAAATTTTTCACTTTTTTTCTCATTTAAAAAATATTTATGGAGGTTTTATTTAGTGAATTTTGATAGTTTAAATAAAATGATTGAATATATTGAAAAACATCTTGATAGTGATATTGATTATAAAGAATTAAGTAAAATAACTAATACCAATATATTTATTCTGGAACGAATTTTTATGTTTTTAACAAACATGACAATTATTGAATATATAAAAAAAAGAAGATTAAGTAAAGCATTTGAAGAAATACGCAATACCGATTTAAAAATTATTGATATTGCCTTTAAATACCAATATAATTCTGCTTCTTCTTTTAATAGAGCATTTAAACAATTATTTAATATAACCCCAACTGAATGTCGAGAGGGGATAGGTAAATATAAAATAATTCCTATAATAAATTTTGAATATATTAAAAACGATTATGATGTTGATTATGAAATAAAAAACTTAGATACTATATCTTTATACTGCTATCATATTACTGCTCTAAGTCATTCTGATTTATTGTACAAAATAAGACAGTTGTATAAAGAAGTTAAAGCCAATGGTTATTATAAAAAGTTTAATGAAATAGGAATGTATGGGATATTTTCGAAGACGTCTGGATCATATCATTATTATTTAGGTTCTACAAAATATTTTCCTAATTTAGAAAATATTAAAATAAATAAAGGTAAATATGCCATGTTTAAGTTAATTTCTAAAAATCAAAATGATATAGCAAGTTTTGAACAACAATTAAATAAGCAGTGGGTTCCGGCGACGAATTATGATATAAAAAATAACTTTAAAATAGAATTATATAAAAATGATTATTGCTATATATATTTGCCTTTAAAATAATCTTAACAATTTTAATATTTAAAATGCAAAGAAATATCTATTTGGATATTCTATACTCGTATTGGTGAAGTATATGTTTATAAGAAATATTAAAATTGCGAAGGATTATTTTTCTTTAGTAAAATTTAAAAATAAGTACTTAATTACTTTTATAATTGTTGATTTAATAAATGTTTTAGTCAGTTTATTAGTACCACTTTTTATATCATTAATAGTAGAAAATATTACAAGCGGACTTTATTATATGGCACTTTTTAATGTTGGTATGTTAGGTTTAACATATCTGTTTAATAAGCTTGGATCCTATTGTACCAATTGGTGCTATGCTAATTTTTTTAAAGAAACATATGTAGACGTGCATAGTACTTTAATAAATAGTATCTATAATTATGATGAGGAATATACTAAAAAGATATCTATCGGAAAAATTATAAATTCATCCAACAATGATATTATTAACATTGCCGAAATACCTTCTTTTATAATTGAACTATCGATTGAACTGATTAAATTATTAGTTATATATTTTGTTTTTGCCAAGCAAAGTATTTTGGTGGCTTTTTATGTCATTATAATTGATATAATATATTATAATTTTGCTACCAAATGTAATGATAAAAATACGCATTACTTAAAAAAGCAAATCCACTATGCAGATAAGATAACGGGAATGCTTCAACAAATTTTAACTGGTCTTAAAGACATCAAAAGCTTTGGACTTGGCGATAAATTAAATAATAAATTAGATGGTTATCGAAAAAAATGGCAAGAAAGTTATTTTTTAAAAAGGAAATACTATTTTACGAGAAAAACTTTATTAAGTTTAATTATAGACTTTGGAAAAATAGTTTTATATGTTACTTTAATTTTTCTTTTGATGGGAAACAAAATGCAAATTTCCATATTTTTGTTACTAATTTCTTATTATGATAAAGCGAAAGAATCTATCAATGATATAATGGGTTTTGATGTATCTCTTAGAGAAGAATCTGTTTCATTATATAGAATTAATGAAATAATCAATTATAAAAATAATTCTTTAAATCTTAGTGGAACAGTTAACAATGATGATATCATTGGTCTTGTAGAATTTAAAAATGTTTCTTTTAAATATAATGGTATTCCCACTTTATATAACGTTTCTTTTGTAGCTAAACCCAATCAAATTACGACCATTGTGGGAAAAACGGGAGCTGGAAAAACTACAATCTTTAATCTCCTTTTAAAAATGTATAAAGTAGACAAGGGAAAAATTTTAATTGATCGCTTAAATATTTATGAATACTCTAAAGAAGTTTATTATTCCAATATAAGTGTCGTAAATCAAAAAACTTTTATTTTTGATATGAGCATTAGAGAAAACCTAGCACTTATTGATTCCAATAAAAAAAGACAAATTAATGCTTGTAAACGGGTAGGAATTCATGATTTTATAATGTCATTGCCAGAAGGATATAATACAATTTTAAAAAAAGATGCCACCAACATCAGTGGAGGTCAAAAACAGTTGCTTTCTTTAGCTAGAGCTCTTCTTACCACTTCTGAAATTATATTATTAGATGAAATCACTTCCTCTTTAGATCCAAAAACAACTGATAATATTATAAATTTATTAGAGGATTTAAAAGCTGATCACACGTTAATAATTATTACCCATAATAAAGAGTTAATGAAAGTGGCCGATAATCTTATTGTTTTAAAAAATGGTAAAGTTGATTGTAATGGTAAACACCAAGATTTAATTAAAAATAGTCCGACTTATCAAGAATTGAATACTTCTATTAATAGATGACTTTGTAAGTTGACTTAGTTCTTTTTAGTTATTTTTTTAGTCCCAATTTTTTCATATCTCTATCTATTTCCTTACATATATCTTCATAATTTATTACTTTTTTGAAATGTTCAATTTCTCTTTGCAATAGTTCTATTCCAGTCCATGAATACATTTCATATGGTCTTTCGTAAGACATTTCAATCATTGGTAATATTAACGGAGCAGCATATTTATCTCTTTCAATATTTTCGGGATTGTAATCTTTATCTAATTCGACAGATTTAATAATTTCCTCTTTATTATCAATTCTTCTTACTATAGGATGTTCCATTAACCAATACATTTTTTTGTGATATATAAAACCTGTAGAAGTATCAATTATATAGGGTTCATTCTCTTTAGAGGTTATCTCAATGAAACAATGGTCGGTCTCCATCGGATTGGTACTTGAGCTGTAGTCCGGATTTAATCTTAAATTATCTATTGATGCATAAATCAGTTTAATATCATTATCTTCATTTAAAAAGGCTCTGGCCATTAAACGGGCTCTATCATAGCAATGACCACTAGACATTCCCTTAGATAGTAATAATATTGAAGCAGGAAGACCTCCATCATATATAGTTCTTAATTTATTTATTAACTCATTACTATAAATGCTAATGTAGCCATGCTGCAATCCCCATAGTAATAATTTTTTAGATCTAGCAACGTATGAATCCCATTTATTTTTTTGAATACTTGTTATCATTAAAATCCCCCGTTTTGAATTATGCTATATAATATCATAGAACTTAAAAAAAACAAATATAATAATATTCATTATGTCATACCAATTAGTTAAAAATCGTGTTAAACTTGAACTAAGAGGTGAAAGTTATGGCATATTTAGCTGATACTCATGTTCATACAATTTATTCACATGATGGTCAAATGCGAATGGAAAGTGCAATTCAAAAAGGTTTAGAGCTTGGGCTAAAATATCTAGCCTTTACAGAACATATAGAATTAGATTTAATTTCCATTAAGCAAGTTTTAAATAGATATGCTTGCTATGATGAAGAAATTTCTATTCTTCAAGAAAAATACCCGCAGATTAAATTAATTAGAGGTATGGAAATATCTAATCCGGAAAGGCATATTAAAGAATTAGAAATAATAAATCGCCTTAATTTAGATTTTATTTTGGGTAGCAATCATATTTTGCCAAAAGAGAATAATAAAGAAGAAATATTACTTTATTATAAAAGAATTTTAGCAATTATAAAAAATGGAGGAATTGATTCTTTAGCTCATTTAGATTATATAAAGAGAGCTTGTGATGATTCATGTGTTCCAATAGAATTATTAGAAGATATTTTTCAAAATTTAATTAATTATAAAATTGCTTTAGAAATAAACACTTCAGCTTTAAGAAGAAAAAATATTAGTTCTTTTCCTAGTGATGAGAAATTAAAACTCTATAAATCCTTAGGTGGTTCATTAGTGACTATAGGTAGTGATGCCCATCGTTTAGCAGAAATCTATGATAACATTTCACTCATTGCCGAGAAGTATGATTTTAATAAAGGTATATATTTAAAAAGGAAGTTTGTTTCATTAGATAAAGGAGCAAAATCATAATTTTAAAGGATTGAAAGAGGTTTAAATATTATGAAAAAACTCAGATTAGCTTGGAATATTTTAAAGAAAATGAATGTTGATAAAATACTATCTAGTTTTATAATTTTTATACTTATTTGCTCTTTTATTTTAACTAAATGTGAGAGTCAAATTGATACAGTGTGGGACGGTTTATGGTACTGTTTTGTATCCTTTACCACCATTGGTTTTGGTGATATTGTTGCTCAAAGTTTAATAGGGAAAATAATCACTATTTTAGTAGCTTGTTGTGGTATAATTTTAGTAGCTATTATTACAGGAGTTTTGGTAACATACTATCAAGAAGTCAATAAAATAAAGTTAAAAGAAAGTACCGAAATGTTTTTAAATAAATTAGAACATCTTCCAGAATTATCCAAAGAGCAATTAAAAGAGTTATCAAATAAAATAAAAGCCCGAAAATTTAAATTATAGAAAGAAGAGAGGACATGGAAATAAAAGAGATAAAACAAAAAATTAATTACCTAGAAAAACAAACCAATGATATTGGGAGGTCTCTTTGACTTAGAAAAAAAAGAAAAAGAATTACATGACTTAGAAATTTTAATGGCCGAAGAAAATTTTTGGAATGATATCAACAAGGCTAATCAAATAAGTGCTCAGGCAAGTAATTTAAAAAAAGAGATTATGGACATTCAAAGTCTTACTGTTTCCATCCAAGATTTAAAAGATTTGACTGATTTATTAGAAACTGAGGAGGATTTTGATTTAAATAAAGAAGTAGAAGAAAATATAGATGCTTTAGAAAAAAAACTAGAAGATTTAGAAATCAGTGTTCTTTTATCTAATCCTTATGATGAATTAAATTGTTATTTAGAAATTCATCCCGGAGCCGGAGGTACCGAAAGTTGTGATTGGGCAGCCATGCTTTTAAGAATGTATACTCGTTTTTGTGAAAAAAATAATTATACTTACGAAATAATTGATGAACAAAAAGGCGAAGAAGCCGGAATAAAAAGTGTTACAGTCTTAATTAAAGGCTTATATGCTTACGGATATTTTAAAAATGAAAAAGGCATCCATCGTTTAGTGCGCATTTCTCCTTTTGACTCAGGAGCGCGTCGCCATACTTCTTTTGCTTCTGTTTCAATTACTCCTGAATTTTCCGCTGATGTCGAAGTAGAAATAAATGATAAAGATTTAAAAATAGATGTCTATCGCAGTAGTGGTAAAGGAGGACAAGGAGTTAATACAACGGATTCGGCTGTCCGCATTACTCACTTACCTACCAAAACAGTCGTAACTTGCCAAAACGAGCGCAGTCAGCTTAAAAACAAAGAGATTGCCATGCAAGTTTTAAAAAGTAAACTTTATCAATTAGAACTAGAAAAGAAAGAAGCAGAAATTAACAAAATAAAAGGCATAAATACTAATATTGATTTTGGTAGTCAAATTCGTAGTTATGTCTTAGAACCATATACGATGGTTAAAGACAATCGAACTGGTTATGAAACTACGCAAGCTGACAAAGTTCTAGATGGTGATATTTTAGGATTTATGGTAGCTATGCTCAAAAATAAAAAAAGCTAGTTGCTTTTTTTAAAACTTAAATTAGGATTGTTTAAAGGCTGGGTTTGAAAACCTAAATGTCGTATTGGCTCATAACTGAGCATATTATCCTGGCCTTTTAAAAAATTTTGGTAATCATTCGCATTATAATTAGTTGTATAGGAAAAGTCATTTGTTTCTTCATAATATAAGCCATTGCGATAAGAAAGAGTAAAACCGTCAAGATAGTTTTTTAAATTCTCATCTGATAAATAAATCCAACCATCTGTTAATATTTTATTTACTACTTGGAGTCTTTCAGGCGTCATAAGCATATAAAATCCGGGATAGCAAGTTTTATAATAAGGGATTCCGTTTTGTTCGAAGAGATTATCTCTCAATAAGAAAAATTGGCTATAAGTGCAATCAATTAAATAGCTTTTATCTTCAATATCAATAATATTTACATAGTGATAGCCATAACCATTAAATAGCAAGGAATTCTTTTGAAATCCGGGCTCAATCTTAATTTCTTTATTTTTAATTTTGTATTTTTTACAAAGTTTGGTGATATAAAGACTAGCCAAAGAGCAATAATTTGTTAGATCTAAATCAGCCAAACTTTTATTTATCTTAGAATTACGATTGATTTTTTTATAAAGCATAATTCTGGTTTGTTGTACTAGAGCATTAAGAATATCTTCGGCATTATGATCAGGGAAAGATTTAAGAGGACTTTCTAAATTAAAGATGGGATTATTCTTAATGATATAAACTGGAGGGAAATTACTTCTAAATTTAGATAAATTCTCTATTAGACATTTATAACTATCATTCATTGTTTCTTGCTCAATATTATAAAACTGCGAGGAAATGGTCTTTATATAGACATAAACCTCTTTTAATAATTCTGTTTTTTTATTCAAATTTTTTTCTTGATCATATAAACGTTTAAATTTTAAAAGTTTATTCAAATAGTACATATTTTGAGGCTCTAGCATTCCAAATCCTAAATTAGTCATATTATCTTCCTCTGCTTATGATACTTTATACTTGCATTATATTTTTAATTTGTTAAAATATGTTAAAAAGAAGGCGATAATTTGGATAAAACTTTAGAATATTTACAAAATTTATTAAAGCCAAATGATATAGTAGTCGTAGCGACCTCTACAGGTCCTGACTCGATGTTTTTACTCTATCAATTATTAGAATTTAAAGAAAAATATAATTTGCAAATTATCGTGGCTCATGTTAATCATCACTTAAGAGACCAAAGTGCAGAAGAAGAAAAATTTATAAAACAATTTTCCAAAAAAAACAATTTAATATGTGAATGTTTACAAATAGAAAGTTACACTAAAGATAATTTTCACAACGAAGCCCGTAATAAAAGATATGAATTTTTTTATCAACTTGTTCAAAAATATCACGCCCATTACTTAATGACTGCTCATCATGGAGATGATTTAATCGAAACTATCTTAATGCGTCTTACCCGAGGATCTTCTTTAAATGGGTATGCGGGAATTAAACAAATGACCTCAATGGGGGATTTTAAAATTATAAGACCCCTACTTTATATGACTAAAGAGGAAATAACTAATTATCTAGATAAACAGAAATTACCTTACTATGTTGATAGTTCTAATGCTTCATCTAAATACACGCGCAATCGCTATCGCCAAAATATATTACCCTTTTTAAAAAAGGAAAATAAAGATGTGCATTTAAAATATTTAGAGTTTAGTCAAGAAATAGAAGAGGTTAATGAATTTATTGATAAACAGGTTCAAACTAAGATAAAGCAAGTATATAAAAATAATCAGTTAGATATAAATGAGTTAAAAAATGCCGATGATTTTCTTTTAAGAAAGATAATTGGCGAAATATTTCATATTCTATATGGGCAAAAATTACAGAAAATAAATCGCAAACATGTTGCCGAATTATTCATGCTGATTAAAACTAATAAGGCTAGTATGACTATCAATTTACCCGCTAATATTCGGGCTGTAAAAGAGTATAATATTATTAAATTTATAGATAATATTGATAGTGAAGAAAAAGAATATCGCTTCATTTTTAAAGATAAAATAATTTTACCTAATGGTAATCAAATAATTAAAGTGGGTAAAAGTGCTAAAACCGATAATTATCATCTATACTTAAATAGTGAAGAGATCAAATTGCCTCTTATTATTAGAACTAAAAAACCGCAAGATAAAATGGCTGTTAAAAACTTAAATGGTACTAAAAAGATTCAAGATATTTTTACTAATGAAAAAATAGCCAAATCTCAAAGACAAGCTTATCCCATTGTAACAGATAGTGCCGATACCATTCTTTGGCTCCCGGGATTAAAAAAATCTAAATTTGATAAGGCAAAAACTAAAAACTATGATATAATACTTAAGTATCTATTGAAAGAAGGGAAAAATAATGAATAAAAATAAGAATACAAATACTTTAAAAAATACATTTCCATATTTGATATTACTTTTAGTAGTAATAGGAACTTTAATATTCTTTAATTTTGCTGGTCATGAAGTACATGAATTAACTACTGGAGAATTTATGTCTTACATTGAAAAGGCCAAAGTAACAGAATTAACTATAACTCCTAAAAGTAGTGAAAGTGTTTATTACTTAGAAGGTAAATTGGAAGATTATGAAGAAAACGAATCTTTTAAAACAAAGATTATTCCAGAAGACATAACAACTATATCAGAATATGCTGCTTCCCATAATTTAGATTTATATGATACTGAAAAAGATCCTGGAAGTAGTTCTATTCTATATATAATTGTTAACTTCTTACCATTATTAATTTTAGTAGGAGTTACATTCTTCTTATTTAATCGTATGGCGGGAGGAAATTCTAAATCTATGGATTTCGGTCGTAGTCGTGCCAGACTTTCACAAGATGGTGGAAAAGTTAGATTTTCCGATGTTGCGGGATTAAAAGAGGAAAAAGAAGAAGTTGAAGAATTAATTGACTTCTTAAAAAATCCTAAGAAATTCCAAAAATTAGGAGCAAGAATTCCAAAGGGAGTTTTATTAGTAGGTCCTCCGGGAACTGGTAAAACCTTACTTGCTAAAGCGGTAGCGGGAGAAGCTAATGTTCCATTTTATTATATAAGTGGTTCTGATTTCGTTGAACTATTTGTCGGTGTTGGAGCGAGCCGTGTTCGTGATATGTTTAAACAAGCTAAACAAAGTGCACCATGCTTAATTTTCATTGATGAAATTGATGCGGTTGGTCGTCAAAGAGGTACAGGTTTAGGAGGAGGTCATGATGAACGTGAGCAAACTCTTAACCAATTACTTACCGAGATGGACGGTTTTGG
>CANQQP010000011.1 GCA_947626055.1 uncultured Bacilli bacterium | reverse complement strand
TCTTATTTTGTGCCTAGTATAATGCTTATTGCTCTTTTAACATTTGGAGTATATTTATTATTGGGCTTTTCATTTAATGAAGCTTTAATTAGTTTAGTAACAGTACTCGTTGTCGCTTGTCCCTGTGCTTTAGGATTAGCGACTCCTTTAGCAGTGGTAGTATCGGTGGGAACGTCTTTACAAAAAGGAATTTTAATCAAATCTAGTGAAACCCTAGAAATTGCCTCTTTATTAGATACAATAGTCTTTGATAAGACCGGAACATTAACAAATGGTAAGTTAAGCGTAAGTAAAATAATTAATTACTCAAATTATAATGATCAAAAATTATTAAATATTGTAAGTAATATTGAAAAAAATTCATCTCATCCTATTTCTCAAGCTTTTGCTAGCTACAAACAAACAGATTTAAAGGTTTTAGATTATCAAGAATTAGTTGGAGTTGGATTGGCGGCGAAAATAGGTAAGAAACAATATCATTTGGGGAGCACTAAAATTTTAAAGGATATTAAAAATCCTTATCAAAGTGATGAAGATGAGCTTTTACAAGAAGGTAATAGTATCGTCTATGTTACCGAAAACGCTAAAATTATTGCTTTAATAGGTATTAAAGATGTTCTTCGTCAAGAAGCTAAAAAAACGATAGAGGCTTTAAAAAGAAAGAATTTAAATGTTATTATGCTTTCGGGGGATAACGAAGTAACAGCAAACTTTATTGGCCAAGAATTAGGAATTGAGCACATTGTTGCCGGTTGTCTTCCTCGTGATAAAACCCAATATATTAAAGATTTAAGAAAACAGGGTCACAAAGTAGCCATGGTTGGTGATGGAATTAATGATGCGCCTTCTTTAACAACTGCGGATGTAGGGATTAGTTTTAAAAGTAGTACAGATATTGCGACCAATTCGGCTAGTGTCATCATCACCAATGGTAACATTCATAGCATTTTGGAATTTTTAAATATTGGTAAAAAAACCTTAAGAAATATTAAACAAAATTTATTTTGGGCTTTTTTCTATAATATTTTAATGATTCCTATTGCCATGGGCTTGTTTAAAAATTGGGGTTTGCAAATTAATCCCATGCTAGCTAGTGGAGCGATGATGTTATCAAGTTTATGTGTGGTCTTTAATGCTTTAAGATTAAAAAAATAATAGCTTAGGAGTAGAGGATATGGAAAGATATCAAGAAATAGAAAGAAGTATTATCAAAAAATTTCGAAAAGAAATCTGGAGTAAATTTATTCGGGCTGTTAATGATTATGAATTAATTAAAGAAAACGATAAAATAATGGTTTGTCTAAGTGGAGGTAAAGATTCCTTTTTGTTGGCCAAATGTATCCAGGAGATAAAAAAACATGGCAAGATCAAGTTTGATGCTTATTATGTTGTAATGGATCCTGGTTATAAGCAAGAAAATAGAAACTTGATTTTAACAAACGCTAAGCTTTTAAATATTCCAATTAAAATTTTTGAAAGTGATATATTTGCGGTAGTGGATAAAATTGCCACTAAAAGTCCTTGCTATTTATGTGCGCGCATGCGTAGAGGATATTTATATAATGAAGCCAAAGAAATGGGCTGTAATAAAATAGCTTTAGGCCATCATTTTGACGATGTTATTGAAACCACTTTGCTTTCTATGTTTTATGGAGCAGAAGTTAAAACTATGATGCCGAAATTGCATAGTGAAAATTTTGCCGGCTTAGAACTTATTAGACCCTTATATTTAGTGAAAGAACAAGCTATTATATCGTGGGCAAATACAAATAAACTTACTTTTTTAAACTGTGCATGTAAAGTTACTGAAAGAAAAGAGTTAGATGATACTAGCAAACGTTTGGAAATCAAAAAACTTATTAATCAACTACGTCATACTTATCAAGATATCGATTATAATATTTTTAAAGCTTTAGATAATATTAATTTAAATTGTGTTTTGGGAACTAAAAAAGATGGTAATTACCATAGCTTTTTAGATGAATATGATGATTAATTTATTGTATTATTTATTAAAGTTTTATATTATATAGATAGAGGGATGATGAAAGTGTCGACCAATAAAAAATTGATTGTTACTATAATTAGTTGCTTTTGTGCTCTAGTTATTTTAGGAATATTAGGATACTTTATTTATTTAAAAAGGGCTTTTATTTCTAAAGAACAAGTGAAAGAAATAGTTATAAAAGATACTCAACTTAGTGAAGATGATATTTCTTTTAAAGAAATTGATTTAGATTTAGAAGAAGAAACAAAGAAGTACGATGTAGAATTTTATTATAATAGAGTAGAATATAATTATGAAATTGAGGCTAAAACTGGAAAGATAATCTATAGTAATTATAATAATAATAATAACCAAGATACCGATAATAATAGTTCATCTATAGTTACCGATAATTATATAAGTGCAGAGGAAGCCAAGAGTATTGCTTTAGCCGATGCAGGCTTAAATAATAATGAAGTTACTTTTGTGGATATTGATTTAGATTTAAGAAACAATCAAGCTATTTATGAGATTGATTTTGAAACTAATACTTTAGAATATGATTATAAAATAGACGGCTTTTCAAAAAATATTATAAATAAAAATACTGAACCTCGTGATTAAGTTAATATATTAATAAAAAAGTGGTAAAATAAAAAAGGAGTGAGAGATAATGGAAAAACCAAAAGTATATTTTACAAAGGAATTAACTTCCGAAGCAGTTGTTAAAATTTATCAGAAATTGGGCAAAACTTTACCAGGAAAAGTAGCTGTTAAAGTCCATTCGGGGGAAGAAGGTAATCAAAATTATTTGCATCCAGAATTTTTAAAACCAATGATTGAGTATGTTAAAGGAACAGTTGTGGAATGTAACACTGCTTATGATGGCGCGAGAGATACTACAGAAAAACATCAAAAATTAATGGATAGTCATAAATGGACAACTTATTTTGATGTCGATATTATGGATAGTGAAGGGCCTGATAAAATTTTAGATATTCCTAATGGCCAAGTAATAAAGAAAAATTATGTTGGTAAAAATATTGAAAATTATGATTCAATGTTAGTGTTATCGCATTTTAAGGGTCATCCAATGGGTGGTTATGGAGGAGCTTTAAAACAATTATCAATTGGCGTCGCATCCTCTAAAGGTAAAAGATATATTCATTGCATTGGGGCTGAAGATGGTTCATATGAAGATATGTTTAACGTTGATCAAAGAAAATTTTTAGAATCAATGGCCGATGCGGCATCTTCGGTAGTCAATTATTTTAAAGATAATATTGTTTATATTAATATTATGTGTAATATGTCTGTAGATTGTGATTGCTGTGCTGTTGCTAAAGATCCTTGTATGAAAGATATTGGTATTTTAGCTTCTACTGATCCTGTTGCAATTGATCAAGCCTGCATTGATTTAGTGACTAATTCTGATGATCCGGGCAAAGATACTTTATTAGAAAGAATTAATTCGCGTGATGGTATCCATACTATCGAAGCAGCCGCTGAGTTAGGTATAGGTTCGCGCGAATATGAACTTATAAATTTAGATTAAACTACTTATAGAGTAGTTTTTTTAATGCTTTACAATATTCAATTGATGCATAATGTCAACCATTTTAAACTTGATGTAAATATAAAATTACGATGATAACTGGATATTGAAATGAATAATAATTATTTTAAAAGTGTAAACTAAGCCTCTTATGCAAGGAAAATAATTGACGAAGCAAAGTGCAGTTGGCTACAATTGTATTATAAAGGAGGAAATCTAATGAAAAAAATTTTGTGGGGTGTTTTGGCATTTGGCCTTTTACTAAGCGTAACAACTAATGTAAAAGCTTTGACTAATTATAAGACAAAAGATTGGCAAACAATTATGCCTACCGATACAGAGAGAGAATCCCAAGATACATTAAGCGGTAAAAAAGTTGGTGAGGCAAAATCAGACGGATCCAATAAGACTATCCTTACTGGAAATAATGAAGAAAGTGGTATGAAATATGGACCTTATATTTCAAGTGACGAAACTACAGTTAAAGAAGGAATAAATGAAGAATTATATATTGCATTAGGAACAGATAAATTAAAATATGGAGAATTATTTGAAATATCTTTATCTCTTAAAGATTCTGCTTATTCAAAACATTTTGGGTATGTTAATGAAGTAAATGTACAAACACAAAATGTTAACGGAACGGAAATTAAAGTAGGCGTTAATGGTGTAGGTGATGTGGCAACTATTACGGAAAGTGGAATTTATAAATATTCATGGAATATTAAAAGGAATAATGAAAAAACTCATGTAATTTTTACTTTAACTGCGGAAGATGGAACCGAAAAAGGTAAAAGTGAATTTGATATTGAAGATAAATTTCCTAAATCAGGAGATATTCAAGATATTACGGATAATACCACAATGAGATGGTTATGGTTCTGTAACATTAAAGCTTCCCAAGTTGAACTAATATCTAAACAAGATATTATTGTTAATGATTCTAGCTCTAGCAATACAATGGACAGTGTTAAGATAGAAAGTGAGAATCTAGGTCAAATTCTCAAAGAATCTTTTCTAAAACAATTTGGTAGTAAGTATAGTACTGATGTAAATATAAATGTCGAAGCAAAAGAAAATAAAACAGCCGATGAAAAAATAGAGAAGGCTGTTGCTGACAAGCTAAAAGATGCAAAAATAGTAAAATATTTAGACATTAATATTGACGTAACAGATAGTGCGAATAATCATTTAGAATATATTACCGAATTAACAGAAGCAATTAAACTAAATGTCGAAATTCCTAAGGATATTCCCACTGTAGCTGATGGATATAGCCGTAAGTACTATATTATTAGAGATCATGAAGGAACAATTGATATAATTTATCCCACTGTATCTAAAGATGGTAAAACTTTATCATTCTCATCAGATAAATTTTCGACTTATGCTTTAGCCTATACGGATAGTAAAACGACCGAAGCTGCAAATCCTGATACATCTGATAAATTACTTCCTACTATATTAATTATAACAATTAGTGTTTTAGGTGTTAGTTGCGGCTATTTATTAAAAAAAAGATTTCAATAAAGTAATCTAGATGATTGGATTTAAAAAAGAGGTTTAGCCTCTTTTTTTAGTAAAAAGTTTACGTAATTATATAACGTGTCTCCACTATAAAAAGTTTATATTTTATTTTAATTACCTGAATAAATATTGTATGTTTTAATTCAGTAGTTTATAATTATTTTAGGAAGTGAGGTTCAAAATGGAAAAAAAGATAATAGGTCAAACTGTACCTGCAATTGAATTTACCTTAAATAAAGGAGAAAGCTTATATACGCAATCAGGAGCAATGACTTGGATGTCACCTAATATAAGTTTGGAGACTAATACTAAGGGTGGAATCATGAAAGGATTAGGAAGAGTATTTTCTGGCGAATCATTATTCATGAATACTTATACGGCAAATGAGGATAATCAACAAATTGCTTTTGCTGCTACTGTTCCAGGTGCTATTATAGATTTAAATTTAACGAGTGATCATCCAGGATTAATCGTGCAAAAAGGTTCATTTTTATGTGCTGAACCAACAATAGAATTGAAAGTAGCATTTAGAAAAAAGTTAGGAGCAGGTTTATTTGGTGGTGAAGGTTTTATCTTAGAAGATATAAGTGGAACAGGAAATGTGTTTTTAGAAGTAGATGGCGATCAAATAGTTAAAGAATTACAACCAGGTGAAGTAATCAAAATTGATACTGGTAATGTAGTAGCTTTTGAAAAAACAGTTAATTATGAAATTGAAAGGGTGCATGGAGTTAAAAATATTTTATTTGGTGGTGAAGGATTATTTTTAACTAAATTAACTGGACCAGGTAAAATAATATTACAAACTCAAAACTTTGGTGATTTTGCCGGACGAATTATTTCTTTAATGCCAAAAAGTGGTAGTTAATAATTTATAATAAAATAAAACCTCGTATTTAAACGAGATTTTATTTTGCTATTTTTTTCCTTTAATTGCCGCAGAGAAAAATGCTAAAGTTGCTCCAACTAAGATGAAAAATCCATATAATGTATTTTCAGAGTGCAATGCCGGTACAAAGAAATATAATAGAATAAATACAATAGCAAAGACTGTCGTCCATATAGCATCACTAAATTTTTTCATAGACAACTCCTTCCACAAAAATAGTATCATTATATTTTTTTTAAGTCAAAGAAAATATTTGCAAATGTTAAAGATAATTTTGGCTCAGCTTTAAATGATTTCTTTGTTTTTCCAATTTTTGTTCAAAACACCTCGGTGAGACAATATATTAAATCAGGTGATGCTGATGTCCAATCAGCAATAATACATGGAGTTATGTTTGTTTTATCTATTTCCGTACTAAATTAGAGCAATTGAACTATGAAACAAATTAAAAAAACCGCTAGTCTTAGCAGCTTAAAAGTGTCTTTTTAAATAAAGACCTAAATTAATAAAACCTATTAAGGAAACTAGTTGGAGAATAATATATTTTGTTAATGGATCAGAAGTTTGAGGATTTTCTATATCTTGAAAGACATCTTTTGTAGTAGAATTATAGTCATCATAATTAGGTTCAGAATTTGAATTTGGTTGTTCTATTTCGGATGAATTTTCTATATTATCAGTTTTTTCTGGTTGTGTATTACTTGAGGATGGTAATTTTTCAAATAAAACTTCAATATTTGTATCTTGAATTATATGTTCTAATGTTAATTTGCCATTTATAATGTAATTAGTTTTATCTTTTCCATTAACAATTACTGATTTAATTTTATAACCATAATTTGGAGATATCTTTATGATTATATCCTGACCGTGATTTATTTGAGGATAGGGATTAGAGCTAGCTTTGCCGCCAGGGCCTACAGTCATAAATATATTATATAATATTGGTTTGATTTCATTCTCATCAACACCGCTAATATTAGATGCCGATTCTATTGTACCACTTGTGTTGTCGATATCTCCCTCTTCGTTTTTAATAGTTCCAGTATTTCTTATAGAGCCATTATTAGTTATTGTTCCTTTATTAGTAACAGTTACTTCTTCTGGAATAGTTAAACTAGCTCCATCTTCAATAGTTAATTCTGTACCAGTAGGAATTTCTAAATCTTGATTAAGAGTAGCATTGCCTTTAACAAATCCACTTTTTCCTTCTTCGTCAAAAACGATACCATTAAACTTTTCTGAATTTAAATTTCCCATATCGCTTTCGGTATAGACTATAGCATTACCATTACCTTCTAAAACGACTTGACTACTATCTCTCATATTTGAACCTAAAACATTAGTATGAATATTACCACCGTTTAAAGTGATTGTACTTTCTGTCTTAACAGGTTTATTAACTTCATCATAACAATAGCCATTACCTATTCCTGAGTTATAACTTCCAGTGTAATATGTATAAATATTCCCACTATTAATAGTTATATGTCCAAAAGCACTATTATAGGCACTACCAATTACAGCTCCATTACATCCTACCCAGTGATTATTAATCTCAGCATGTAAAGTACCATCACCATTAATTTCTAAGAAAGTATTTTCTGGGACTCTAATGGCTGAAGCTTCTCGACCAGCTATTAATGTATTATTTTCAATTAATGTTAAGTTAACATTACTTCCAGTTTGTAATTCAAAAGGGCTGATATTCCAACTATCTTCGGGTGATGAAGCTTTGTAATTATTTAAAGTTATTGTTACTTTAGCATTTTCATTAACAATAATTCTAAAATTCTTAGCATCCCCTTTTAATTCCACATTAGAATTATCTGATAAAATAATTTTATTATCCTCATAGCTAATTTCATAATTACTTCCTTTAATTAAGGCGTCGGTACCAGCAATACTGCTAAAATCGGTTTCACCGGCTTTGACATTTATAATTGGAATTAGTATCATTACTAAAATTAATAAAAGGAAACTTTTCTGTAATTTTTCCATCGTTATTTGCTCCTCTGTTTCAATTTATTATATTAATTTAAAGAAAAGTAAATGTCAATGAAATAGAGCATAATAAGGAAATATTTTTATTTGACATATCTAGTAAATTAAAATATAATAAGAGCGTAATTTTTATGAAATTATGTTAAAAATTTAGTTATAGGTGAATATTTTATAATAGGAGGAGTAGAAGAAGATATATGTTAAGACTAGAAAATATTCAAAAAAGCTATAAAATGGGAAACAATAAACAACATGTTTTAAAAGGCATAAGCGTCGATTTCCGTGATAACGAATTTGTTTCTATTTTAGGGCAAAGTGGTAGTGGTAAAACAACTCTTTTAAATATTATTGGAGGACTTGACCATTACGATAGTGGAAACTTAGTAATAGAGGGAGTTTCTACTAAACAATATAAGGATAAAGATTGGGATAGTTATCGTAATCATCGAGTTGGTTTTATCTTTCAAAGTTATAACTTAATTTCTCATCAAACAATTCTTGCTAATGTGGAACTTGCTTTAACTTTATCAGGAATTCCGAAAAAAGAAAGACGCGAAAAAGCTATTGAAGCTTTAACCAAAGTTGGATTAAAAGAACATATAGATAAAAGACCTAATCAACTTTCTGGTGGACAAATGCAAAGAGTTTCTATTGCTCGTGCTTTAGTTAATAATCCCGATATTATTTTAGCCGATGAACCAACTGGAGCCTTAGATTCTAATACAAGTGTTCAGATTATGGATATTTTAAAAGAAATAGCCAAAGATAAATTAGTTATCATGGTTACGCATAACCCTGAACTTGCTCATGAATATTCGACGAGAATAATCGAATTAAAAGATGGAAAAATTCTAGATGATTCTAATCCTTACAATGAGAAAAAAGATAAGAAAAAAGTTGTCCAAGAAGATAAAACTCCAAAAACATCAATGTCATTTTTAGCCTCATTAAGTCTATCGTTTAATAACTTAATGACAAAAAAGGGAAGAACATTTCTAACAGCTTTTGCTGGTAGTATGGGTATTATTGGTATTGCCTTAATTTTAGCGTTATCTAATGGTGTTGCGGGATTTGTTTCATATCGTGAAAAAGAATCTTTACAAAATTTCCCTTTAACAGTAGAAGAAGAAGCTTTCAATGTTTCTACGTATTTAACAGATGGATTATTTGGTAAAGATGAAGATAAATGTCCAGATAATAAATTATGCTCTAAAGATGATATAAATAGTGAAGTGCAATCTCTTACGAATGATATTGTAAAACAAAATAACGTGGGAGAATTTAAAAAATATGTTGATGAAACTAAAGAATTTAAAGAATATGCTTCGCAAATTCAATATTCTTATAATTTGGATTTACAAATCTATTCCACAAAACATGATAATTATGTAAGAGTAAATCCTAATAGTTTTAATCTTTTAACTATTGCCAATGTTAAAGATACATCTGGGGAACTTGCCGGATATATTGATACGGAACCACAACCAATATTTACCGAATTATTAGAAAGTGATGATAATGATGATAGTAAGTATGAAGTATTAGCCGGACACTATCCTAAAAATTATAATGAAATGGTTTTAATTGTTGATGAAAATGGTGTTGTTCCTGATTCAGTATTATATGGGTTAGATATTAAAGATCGTAATCAAATAAATGAAGTATTAGGTAAAGACAAAAAAATAAAAGCTACTAAGTATAATTATGATGATATTTTAAATACTTCATATAAATTAGTTTTAAATACTGATTATTATAAAAAAGTTGGAGGAGTATATCGCGATTACTCTAGTGATAATGATTATATGAAAAAAATCATTGATAATGGTGTTGATATGACTATCGTTGGTATTGTTAAAGTAAAAGGCTCTGCTGATCAAAAAAATTTAGTTGGTTATAAGCATTCATTAGTAGATTATGTAATCGAAAATGTCGCTAAAACTGATATTTATAAAGAACAAACAGAAAATAAAGATATAAATGTTTTAACTGGTTTACCTTTTGATAATGAAACTAATAATTATGAAAGTGTTTGTAAAACCCTTGGAATAGTTGATGTTAATAAACCAAATAAAATAAGTTTTTATCCAAAAGATTTTGAATCAAAAGATAAAATAGTTAAATTAATGGATAAATATAATGAGAAACAAGAAAAAGCTGGCCATAAAGAAAATGTTATTTCTTATACGGATTTATTAAAAACTTTAATTAGTAGTATTACTTCAGTAGTTAATATTATTACTTATGTCCTAATTGGTTTTGTCGCCATTAGTTTAATCGTATCTAGTATTATGATTGCTATTATTACTCATATCAGTGTTCTTGAAAGAACAAAAGAAATTGGTATCTTAAGAGCAATTGGTGCTAGTAAAAAAGATGTAAAACGTGTATTTAGAGCTGAAACTATTATTGAAGGTTTTGTGGCTGGTGTAATGGGTGTAATAATGTGTATCTTAGTATCCTTTGTCATTAATAAAGTTGTAGCTCACTTTATGTCATATGATAATATAGCTCATTTACCATTATTAAGTGCTATACTTCTAATCGCTTTAAGTACTTTACTTACTGTACTTGCTGGTAGAAGACCATCTAAGATGGCAAGTAAAAAAGATCCAGTAGAAGCACTAAGAACAGAGTAGAAAAAACAACAAAATTTGAATAGAAGTCGATTCTTTATCAGAAGTTAATCGGCTTTTTTATGTCAATAAATTGGCAAAATATTGTATAAATAAATATTTTGAGATAAAATAAAAAAGAAAGTAACTGATGTCAATTGAAAACAAATGAAAAGAAAAAGAAAATTTTCAAGAAAATATTTAATATAGTATTCTTTATTGGCATAGCCGGGTTAACTTTTTGGCTAATTTTTAAGAATAATGATATTAATAAAATTATTTTTAATTTATCAAAAGCTAAAAAAAATTATTTGCTTTTAGCTATTTTTGCGATGTTTGTCTATATTTTTTGTGAAGGATTAAATATTTACCGAATATTAAAAAACCTAAAAGATGATGTTTCGCTTTTCCAAACTTTTAAATATAGTTTGGTTGGTTTTTTCTTTTCTTCGATAACACCTTCTTCGACAGGTGGACAACCAATGCAACTTTATTTTATGAATAAAGACAAACTATCTATTTCTCATAGCGCTCTTTCTTTATTAATTCAACTTTTAAGTTTTCAATTTATGACTTTGGTTTTAGCTTTAATAGGTTTTGCTTTTAATTATGATCTTTTACTTAATAAAATAGGAAATATAAAATATTTAATGTTTTTAGGTATAACTATTAATGTGATTATTCAAACATTTTTAATTATTATGATATTTTCCAAAAAGTTAGGTTTGAAATTAATTAATGGCATTTGTAATCTTTTAGATAAAATGCATATTAAAAATGCGAGTAATATTAAAAAGAAATCTATCGCACAATTAGATGAATATCACGAATGTGCTATATATCTTAAAAATAATAAAATTATGATTATCAAAATATTTTTAACAACTTTATTACAATTAAGTTTATACCATAGCATTCCTTATTTTGTCTTTAAAGCTTTCAATTTACAGGGATACTCAATATTTACTTTTATTTCTTTACAAGCAGTCTTATATATTTCTGTCGCTTCTTTACCTTTACCAGGAGCCATGGGAGCTAGTGAAGGAAGTTTTATGATAATCTTTAAATTATTATTTCCTGCCACTTTATTAGGTAGTGCTATGCTTATATCAAGAGGAATTAGCTTTTATCTTTTTATTATTATCAGTGCAGTATTAATTTTCGGATTTATCGTTTATGATAAAATAAAACTTGCTAAAGTTAGTAAAAGGTGAATATTATGCAAGTAACAACTATTAATCATCAAGGCAATACAACGACTATTTCCAGTACTACCTGCAATGGACCAATTGGTCATATTAAAGGAATAATTTTTAGCTCTTTTATCTGTTTAGTGGGAATAATTCTAACGCTTTTAAATATTTTATTATGCATCCAATATTTAAAAATAAAAGATTTTCCTTCTACGCAAGCAGTTATTGTAAATAGAGATAATGATCCGGAAATGGAAAATTTTACTTTAGCTTATAATATAGCTGGTCAAGATTATACGTATGACAAAGCATTTAAGATTGACAAAAATATAGGGGAAAGTATAACTATATATTATAATCCTGCTAATCATAAGGATATCTATTGGGATGATTCCAAACCTAATTTCATGTTTGCTCTTTTGGCTTTTCTATTTGATACTGTTGGTGTAAGTGCTTTGGTGCGAAATATTAAAAAATTATTACATTTTATTAACCCACAAAAGTATGAAGCGGTAAAGGATGAAGATGATACAATGCTTGCTTTTGGCGATGGGGGCTTTAAAAATAGTCCTTTTGATGATGAATATTCTGAGGGAAGCCATACAGAGATTAAATTTTAAAAATGTTTTCTAAATAATAAATGGATAAAATGGTATAATAGTAAAGGAAGGTGAAATTATGCAAAAATACATGGAAATCTATGCTGATATTTTACTAAAAAAGTGTCTAAAACTAAAAAAAGGTGAACCTTTATTAATTCAAGGACCAATGGAAAGATATGATTTTGTCCGTATTTTAGTGGATAAAGCTTATAAAATGGGAATTAAAGATATAAAAATAAATTTAAAAGATGCTTATATGAAACATAGCAGTCTTAAAAATTTAACTTTAGATGAGCTAAAAAAAGATGAAATGTGGAGTGGCAAAAATTTTGAAGAATATGCTAAAAAAGGTGGAGCATTTTTAAGCTTAAGTGCCGAATATCCTGATTTAATGAAAGATATTGATGCGGATATTTTAACTAAGTTGCAACTGCATTCAGTTAGTGAAAGTAAGACATTTGATGAGCGTCGCCGCAAAAATGAATTGGCTTGGTGTATTGCCTCTGTTCCTACTCAAGATTGGGCTGATAAATTATTTCCCAAAGAAAAAGATAATTTAAAAAAACTATGGAAAACTATTTTTGACATATGCCAAATAAGTAAAAGAGATCCTGAGAAAGCTTTGGATCAAAAAATTAAAATTAGTCATGAAAGAGCTAAGAAATTAAATAATTTAAAATTAAAATATTTAAAATATAGTAATTCACTTGGGACAAATTTAACTATTAAATTACCAGAAAACTATGTTTTTCATAATATCGAAATGCAACTTGCCGATGGGCGAATTATATTGCCTAATATGCCGAGCGAAGAAGTTTATACTAGTCCAGATAAACATGGAACAAATGGAATTGTCTATGCCTCTAAACCCTTAATTCATAATGGTAAAATGGTAGATAATTTTTGGCTAGAGTTTAAAGATGGCAAAGTGATTAATTATGGGGCTAAAAAAGGTAAAGATGTTTTAAAAAGTATTATTAATTTTGATAAAACTTCCATGTATTTAGGAGAAGTAGCATTAGTAGATTATAATTCACCAATATCTAAAACCAATATGCTATTTTATACTACTTTATATGATGAAAATGCTTCCTGTCATATTGCTTTAGGTCAAGCTTTTAGTGATTGTATCCAAGATGGTGAAAAGAAAAGTAAAGAACAATTAGAAAAATTAGGAATAAATCAATCGAAAACACATGTTGACTTTATGATTGGGACAAAAGATTTAAAAATTACGGGTATAACTCAAAATGATGAAGAAGTAATTATATTTAAAAATGGTAATGGTGTTTTATGAGAAATATAAAAGATTTTCAAGATTTACACGATTCTTTAGGAGAAAGAGTAACTGTCACCACTATTTTTCCCTATGATTCGCGTAAAAAAGTAAGTAAATATAAAGGAAAACTAGTAAGTGTTAAGGAGTGGGAAAGTATTACTATCGATGATATGGTAATTCCTTTTATTAGTGAAGACGGTGTTATAACTTATATCAAAGATCAGGAAAATAGGTATATATATAATAATAAAAAAATTCTTTCTCGTTGTCCGATAGATAAAAAAATAACTTCTATAGCTTCTTTAATTGCTTTTTCTTTTGGCATTGATCATTCTTTAAAGTATTTAAATGCCTTACGTAATAAATTAGCTAAATATGAAGATAATAAAGAAATGGAGCGTTTTCAAAAAGAAAGAAATGCAAAAATTCAAAATCGTTAATAGTATAAGTAAATTATACTATTTTTATTTGTATAAAAATAAAGGAAATTCCTCAGAATGTAAATGGAGGAAAAAACATGAGCAAATACAAAGTAGATATTACAGGAATAAATACCAGTGAAATTAAAGTTTTAACTAATGAAGAACAAATGGCGTTATTTGCCCAACTTCGTAGTGGAGATTTAGAAGCAAAAGAGAAATTGACAGAGGGAAATTTAAAATTAGTTTTAAGTATTTTAAGACGATTTAATAATCAAAAGTATAATATGGATGATTTATTTCAAATTGGTTGTGTAGGCTTAATTAAAGCGATTGATAATTTTGATCCTTCTTATGGGGTAATGTTTTCTACTTATGCTGTTCCTTTAATTTTAGGCGAAGTAAAAAGATATGTTCGCGATAATAGTCCTGTTCGAGTTAGCCGTAGCATTAAAGATTTAGCTTATAAAATATTAAAGTTTAAAGAAGAATATTTTGCTAAAAATGGGAAAGAACCAGCTAATGAAATGGTCGCTAAAGCACTTGATATTGAGGAGTACCAATTAGCTGCCGCTATCGATTCTTTAAAAGATCCTATGAGTATATTCGAACCAATATATAATGATGGAGGGGATACTATTTATTTGCTAGACCAAATTGCCGATAAAAAAGAGTCTAAAAAGGATAAAGATATGTTAATTTCCTTAAATAAAGCTTTAAAACAAATCAAAAAAAGAGAAAGAGAAGTTTTAATTGAAAGGTATATAATTGGGAAAACGCAAATGGAAATTGCTGATTCTTTAGATATTTCCCAAGCCCAAGTATCGCGGATTGAAAAAAATGCCATCAATAATGTCAAAAGATTAATCAAATAAATATTGCATATATTTAATTAGAGGTGTCTCATGAATTTATCGGATATTCAAGCTAAAGAGATAATAAGTTTAATTGATGGGCGAAAATTAGGAAGAGTTGTTGACGTTAATATTAATGCTGAGGATGGCAAGATAAATTATTTCGTTGCCGAACATCGCCACTTTTTTAAAAGGCTTTTTGGTAAAGATGGAGAAACTAAGTTTACATTTGCTAACATTGAAAAGATAGGCGAAGATGTAATCTTAGTTAAATTATGATATAATTTTGCTTAGGGAAGTGCTATATGAATAAAAAGATTTTACTTATTTCGACAATTGTTTTAGCTTTAGATCAAATTAGTAAAGCTTTAATTGATATAACAATGAAATTTGGACAAAGTATCCCAGTACTTAAAAACTTTTTTCATATTACATATTATCAAAATACGGGAGCAGCCTGGGGAATTATGAATAGCCGTACTTTTCTTTTAATTTCATTGACTATAATCATTTTAATAATCATTTATCGATATATGTATTCCTTTAAACAAAATAAACGAAATATTCTGGCTTTTGGTTTGCTAATTGGGGGCATAGTTGGTAATTTATTAGACAGAATTATTTTTGGTTATGTTAGGGACTTTTTAGATTTTTATGTTTTTAATTATGACTTTCCTGTCTTTAACGTTAGCGATATGGCTATTGTAGCGGGCATATTTTTACTGATTATTGCCATAGTCAAGGGAGAAGAAGTAAATGAAAGAGATAAAGGTAGAAGAAACAAAAAGCCGGCTTGATAAGTTTTTGACTGAAAAGTTAGAGACAAGCCGCAGTACTATCTTAAAAATGATTAATGAAGGTTATATCTTAGTCAATGGCTTACAAGTTAAAGCTAGTAAGACTTTAAAAGAAAATGATGTTGTTACAATAAAAGATGGATTTAAATTAACTACAGATATACCAGCAACTAAAATGTCTTTAGATATTGTTTTTGAAGATGAAAATGTGATTTTAATAAATAAGCCTAGTGGCCTTACTGTTCACCCCGGAAGTGGCAATTATAATCATACTTTAGTCAATGGTTTAATGTATTATACGAAAAACTTAAGTGATGTAAATGGGGAAGAAAGACCTGGTATTGTCCATCGCATTGATAAAGATACCTCGGGTTTGATCCTAATTGCCAAAAATAATAAAGCTCATCAAATATTATCGGATGACTTTAAACATAAAAGAATTGAAAGAGAATATATTGCTTTAGTAAATGGGGTTTTTCCTCATAACAAGGCAACGATTGATGCCCCGATTGGCCGAAACGAAAACAATCGTAAGCAAATGACAGTTACAGCCAAAAATTCGAAAAATGCCGTTACCCATTTAACAGTTATTAAAAGATATAAAAATCATACATTACTCAAATTAAAATTAGATACGGGGCGAACCCATCAAATTAGAGTACATATGAAATATATTGGCTATCCAATTTATAATGATCCCGTTTATTCGGATAAAAAATGTAGCGATTTTGGTCAATTTCTACATTCGGCTAAGATAAAATTTACCGAACCTATAACAAAAGAGCAATTAGAGTTTGCTGTTGATTTACCGAAAGAATTTAAAGATTACTTAATTTCTTTAGAAGAAATATAATAGAAGTAGAGGATGAAAAATGGAAGAATTAGAATTAAAAAATGTTACAGAAGAAGAATATAGAGCAGTAAAACCAATTATAGAAAAGGATAATGAGGAATTTAAAGCCAGAGGAAAAGGCCCTTACGTTACTTTTATGAATTACTTTTCTGATAGATTAACCGGAGTTTATTTTAAAGGGACTTTAGTGGGCTTTGTCAACTTAGGATATTTTCGGGGAGACCTAGAAATTCAAACTTATATATTACCTCAATATCGTGGCCATAACATTTCTTATTTATTACATAGAAAAGTGGTGGAAGAAACAAGTATCAATTATCCAACCGCCAAAGAAATTGTCAGTCAAGTAGAAAGGGATAATGAAGCTTCTTTACGTGTTATGGAAAAATTAGGATGGGCTCATGATTATGAGCATGAAGAAGCGGTTTTTTATGAGGAAGATAAAGTACGCAATGTATTTTATACTTTAAATCCTCATTATGAAAAAGAAAAGGGGATAACTAAATGATTCAAAATAAAAAAGTCTTAATATTAGGAATGGCACGAAGTGGAATTGCTATTGCCAAGCTTTTAGCTAATTATCAAAATGAGATTATAATTACAGATTTAAAAAGCCAGGAAGAAGAAGTTATTCAAGAATTAGAATCTTTAAATATTAAAATTGTAGTTACTGAAAAACAAGAAGAACTTATTGATAGTTCTTTTGATATTGTTATTAAAAATCCGGCTATAATTAGAACAAATCCTGCTGTTTTAAAAGCAAAAAGTTTAAATATTCCCGTTATAAATGAAATGGAAGCTAGTTTTCCGTTATTGCCTAAAAATGTAACAATAATTGGTATTACTGGCTCTAATGGAAAGACCACAACCACAACAATGGTCTACGAAATGTTAAAAAGAAGTGGTAAAAAAGTTTATTTAGGTGGAAATATTGGCACACCTTTAGCGAGTCTAATACCTAATATTAAAGAAAGTAGTATCTTAGTTTTAGAAATATCAGATCATCAATTATGCGACATGTATAAATTTAAAACCAATATTAGTGTATTAACTAATTTATCACAAGTTCATTTAGATTTTCATGGCAACTCATATGAAACGTATAAAAATACGAAAAAGAAAATCTTTAATAATCACACTAAGGAAGATATAGCTATTTTAAATAAAGAAGATCAAGATGTTATTAATTTAACCGAAGATATTCCTTCTTCAAAACTTTATTTTTCTTCTAAAGAAAAAGCGGATGCTTATTTAGATGGTCACGATATAATTTGTTATGGTGAAAATATTATTAAAATTGATGATATAACTGTTAAAGGTATTCATAATTATGAAAATATTATGGTAGCTTTACTTATTGCCAAAAAGTTTAACGTTTCTAATGAAACTATTAGAGATTTCTTGAAAGAATTTAAAGGCGTTGAGCATCGCATTGAATTTGTAAGAGAAATAAATAAACGTAAATTTTATAATGATTCTAAAGCTACTAATAATAAGTCGACGATTATTGCTCTTTCGGCATTTAATAGTTCTGTAATTTTATTGATGGGTGGGTTAGATCGAAATATTCCTTTTGATGAAATTGCTCCTTATTTAACAAATGTCAAAACAATAATTTGTTTTGGGCAAACGAAAGAAAAAATTGCTCAATTTGCTAAGCAAAATAATAAAGAAGTAATCATTTTAGAAAATTTAGAAGAAGCCACAAAAAAAGCTTATGAAATAAGCCAAGAAGAAGATACTATTTTACTTTCACCAGCCTGTGCTTCTTGGGATCAATATCCCGATTTTGAAACGAGAGGGGAAGAATTTAAAAATATTGTTAATAATTTAAAATAAATCAATAATTTACGCTGTATTGACGTTTTTTTAACATAAACTTTAAAAGTATTAAAATAACAATAAGATCAATTCTAAAAATTTTAGAGAAAAGTTTAATGCCAAGCTTTTCTTTTTAATTTGGATAATTTATAATCAACGCGAAACATAGTTTAGAAGAGGTAAACAAAAAAAATAATAACATTCCCTTGACAATAAATTAGGGGGGGGGGGTATAATAAACTTGGAAAGTAAAGGAGGATTTTTTAATGGCTTTAGGTAATTCTGCAATAGCAAAATTAAGTGGAGAAATGTATGAAGTGGCTGAAGCAAGATCACTTGTATTAGAAGATTGTTGGAATACATTCCAATATGTAGTAAATAACATAGAAGCTTGGGCTGATGAAACGACAATTGGTAATGAACTTAAAACATCTTTAATGAAATTAGTTGATAATGTAAAATATGTAAATGATGGGTTGGATAAATTATATAAACAAACCCTTAGTTTTAGAGATCAACAAGAAAGAATTAATAGAGGATAGGAGAATGTATTATGGATATTAGTGCAACCGAAATTGAAAGACAAGCAACTAGAGTTGATGAACAAGAAGAAAGATATTATTCAGGTTTAAATAGAGTTATTAAAGCTTTATATAACGCTAGTAGTATAGTAGAGTCTGAAGATAGTGGCCTTAGTAGAACTATGAGAACATATGCAGAGACATGTAGTACTTTGCAAGCTACGGCTAGACATAAATTTCAAGAGTTATCTGCTATAATGCATAAATATTACAACGAAACAATTGCTAATGAACAACAAGCTTCAGAGGATATTGATTCATTACAAAGTGAAATTTCTAATATTTCTCAGGAAATTGACTCTATAGGTGTTGTTTCAAATAATGAAGGATATTCTGACTGGGATTTAGGATCTGAAAGATAATTAGTTAAGAAAATAAATTGTGACATATAAGATTGTCGCAAAGATAATCCACAATTGATAGGGAATAAGCAAATAGAAGGATATTTTATTTGCTTTTTTTGTTTCTATTAGTAAATAGACTGTACTAATAAATAAAAGGATTGTTACATATAAAGTTAAAGTTAAATTGTTTAAATAAAAGAATACTAAAGAAAAGGATTGATTTAAAATATAGTTTAAAAGGTAAGCAAATAAATAATTTGAGCTTATTTTATTATTTTTTAAAATCAAATAAAAAGATAAGGCAATTAAAATATACAATATAGGCCAGACTATAGCAAAAACTAATCCAGGCGGGTTAAAGAAAGGTAAATTTAAAGTCCGATAAAATTCAGAATTAAAAGGAAAAAGTAAACTAGAGATAAACCAAGGAATAAGGATAATAAAATAAATTAAAAATTTCATGTATTTCAACTCCTTTACTAATTTTATGAAATATATTAAAATATTATGAAGAAAGAGGTTTCTTATGGACAAATTAATCGTGAACAAAAAAGATGAAATAATTATGAAATTAATGCATTTTTTTGTAACTGAAGAAAATTATACTCCCATTATTGTTAGCGGAGTTAAAGATGAAATTTGGTTAGAAAATCAAGATGCATATTATAAAATAATAAGAATTAATGCTAATTATATACACAATGAAGAACAATATAATTTTGATATATTTAAAGCTAAGAAGATTATTAAACAAATTAAGAAAAAAACTTTATCTTTAAAAGTACATGCTTTAAATATTCTGCTTGACTTAAATGAAGATATTAAAATAAAAGAAGATAAAATTTTAAGTTCTTTAAGTATCAAGAATGTTAAAGATATTAAATCTACAAAAGGTCTAGGTTCTATATTTCCTAATATTAAAAATAATCCTTTAAATAATGATAAAGGCTTAGATTTACTAATAAATGTTACTAAAGATATTAATGAAACGACTGCGAAGAAAAACCAAGATTACGAAGATGTTTTCAAACAAAAGAAAATATTAGTAACCTATATTTTAATGGGCATAAATATTGCTATGTTTATTTTAACTTACTTATTGTTTTATTTATCAAATGGCAATATCAATTTAGAAAGTTTATTTTCCGTTAATACGGTGGCAATTAAAGGAGGGGAATATTACCGTTTAATAACAGGAACATTTTTGCATGCCGGCCCTTTATTCATGCCAATCCATTTATTGTTTAATATGTATGCTTTATACATCATCGGTTCGCAAGTGGAAAATTTTGTAGGGAAATGGAAATACCTTATTATTTACTTTGCTTCGGCATTAATGGGAAGTTTACTCTCTACTGTTATTTTACATGCCAATAGCATTGGGGCAAGTGGAGCTATTTTTGGTTTAATGGGAAGTTTAGCTTATTTTGGTTATCATTACCGAATCTATTTTGGTAATATATTAAAATCCCAGATTATTCCTTTAATAATAATTAATCTATTGATGGGCTTTATGTTCTCAGGCATTGACAATGTTGCTCATATTGGCGGTCTTGTGGGAGGAATACTTTCTACTATGGCAGTGGGACTTAAACATAAGAGTCAAAAATCTGAACAAATTAATGGATGTATTGTTTATGTATTATTAGTAGCATTTCTAATATTTATGTTAGTAAAATATTAAAAAAAGGTTTTAAATTTAAACCTTTTTTTATATTTGCCTATATAAGCCGATTGCTATTCCTAAAATAGTGACATTTTCTAAAATAATTGGTTCCATAGTATCATTTTCCGGTTGCAAGCGGATATGATCTTTTTCTTTATAGAAAGTTTTTAATGTTACTTCGTTTTCGGCAGTCATTGCTACAACTATTTGACCATTTCTAGCAACTTTAGAACGTTCTACGATAACAATATCTCCATCAAATATACCAGCGTTTATCATACTTTCACCACTGACTTTTAAAGTAAATACTTCTTTTTTATGGGCAATTAAAGAAGCGGGTAAATCAAAGAAGTTATTTGGCATTTCAATGGCTTCGATTGGACTTCCAGCAGTTATTTTTCCTAACAATGGAACTTTAATAATATCCTCGTTTTTCTTTTCAAATTCATTTTCCACTAAAACTTCAATTGTACGAAATTTCGAATTGGTTTTGCGAATGCATCCTGCTTCTTCTAAGTGTTTTAAATGGACGTGAACAGTTGCAGGAGAAGATAGATTTAAACCAGCACATATTTCTCTAATTGAAGGCGGAAAACCATGTTTTACAGTATATTTCTTGATATATTGTAAAACCTCTTGTTGTTTTTTAGTTATTTTTTTCTTCATAACTTACCTCCATTTTCATGTTAACATATAAAGTGTAAAAAGTCAAACAATTGTTCTAAATGTTCTAGACAAGAAACAAATGTTCGCTTATAATAATTTTAGAAAGAAGGGATAAAAATGAAAAACAAAATCAAAGAGTATAAAGGAGTAATAGGGTTTTATTTAATTATTATATTATGTATTTTTTTAATTAGTACGAATAATAATTATCTAAATAACCATAACCCAGACGGAATTAAAATTAATACGTCTATTAATCAAAAATAACTTAACAACAAAATTCTACAAATATTTTAATTAATCTTTAGTACAATATCTGTGGTGATATTTATGCGAACTTTTTATATATTTAAAATAAATAATGAATTTGCCACCTTAACCAAAAATTGCCCATATAATTTATTTAAAAGCATGGAGCAAATATATTATGCTGATAAAAATGATGTGTCCACAGCATATAATATTTATGAACAAATCATTTTACCTTTAAATAAAATGAAAATTAATTTAGATTTATTTTCTCAATATAAAGAAGATGATCATTATACAAAGTTTCGAGATACACACATGATTAATAATTTTTATAATGATGAACAAACTAAATTAATTGTCAATTCTTCTTATATGGTTTTAAAAAGCACAAAATCTTCGCCCACATTTTTAGATGATTTGAGAGAATTAGAAAATTTATTTGTTTGTGATTTTGAAAATAAAGACTATTTTTGGCTCGAAAAAATACTGGTATAGCTTGCAACGAAAAATTAAATTTAGTAAAATAAAAAAAGAAGGAAGTGATATTAATGTTAAAAGATATATTGTTGATTGTTATTGGTCTTATTGTAGGTGTAATAATTGGTTTTTTAATTTCCAAAAAATTAACTCAAAAATATTTAAAGAAAAATCCCCCAATTAATGAAAAAATGATTGAAGCTTTAATGAGTGGAATGGGTCGCAAACCTTCTCAAAAGCAAATTAAACAAATGATGAACCAAATGAATAGATATATGTAAAGACTTAAATAGAAGTCTTTTTTTAATCTTTGTAAATTAAAACTTGATTTGTAATTTTGAATATGGTATTCTATTTTTAGATTATAAAGAGTAAAAGGTGGTGGAATTATGAATGAAATGCTGAGCAAAATATATAACAGTGATTATTTTGTTATCGGATTATTCATAGTAATAGTAATTCTTGCAATTATTTTTTTAGTTTTAGTTTTTTCGGGGAAAAAGAAAAAAAATAATGAGAAAGAAGAAATAAAAGTAAATAATAATACAACTAATAGTTTAGAACAAAATTTAGCAACAATAGACAATACAATAGTGGAAAGTCCCAATCCGAATCCTGTGGCTAGCCCCGTTGAACCAGTAAATTCAGTTTTAGGAACAGAATCGACACAAAATTCTGTTGAGCCTCAGCCAGTCCCTGAAGTTAGTCATCCAGTTGAAAACGTGAGTGTGCCAATAGATATGGGAGTAATGCCTCAACCAGTAGAAAATTCTGTTAACGAAGTTCCTAGTGAGCCAGAGTCAGCTTTTAATACAAGTATTTTTCATAGTATGCCAGAAACTATTGCCAATACGGTTAAGGAAGAATCAGTTGTTTCTGTAGGAGAAGTTGCTCCGGAAGTAAATAATGCTAGTGAAGATAATAATATGCCAATGGAAAATACTTTGACTTCTAATTTATTTGAGCCAGCTCCTGATTTGAGTCAGGTCTCTGTAGATAATCCCTTAAATACGGAAGAAGTTCCTAAAGCGGAAATGCCACTAGAGCAACCAATAAATGATATTCCTAACATTAATGAGATAATGCCTAGTTATAATAGTCAATCTGATAATATTTCATCTGAGCCAATGCCAAAAAATGAGCCAGAGTTAAATGATTATCAAAAAGAAAGAATTCAAATGCCTAATCAATTTAGTTCAGTTTATATTAATAGAGAAGAACCAGTGGAGGAAAAAAAGGAGACACCAGAACCTAAAAGTGACAAACCTCCTTATGATCCGACATTATTTAACACCATTTATGATCCGGTTCCCGATATAAAACCAGCAATGCCAGAAGAAAATAATCAACCAGAGATAACTCCCGTAGTTGAAAATAATGTAGATAATAGTCAAAATAGTATTCCAAACTTTGAGATGCCTGAGGTAAATATTCCGGGGCCATCAATAAATCCTGTAGAACCAGTGAATGTTGAACCGGCCAATGTAGAACCAAATACATTTGAAATGCCAAAGTTGGATACAATTCCCCCATTAGAACCAATAAATAATGTGGAAAGTAATGATATAGATTTAGAACAAACATCAACAGATATTAAAATTAATCCTCAAAATACATTTGAAATGCCAAATTTAGCAACACCTCAAATGGATAATGCTTCTAATAACGATAGTGCAGCAGATGCAACAGCAGGATTACCAAATTTTAATAATGAAACTTTTAATATTAATAAGTAAATGTAAATGTAAAGATTCTTTCATGAATCTTTTTTTCATGATATAATTTTTTATGGTGAAATAATATATGGCAAAATATGATGAAAGTTCAATTAAAATCTTAGAGGGCTTAGAAGCTGTCC
>CANQQP010000010.1 GCA_947626055.1 uncultured Bacilli bacterium | reverse complement strand
CTCTTATCTTTTGATAATTGAAAGGGAAAACATCTGATATATTTCAAATGTATCCATGAATATTATAACAAACATTTGTTCATTGTACAAGCTTCTTATATGAAATTAAAAAGCGAAAAAAACAGGCACAGATATTAACGTGCTTGTTTTTTGATTAATTTTCCATGAACCACAATGCGCCCACCGGAATTATTTTCACAAGTTGATAAAGTAATAAAAGTATCATTAGCACTTACTTCGGCATCAATTGGTGCTGTATTTCTTTCTTTCATGGTTTTTGCCCATTGTTCTTTTTCTTCCGCATTGACAAAATTCGTTCTAATATAATAACTTTCGGCTTCGATTGTATAAATAGAAAAGATCTGGAAAACCATATTCTCTTTTGGAGTTGAAAGTTGAATTACATAATTATCTTTATTGTTTTGCCAAGATTTCGTTAAAGTGTTTTTTAAAGAACCAAAGACGGTTTTATTAACACGCCCATGACCATAAACTACTAAATTGGAACTCATTGGATCCAACGAATCGCGATAATCTAAGAAAACCCAACCCGCATCATTTTTGGTTTTATCAAACGCATGAGTTAAGTAGTAATCATTATCCCCAGTTTGGACAACAGGATAGTTAATGTTCGAGCTTTCCATATGAATAAAAGCTACAGTATCGCTATTTTTTTGCAATAATTCATTAAAATCCACTTCATAAAAAGGCATATCAATATAATACCAATAATCACTTTTTTTATTATCGGGAGGATTAATCAATTCGCCTTGTTCTTCTACAACATTAGTAGGAACATCAACTTGAATTTCTTTTTCTAATTTTTCTATTTTCTTGTTATCCTTATTCCATTTATGTATACCCCAAATAGAAAAAGCCAGAATTATTGCAAAAACACCCATTAAAACAAAAAATACCCAAGGACGAAATTTTAATTTCTTTTTTTTCTTAAAACCGGTAGGTTCCTTTTTTTGTTTATCTTTTTTCAATTTATTCTCACCTCAATTGCTCTAATTGTACCACTCCTTAAATTAAAAGAAAATAGTTTTCAACTTTAAGTATTTATTTTTTTCATGTATAATAAAAAAGCAGGAGGCAGATTTATGAAACAAGAAAACATACGTAATTTTTCGATTATTGCCCATATTGATCATGGAAAAAGTACATTAGCTGATCGGATCTTAGAACTTACCGGTAATGTTTCTAAACATGAAATGAAAGATCAATTACTTGATAGCATGGATTTGGAAAGAGAAAGAGGCATTACCATTAAATTAAATGCCGTTAGTTTAAAATATAAATATCATAATGAGGACTATCTTTTACATTTAATTGATACTCCTGGTCATGTGGATTTTTCATATGAAGTTTCCCGTAGTTTGGCGGCTTGCGAAGGAGCGGTTTTAGTAGTTGATGCGGCGCAGGGAATTGAAGCTCAGACCTTAGCTAATCTTTATTTAGCCTTAAATAATGATTTAACTATCATACCCGTTATCAATAAGATTGATTTACCTAATGCCGATGTTCCTAAAGTAACGCAAGAACTATGTAATGTTTTAGGTTTTCAAGAAGAAGACATTATTTTATGCAGTGGCAAAACTGGTCAAGGAGTAGATAAACTTTTAGAAGCCATTATCCAAAGAATAAATCCGCCGAAAATCACTAATAACAGTCCTACCAAAGCTTTAATCTTTGATTCTTATTTTGATGCTTATAGAGGGGTTATTGCTCATGTACGTCTTGTTGATGGCGAGCTTAAAGTCCATGATAAAATAAAAATGATGGCTACTGGTTTTGAATGTGAAATAGTGGAACTAGGTATTAATACTCCCAAAGAGGTTAAAAAAGATAAATTAATAAGTGGGGAAGTAGGGTGGCTTTCTGGCAGTATTAAAGATATTTCTAAAGTTAGTGTTGGTGACACCATAACTACGGTCAAAAATCCAGCTCAAGAAATGTTACCGGGTTATGAACCTATGAAACCAATGGTCTACTCGGGTCTTTTTCCAATTGAGCCTAATAAATTTGTTCATCTTAAAGAAGCTCTGGAAAAATTAAAGTTAAATGACGCTTCTTTAAGTTTTGAACCCGAAACTTCTGATGCTTTAGGCTTTGGTTTTCGTTGTGGATTTTTAGGCCTTTTACATATGGAAATTATCATGAGTCGAATTGAAAGAGAATTTGGCATTGATATTATTGCTACTTCTCCTTCTGTTATTTATGAAGTTCTTTTGACTAATGGAAATAAAATAATGATTGACTCACCTAATAAAATGCCTGATCGTGCTACTATTAATAAAATTAGTGAGCCTTATATTAGAACTAATATATTTGTTCCTAGTGAATATATTGGAGCCATTATGGAACTATGTCAAGATAAAAGAGGAATATACGAAAATATGGAGTATATTAACGAAACGAGAGTTAATATTCATTATAAATTGCCTTTATCGGAAATTGTGTATGATTTTTTTGACAAACTAAAAAGCTCGACAAAAGGTTATGCATCTTTCGATTATGAATATGTAGGATATGAACCCAGTGATTTAGTGAAAATGGATATTTTATTAAATGGGGAAGCTGTTGATGCCTTATCAACTATCGTTCATAAAGATTTTGCTTATAATCGCGGCAAAACAATTGTGGAAAATTTAAAAGAATTAATTCCACGCCAGATGTTTCAAGTGCCAATCCAAGCTTGTATTGGGTCTAAAGTTATTGCTAGAGAAACTATCAGTGCCATGCGTAAGAATGTTTTAGCTAAATGTTACGGGGGTGATATTACCCGTAAAAGGAAATTATTAGAAAAACAAAAAGAAGGTAAGAAAAGAATGAAAATGGTCGGTAGTGTGGAAATACCTCAAGAAGCCTTTTTAGCGGTCTTAAAGAGCGAAAAGTAATTTACTTTAAGTTTACAAATATTTTTAAAATATTTGTAAACTTTTTTATTATTTAGTAAAATAATAGTGGATAAAGTAGGTGAATTATGAAAAGTGCTTATGTACATATCCCATTTTGTCGCCACATCTGTACTTATTGTGATTTTTGTAAAATGAATTATGAAAAAGAATGGGTAAATAACTATTTAGATACACTCGAAGAAGAAATAATTGAAAAATATAATTCCGAAGAACTAGAAACTTTATATATTGGGGGCGGAACTCCTTCTTGTTTAGATGAACAAGATTTAGAGAAATTATTTAAAATTATCCAAAGATTTAATTTAAAAGATGATTGTGAATTTACTTTTGAATGTAATTTAAATGATATTAATGAAATGTTACTCACTATTTTAAAAGAAAACAAAGTAAATAGATTGAGTATTGGTATTGAATCTTTTGATAAAGATAATCAAAAGTTTATGGAAAGAGAGCATTCTTTTGAAGATGCTCAAGAGATAATTAAACTTGCTCGAAATTTAGGCTTTAACAATATTAGTGTAGATTTGATGTATGCCTTACCAAATGAAACTTTAAGCACTGTGAAAAAAGATCTTGCCAAAATCTTAAAATTAAATGTTGACCATATAAGTACTTATTCTTTAATTTTAGAAGAAAATACGAAAGCATCCATAAATGAAATTCAACCGCTTAGTGAAGACGTTGATGCGAAGATGTATGAATATTTGACCAAAAAACTTAAAAGTGAAGGATATAATCACTATGAAATTAGTAATTTCGCTCGTCCAGGTTATGAATCAAAACATAATTTAACTTATTGGAATAATGAATATTACTATGGTTTTGGTTTAGGAGCCCATGGATATATACATGGTGTTCGTTATGAAAACACGCGTAGTTTAAATAATTATTTAGAAGGTAAGTATGTATTAGAAGAAAATATTTTATCAAAGCAAGAAATTATGGAAAATGAAGTTATGTTAGGATTAAGAAAAACTGAAGGTCTAAATTTAAGTGAATTTTTTCAAAAGTTTGAACTTAATTTACAAGATGTTTTTCCGATTAAGCCTTTACTAAAAAGTAAAGATTTACTCTATGCTGATGGTTATATTTATATTAATCCTGAAAAATTATATGTTATGAATGAAATATTGCTGAAATTATTAGCTTAACATCTAAATTTAGATGTTTTTTTGTATAGATTAAAAATTAATAGGAAAAATAAATATGGTGATGTCCGTGCGTAATATAATTTGGAGTTTGATTTTGTTTTTCATTTTTCCTTTAATGACAAGAGCTGATAGTGCTTATTTAACAGCCTTGAATATCGAAGGTTACTTTTTATCACCAGAATTTGATAAATATAATAATTCTTATAGTGTAGCAATTAATGAAGAAGATACTTCTTTAAATCTCAATTATACTTTAGAAGATAGTAAGGCGACAGTAGAAGTAGTTGGCAATGAAAATTTAGTAGATGGCCAAGAAATCAAGATTAATGTCCAAAATAATGCGGAGACTCAAACGTATATTATCTATGTTAATAAAAATACTCCTCAGACTGTTGGGCAAATAGAAAATACGGCCACGGAATTAAACATTCCGAAAAAAATGAATATGAAATTAGTAATCGTCGGTTTAGTTATTATATGGGTTGCTCTTGCTTATATATTTAAAAAAATTATTTTCTTTAAATAGGCTATTTAATTAAAAGACATCTAAATTTTTTAATAAAATAATTTAGGTGTTTTATTATGCAATATATTGCTCATCGAGGTTATAAAAATAATAGTCGAGAAAATACAATTGAGTCATTTTTAAATGCGATCAATGATCCTTATTTTTGTGGTTTTGAATTAGATATAAGAGAAAGTAAAGATAAAAAAATTATGGTTATTCACGATGCTTTTTTAGATCGAGTTACCACCAAGACCGGACTAGTAAAAAATAAAAAAGCTAAAACCTTAAAAAAATTAGGCATTCCTTTGTTAGAAGATGTTTTAAAATTACCTACAACTAAAAAAATAGTGATAGAAATTAAAGATTACGAAATGAATTTAGATAATTTAGTAAATATGTTAAATAAATACGTGGATAAAGATATTTACGTTTGGAGTTTTAACAATAAAGTTATTAAAAAATTAGCCAAGTATAAAAGATCTTTTAAAATAGGCGTTTTAAACATTGTTATAAATAGTGAAAAAAATTATGATGATTACGATTTTATTGGCATTTATAAAAATATCTTAACCAATGACCTCGCCGCTTATTTCATTTCTCATAATATTGAACTTTTTATCTGGGGTTTAATGGATCGTATTTACATTGATGCAAGTTTTAAATATAAAGATAAACTTTACTTGATAGTAAATAAGAAAATATGATATAATCGCCATAGTAGGTGATCACAGTGCCAAAGAATAAAAATGGGAAACAAAATGAAGAAATCGAAATCTTAGATTTAGGCCAAGAAGAAGAAAAAAAAGCTTCAACTTGGGAAATAGAAGAAGAAAAAGAAAATATTTTTAGACGCTTAAAAAATAAATGGGATGATTTAAACTCACGCACTAGAACAATTATCATTGTCATCTTTTTATGTGCAGTTGTAATAGCAATTAGTACCGTTCTATTTTTTATCTTAACAAAAGAAACTCCTACTAATACGAAAAAAGAGGTTATTGTTGCTAAAGATAATTATCGTTATGAAGATGGTGTTTTATATTTTGTCGTAAACAATAAAGATATTGGTAGTTATAAATGTCAGAATAAAGATAAAAATTTATGCTATGTAGCTTATGAAAATAATGATGATAACTTTGATGAAACTAAATATGTTACTACTGATAAAACGAGAAGTAAAATAATTAAAAATAAATATGTTTTTGTTTTTGATAACGAAAAAAAATCAGCGGAAAAGGTTAGTTTATATGATATAAAAAATCAAAAAGTAATAGATACTTATAAAACAATTAAAACCTATGCAAACTTAGATGATTTAGTATTTGCTTTAAATGAAGAAAATGAATATGGTATATTAGATTTTACAAATGGAAAAAAAGCCGAGTTAGTTGATTTTACTTATGATTACTTAGGAGTTGTTACTGAAAATAAGCCAAGTAATGAGGAAATAATTGTGGCTAAAGAAGGCAACGGTTACTATTTAATGGATCTTGATGGTAAAAAAATAACTAGTAATTTAACTGGGGAAATTAAAAATTATAATGCGAAATATGTCAAGACTGTTGATGCCGCCGGAAAATATATTCTATATGATTACGAAGGTCAAAAAGTTGCGGAAGATTTAAATTACATTGATTTATTAGATGAATATTATTTAGCTGTTGATAAGGAAAATAAATTAAAAATTATGGGATATGATGGTACTAAATATTTAGAGGAAGGATTAGAACTTCACAGTACTGATTATGTGCCAACTGTCAAAAAAGATAAAAATAATAAAGAAAAATCTAAAGATTATGCTTATACTTATTCTTTAGAAGATACAAATTTAACTATTAATATTAATAATGATGGAAAAGAAGAAAGTAAAACTATCAATTTACTGGAAGGCTTAGTAAGTAAAAATTATAAATTTGTTAGTTATTATAACGGCGCAATCTATTTTTATTCTGATGAGGCCAAGACAACTTTAATAAATTCTTATGTCTGCAATAATCCAAATAAAATTACTAAACCGGAAGATAAATTTACAACATGCTTTTTAGCTAGTGATACTAATGAACACGATAATGAAACAAATGAAGTTTATCAATCTGCTAGTATTACCCCAATTTATAATAATCGTTATGTATTTATTAAAGATGATAATATTATTAATTTAGTTGATTTAACAGAAGAAAAAGTTAAAGGTACATATAATGCTATTAATACCTTTAGTGATCCAAGTTTAACGGAACCATATATTGCTACACCAACCGAACAATTCGTTATTGCTAAAAATCGTAATAATAAATATGGACTTTTAAAAATGATGCCGACTAGTGTAGTTAGTATTTATAATTTTGAATATGATCGTCTAGAAACTCTTCATCAAAATATTTTAGCTAGCAAAGGTGATAAATCTTTCTTGCTTGATTATAATGGTAATAAAATAACTTATGAATATACTGGCCAAATTCGTAATTATAGTAAAGAACACGTTAAAGTTTTAAATAATGGTAAATATTATGTCTTTGATTTTGGCGGCAACTTAATATTTGAAGATGGTTATAAGTATGTTGAACTATATGATGATTTTGCTGGCTTAGTTGATGATGCTAATCATTTGAATGTTGTTGATTATGATGATAACCGAATAATTAAAGATGTTTTAAAATTATCTTCGACTACTTACTATAATGCCAAAGAAGGATATGTCCCAGCCTTCTCCATGCGCAAGGAAGATAATAAACTAATCATTACCGCAGCGACATCTCAAAATACTAAAACCGAAAAAGCAAAAGATTTTGTCTATGATTTAACGACTAAGGCTAGAATTAGTTAGGTGATTTTATGGAACGAAAAAATACCGGAATTTTAGTAATAATTATTGGACTTTTAGTTATTATGCTACCTTTGACTTTTTTAAGCGTTTATTTCAAGTTTACAACTCCTGTTAAAGAAAAAGAAGAACCTATTACTAATGATGTTCCTCAAATAGAAACAAATGATACCTCCAAATATCGCGATGGTAAATTATATTTCTATAATAAGGATAAACAGTTATTAGGAGAATATGTATGTCAAAAAGATCCGTGTAGTTATGCAATAAGTGAAAATGATGATAAGCTTTATGCTTTAGATTACTTAGAAACTGAGCAAACAGATATAAATGTTTTACTAGATAAATATGCTTTTATATATGATAATGAGCAAACTCTTTTATGGGATATAGAAAAAAGTGAAGTAGTAAACACTTATAAATCGGTGAAAAATTATAATAATATGATATCTCCGGAAATTGTTTTAGTTAAAAATACGGATGATAAATGGGGAATTATAAAATTAGGAGAACAAATAGAAACTATTAGTGATTTTACCTATGATTTTATCGGTTTAATTGATAATTTAGATGAAAATAATCTTCTTAAAAATAATAATTATATTGTAAAAAATGGTAATCTATGGGGAATTATTGATGGTGAAGGAGATTTAATCAGCAATTATTTAGCTGGGGAAATTACTAGCTATAATGATATTTTGATTAGTTTAAAAAACGAAAATGTCTATTATTTATATGATTATAATGGTAAAAGAGTAGTTGATGAAAATGGCTTTAATTATCTTTCATTTACCGATAAATATATTAATATTGTTGATAAAAATAATAACTTATATATTTATGATTATATTAATGATAAAAAAATTAGTCCAAATATCAAGTTAGATAATAATGATTATAAAAAGGCTTTTAAAAGTCAACTAAACTATGGAACTAATAAGATAGATTTAACTATCGGGGACAAGACCTATAATTACGATCTTTAAAAAATAGAAATTTTTCTATTTTTTTTTGCCTAAAAAAAGGAAAACAAATATTTATCTATAATATATCTATTAGAAGAACTAATTGTTCTTAATAGAATGGAGGTGAAAAATGCCAATATTATTTGAACAGCCGACCGAAGCTAAATATGCTTATAAGTTTAGGAAAGACAGTAAATTTATACCTTTAGTAATTGATGACATGTTTTATACTATGTTAAACAATGAAAAAAGAAAACAATATGTCGCCACTTTAATATCTTATTGTACAGATTTAAAATACGAATACATCATGGATAATATTAAATTTATCAAAAATACAATAGATAAAGAAAATTATCACGATAGTAAAAAGACAGTAGATTTAATAGTAAAAATAAACAAAAAAGTTTATAATATAGAAATGAATAATTTTCCTAATATTCAAGCTTTAGAAAGAAATGTTGATTATGCTAACGAAATATATCGCAGCCCAAGACAAAAAGGCAGAGAATATAAATTTCAACAAGTAATCCAAATAAATATATGTAACTTTAAATTTAAAGGAAATAATACGACAATTGAAGAATATTATATTCAAAATGAAAATTATATTTTAACGGATAAAATAAAATTTATATTTATATATCTACCAAATATAAGAGAAAAGTTTTATAATAAATCTAGATTAACAAATATTGAAAAATTAATGTTAACATTTAATGAAGGAAAATATGATGATATAAAAGAAGTAGTGAAAGGAAGTAAAATCATGGAAGAATATCGTAAAGATGCTGAAGAGGCTGCGGAAATTCAAGAATTATGGGAAAGATTGGCTTATGATAGAGAAGCTGAGCAAAAAGCTCTTTATCAAGCGGAATTGAAAAGAAGAGAGGAATTTGGAATAAAACAAAAAGAAAAAGAAGCTGCCATAGCTTTTTATAAAAAAGGTGTATCCAAAGAAATAATATGTGATGCTTTAAATATAGATTCTCAACAATTAGAAGATATTCTTGCTGAAAACAAAGACAATACAGAAAAGTAATTGTCTTTTATTTTGCAATTAGTTAAAAGTGAAAAGTACTTATATCTTTTTAATTTTTAATCTTAATGATACAATATATCTGATTGAAAGGAAAATTATTATGGCAAAAACAGTGTTAATAACGGGTGCAAGTAAGGGAATCGGTCGAGAAATGGCCGAACTTTTTGCTCAAAATAATTATAATGTGATTATTAATTACAATCATAGTGCTCAAGAAGCTCAACAATTACAAGCTGAAATTTTAGAAAAATATAAGGTGAAAACTTTACTTATTCAAGCAGATATATCTCAAGAAGAAGATGTTAAAAAAATGGTAAAAGAATCTCTTCAAACTTTTAAAAAGATAGATGTCTTAATTAATAATGCGGCGTTAAGTAAAGATGAGGATATATGGGAAAAAAGTAAAGAAAGTTTTAAACAAGTAATCGATGTGAATTTAATCGGAACATTTCTTATGTGTCAGTATGTTGGAAAAGAAATGTTAAAAGCTCAAGAAGGTTGCATTATTAATATTGCTTCGACCAATGGCATTGATACTTTAAATACTTATTCAGCTGATTATGATGCATCTAAAGCTGGCGTAATTTCTTTAACTCATAATTTTGCTAAATCTTTAGCGCCATACATAAGAGTAAATGCAATTGCTCCTGGCTGGACCAATACAGAATCAGTTTTAGAAATGAATCCAAATATTTTAAAAACTGAAAAAGAAAAGATTCTTTTAAAACGTTTTGCGCATGCCGAAGAAATTGCCAATGTAGCTTTATTTTTAGCAAGTGATAAAGCTAGTTATATAAATAGCAGTGTTATTAGAGTAGATGGAGGTCAAGCATGATTAAAATAAATCCCGAAGTATTAAAGGTAGCTAATGAGTGTGAAGAACAATTAAAAAATATTTTTTCTGATATTGATAATGCGGCGTATAATAATAGTTTAAAAGTTTTAAATGCTTTTCATAAATATAAAATAAGTGAAAATCATTTTCAGGAAACCACTGGTTATGGTTATGCCGATTTAGGTCGTGATACTATTGAACAAGTTTTTGCTGATGTTTTAGGAAGTGAAGATGCTTTAGTGCGTAATCAATTTATATCGGGTTCGCATGCTTTAAATGTGACTTTTTTTGCTTTACTTCGTCCGGGCGATACGATGCTTAGTATCAGTGGAGAACCTTATGATACTTTACATGAAGTTATTGGGATTAAACCTAACGCTAGTTCCTTGAAATCCTTTCAGATCAATTATGTTCAAATTGACTTAAAAGATGATGATTTTAAATATTCAGAAATCACTGAATATTTAAATAAAAATAAAGTTAAATTAATTCATATTCAAAGATCAAAAGGGTATTCAACTCGCAAAAGTTTAACTATCGATAAAGTTGAAAAAGTAATTAAATTAATTCACCAAATAAATTCCGAAGTTATTATTATGGTTGATAATTGTTATTGTGAATTTGTAGAAGCTAAAACCCCTATTGAAGTAGGGGCTGATGTTATAGTGGGCTCTTTAATTAAAAATTTAGGAGGAAGTATTGCTCCTAATGGGGCATATGTGGCAGGAAGAAAAGATTTAATAGAACTAGTGGCTGAAAGATTAACTCTTCCAAAGGAAGGTCGCGAGGTGGGTCCTTCTCTAGGAGTTAATAAACAATTCTTACAAGGATTATATATGGCTCCTAGTGTAGTAGCTAACAGTTTAAAAACAGCTATTTTTACTTCTTTGCTCTTAGAAAAATTAGGCTATAATGTGGAACCTAAATATAATGGTAAGCGCGCTGACATAGTCCAAAATATCATCTTTAATGATGAAGATAAACTAATTAAATATACGCAAGGCATTCAAGCTGCCTCAGCCATTGACGCTCATACTTTACCTGTAGGAAGTCCAATGCCAGGTTATAGTGATGAAATCATTATGGCTTCCGGTTCGTTTATTCAAGGATCATCCATTGAAATATCTTGTGACGGTCCTTTAAGGAAACCTTATATTGCTTATCAACAAGGGGCAATTACTTATGATTATGGTAAAATTGCTGTTTTAAATGCCGTCTCTAATATTTACAAAGATTGACAAAGGTTTTTGTAAATTTAATTTACATATTATTTGCAAAATGATACATTATAAATAGTAAAGTGAGAGATTAATATGAAGAAGTTTAAAAGTGGCTTTATTTTATTATTTATAATGACATTTAGTATGTTTATAGGAAATTTAGTTGTCAAAGCGGAAATTGGTGTAAAAAATGTAAATTCATATGAATCAATTCCTCCATTAGAAAGCCAAGACTATGTATGGGAATCGGAAACAAAAATGACCCAATACGATGAATTAAAAATTTTTACAGGAGATGACGAAGGATGGATTCCTCGCATCAAATTTGAGGGAACTGATAAAGATAATATCCAAACATATCTTTTTTGTTTAAGTTATCATGATTTAGCTCCTGGTAGTAATGTAAAATATTCTTTAGCTGCTTGGGATAGCTTAGAAAAAATGAATGAGATTCGTTATATTATGGAGCATGGATTTGGATATAAAGGAGCTGACTATGGGGCAGGCGAAAAATATGCTAATTTAGTTAAAGACTATTATATTACGCAAGTGGCTATATGGCAACTGCAAGGCGATTATGGTTATGAAGTTGGAAGTAAAAGAATTAACGTATTAACTGACGAAAATGATCAAAAATACAATAAAGATACGGGATCTGATAAAGGAAGTGAAGCTGCTAAAGTCTATCAAAAAATAAAAGATTTAGTTACAAATGCTAAAGATCATAAAAGTGCCAATCCTATTAACAATAAAAGATTAATTGCTAAATTTGTTCCAACAAATGCATATGGTTATCAAATATTAACACCTTTTAAAATATATGTTTTACCAGAACCAGAAACGAAGACTCATAAATGTGAACAAGTAGGAGATATGTACTATGATAAAAATGGTAGTGCCGTAAGTAAAGAGGATTATGAAAAATCTTGTTCACCTAATCCTACTTGTACTTATACTAATGGTAAATATTATGATGATAAAGGGAATGAAGTAACACAGAGTGAATATAAAGAGATTTGTGAAACAACCCCAAATATTAAAATTACTTATAGAGATAAATGTACCAATGAACATGTTGGTAATGCTAAAATGAAATTAGTTAAAGGTGCTATGTGTTCTGGAAAAGTTATTAAATCTTGGACATCCGGTCAAGTTAAAACTTTTGATGATATAGATGCCGGAAATTATATGATTTGTGATACAACTAACAACTATAGTAAAAGTATTGCTGTTAAAAGAACAAACAGCTTGCAAGAATTTGAAATGTATACCAATCCCGATACTTGTGATGAACCAGCAGCTAATGAAGAAAAGCCTCCAACTGGTGTAGCATCAGCTACTTTAATTGGGTTAGTTCTTATTATAACTGTCGGTGGGTACATATATCTTAAAAAACATGATAAATTCATTAAAATGAAATAAGACAATTTTCGTCTTATTTTTTTGCGCTAAAAAAGGGATTTTTAAATATAGTTTAAATAGGGGAGATGAATTGGATTGAAAATAAAAATAGGAATTCCAAGAGCGCTTTTATATTATAAATATCAAACTTTATGGACGAATTTTTTTCAAAATTTAAATCTTGATGTTGTTTTAAGTCCCAAGACTAACAAAGAAATAATTGATAAAGGAAACCAATATATTATCGATGAAGCTTGTTTATCATTAAAAATCTTTATGGGTCATGTAGATTATTTAAAAGATAAATGTGATTACATTTTTATTCCACGCTTTGCTTGTGTTAAAGAAAATGAAAAAGTATGTACTAATTTTTTGGTTATTTATGATTTAGTTAGAAACTGTTTTCCCAAATTAAAAATTTTAAATTTTAATTTAGATATAGAAAATAATGAGGAAGAAATAGACGGATTTATTAAAATTGGTAAAGAATTAGGATTTTCCTATTTAGAAATTTTAAGAGCTTATGAATCTGCTAAATCTCAAGAGAAAGCAGCTTTTTTAAATAAAAAAGAACAGCTTATGCATAAAATTAAAAGTGATAAATTAAAAATTATGGTCGTTGCTCATCCCTATAATTTGCACGATGAATTTGTTGGCAAACCAATTGTTAAATATTTAGAAAAAGAAGATGTTACAGTTTTATTATCTGATATATATGATAATCAAACGAAAATAGATTGCACAGGCATATCTAATACTTTATATTGGACCTACAATAAAGAATTAATGACATTTATTAAGCATTATAAAAATTATGTTGATGGTATTATTTTGGTATCAACTTTTCCTTGTGGCCCTGATTCTTTAGCTAATGAACTAATTATCAGAAGAGTTAAAAATATTCCTATCTCTTATATTACTATTGATAATAATTCTTCCGATACGGGCCTTATTACCCGTTTAGAAAGCTTTATCGATATTATTAGAATTCAAAAGGAAAGGAATAATAATCATGTCAAAACCTATAATTAGTTTTCCTCATTTAGGTAATTATGCGGCGCCTTTCTCTTATTTTTTTAAACATACGACAGATTGTCAAGTTTTAATAGCTCCTGCCATAACGAAAAAGACGATTGAAATTGGTAGTAAATATAGTCCCGATTTTGTCTGTTTACCTTTTAAATACAATTTAGGCAATTTTATTGAAGCTTTAGGACAAAAGGCCACTATCTTAGCGCAGGCGGGTGGTGGTTGTCGCTATGGTTGTTATGGCGAAGTGCAAGAGCAAATATTAAAAGATTTAGGGTATAATTTTGAATTTTTATCTTTAATGAATAATGGCAAAGTTAATATTTTAACAATTTATAGAGCTTTAAAAAAATTAACACCGCATTTAAACTTTTTTAAATACTTTTATTATTTACTCGTAAGTATGTTAATGATTTATTATATTGATAAAACAGAAAACTTTATTCGTCTTAATATTGGCTTTGAACAAGATAAGGGGAGTTTTAAGAATTTAGAAAAGCAAATGCTACAAGATTTTAAAACTAATCATGGTTTGATTTCTTTGACTTTAAGATATTTTAAATATAAACGCCGATTTAAAAAACTGCCTTTAAATAAACCATCTAACCCTTTAAAAATAGGAATTATCGGGGAATTATATACATCTATGGAACAATTTTCTTCTTACTTTATTGAAGAAGAGTTAGCTAAATTTAATATTGAAGTTAAACGTTTTACTAATCTTACTTATCTTTTAGTAAAAAAGAAATTAGTAACTAAAAAGATGCTTAAAGATGTTAAAGAATATGCGAAATATAATTTAGGAGCTGATGGTCTGGATAATGTGGCCCGATGTAAATATTTAATTAACCATGGCTTTGATGGCATTATTCACATTAAACCTTTTGGCTGTACACCCGAGGTAGGAGCAATGCCCATTATTAATAAAATTTGTAAAGATTACAATATGCCCATTATTTATTTTTCTTTTGATTCGCAAACCTCCGACGAAGGTATTAAGACTCGCCTGGAGGCTTTAGTAGATATGTTAAAAGAAAGGAAGCGAAAAAATGATTAAATGCTTTTTAGGAATAGATATAGGTTCTATCTCAACTAAAGGAGTTATTATAGACCAAGATAATAATATTTTATATAGTTGTTATTTGTGGACGGAAGGCAATCCCATTGAAGCTGTTAAAAGACTATTAAATAATTTAAAGAAAGATTTTGATGCAAATAAATATAAGATAGTAGCCGTAGGAACAACGGGGAGTGCTCGTCGTCTAATCGGTACAATTCTTAATGCCAGTATTATTAAAAATGAAATAACAGCCCATGCTATTGGTACTACTTCTTTATACCCCAATATTAAAACCATTTTAGAAATTGGGGGACAAGATTCCAAAATTATTTTAATTGAAGATGGCATTGTTGTTGATTATGCGATGAATACTTTGTGTGCGGCGGGAACTGGATCCTTTTTATCTAGTCAAGCTAAACGTTTAAATGTGGCAGTTGAAGATTTTGGCAAAATTGCTTTGCAAAGTAAAAATCCCACTAAAATTGCCGCCCGTTGTACAGTATTTGCCGAATCTGACCTTGTTCATAAAGCCCAAATGGGTTATAAAAAAGAAGATATCATCGCCGGTCTTTGTAAAAGTGTTGCTGTAAATTATCTTAATAATGTCGGCAAAGGTAAAAGTATTAAACCACCTATTATCTTTCAAGGTGGTGTAAGTAAAAATATTGGCGTGAAAAAAGCTTTTGAAGATTTATTAGGTTGTGAAGTCATTGCTCCAGAAAACGGCCATTTAATGGGAGCTTTAGGGGTTGCCATTCTAGCTAAAAATTCTCAAAAAGAAATAGCCTTTGATTTTAATATAACAGATACTAATTTTGATACAAAAGGGGTAGAGTGTCATAAATGTCCTAATAATTGTGAAATTATTTGTGTTCGAAAAAATAATCAGTTAATTGACGCTTGGGGCAATCGTTGTGAAGCGGGAAGTGTAAAAATTTAATGGGATATGGACAATTTAATTGTAAAGATTAAATTATTCATATCTTTTTTCTTTTTGGCCATGCTAAAATAAAGATGGAGGCTATAGAAATGGAAAGAAAAATTAAAGTATTTCAAATTGGTTGTGGCAAAATGAGTAAATATACTATGCGTTATGTTTATGAGCATGGTGCTCAAATAGTGGGAGCAGTAGATATTAATCCAGATATAATTGGTAAAGATATTGCCAATGTTATGGATACGGAAGATAAGGGGATCATTATTGACAATGTCGATAATTTAGAGTCTTTGTTAGAAACTACGAAACCCGATATTGCTATTGTTACGACAATGAGTTTATTAAATGATGTTAAGGATGTTTTATTAACTTGTGCTAAATGTGGAATTAATGCCATTACCACATGTGAAGAAGCTTTTTTTGCTAGTAATTCTAATATATCAGCATTTAAAGATATCGATGCGATGGCTAAAACTACTAACTGTACTATTGTTGGTAGTGGCTATCAAGATTTTGCCTGGGGTAATCTCGTAGCTTTAATGGCCGGAACTTCCCATAAAATTACTAAAATTAAAGGTAGCTCTTCTTATAATGTTGAAGATTATGGAATAGCTTTAGCTCAGGCCCATGGAGCAGGTTTAACTTTAGAAGAGTTTGAAAAAGAAGTTGCTTCAATAGATAATATAAGCCCTGAGGAAAGAGCCAAACAAATAGAAGAGGGTACCTTTATTCCATCTTATATGTGGAATGTAGTCGGTTGGCTTGCCGATAAACTTGGGTTACATATAACATCAATGACGCAAAAGTGTTTAGCTTTAACTGATAAAGAAGATTTAACATCAAGTACTTTAAATATGACTATTAAAGCAGGCGATGCGACAGGCATGAGTGCCGTTGTGACAGCCCAAACAGAGGAAAATATTGAAATAGAAGCCGAGTGTATAGGTAAAGTTTATAATAAAGATGAATTTGATAAAAATGAATGGAGTATTATTGGGGAACCTAATACGACCTTAATTTTAAACCGTCCGCAAACGGTGGAACTTACCTGTGCTAACATTGTTAATCGCATACCCGATGTTATCAATGCAAAAGCTGGCTTTATCTCAACATCCCAACTAAAAGAAGCAACATATCCTCTTAAAGATCTTAATGAATATATAAAATAAAGGAACAAGGTTTTTGCCTCGTTCCTTTATTTTTGGGAATACAAACGATATAAATTAATAGAAGGTTTGTTAAACCAACGAAAACTATAATTAGTAGTACCAATACCACTAGAAACAAAGATATCCGTATTTTTAAGTTCATAATAATTATCGTAATATTTTTTACTACCTTTTTTACTTATAATGGCTCCGACAAAAGGCAAACGGATTTGACCACTTAAAGAGTGACCACTCAAAACTAAATTGACTTTATAATCTTTAAAATCTTCATAACTATCAGCTTCATGAACTAAAGCAATAGTATAATTATTTTCTTCCGGATGTTCATTTAAATAAGCAAAAGCCGTCTCATGATTTTGACTATCTTTTAATAAAGAGGGAAGTCCACTAATAACAATAGGAATATTACCATTATCATAAACTAATTCATAAGAATTATTTAAAAAAGTAAAGCCGGCATTTTTCATAATAATTTCGTAATCATCTAATTTTTTATCATAATCTCCGGCAATGGCAAATTTATTAAGACGAGCTTCGATTTTGGCTAATTCCGTAGTTAGAAAGTCACCTAAAGTTTTTTTGTAAATAGTATCTTTATCGATTAAGTCTCCAGTAAAAACTACAATATCTGGTCTTAATTCATTTATTTTTAAAACCAATTTTTTAACATCTTCTTTATGTACAGTCCGCCCATATAATAAATCTGAAAAATGAACAATTTTTAATCCCTCAAAATTAGCAGCAATTTTATTGTTATAAACAGGATATTCTTTGACAACTAAACCTTTCGTACTAACAAAACGGGACCATAGAACAATGCCAATTATTATTAGTATAATAATTATTAGAATAAGTTTACCATTACTAATACTTGTTTTTTCTTCCATCTCTACGCGCCTACTGTTCTACTAATTAAAGCTATTAATAAAAAGAAGAGAGTTAGGGAATTATGCATTACATGCAAAGATATTGATGAAAATATATTATCCGTTTTATAAAAAGCATAACTAAAAGCAATTCCCATACTGCCATATGGAATAAAGTAAAGAAGTTCTTGCCAATTTTTAAGAAGACTAGTTATACTCCAACTTTCAATTCCTGTTGATACATGCATCCCGGCAAATAATAACCCTGTAAACAAACTATAAAAGACAATATTGGAAAAAGCATTTTTAAATGAGGCTCTAAATAAAAGTTCTTCCGATATTGGAGCTAAAATAGTCATCGCTATAATAGCATAGATAGGAAAATTACCTAACAATTCTCTATTGGCACTTTCATTAGCAGCTAAAGCACCATCTGATATAATCATATTAATTACAATATTGGAAAACCACATAATAATGAAACTAACTACCCAATAAGGAATAACAATTCTTAAATATTTTTTATAATTCTTTTTAAAGTCTTTAAAATCATTAAAGAAACGTTTATGAAAAATTAAAATTAAAGTAACCATAATGATTGTTTCTACTAAGATTAAAGCAATATTTTTACCTAGGTAACTTTTATTTAGAAATGTTTTACTAAATAAAACACTTAGTAAAGGACTAGCTACTATATATAAAATAATAATTCCTATGCCTCTTAAAATAATCATCAACTTATCTAAGAAAGTTTGACCTTCAAAATTCATTTTATCACCTTTTTATTCTAAATAACCCATAGCTTTTAAACGTTTTTCAATATTTCGTTTAGTTGTTGAACCAACAATTCTATTCATTGTTGTTTTTTCTTCGCCTTTTTCTATAAATAGAGTAGTAGGAGTACCACTAACATTAGCAATTGAGGTTAAATACGTTTTATCTTCTGTGCTAAATTTAGCAATATCGACGATATAAGCTGTTACTTTATCTTTTTCTAAAACATTTTTTAAAATAGGAATATATTCAGCACAATGCGGACATCCTTCTCTAGATATTACTAAAATGAAATTATCTTTATTATCAATTTTTTCTTTTAATTCATTTTTATTTAATTCAATTAAATATGAACTATTATCTTTTTTGATTAATAATAGTCCTACTATTAAACCAACTAAAACAATAACAATTATTCCAGTAATTATATTTTTTTTACTTTTCATTTTGACCACCATAGATAGTTTATCAAATTTCTTTTAAAATGTCATTATTTAAAATAACATGTAGGAATTTTCTAATAAAATTATTGTTATTAATTTTTTCTTATGTTATACTTTTTATAGAATATAGGAAGGTGTAACAATGAAAAAAATCTTTTGTTATGTTATTTTTATTCTTATCAGTTTTGCAATTATAATAACTTTTCCTAAAGCTGATAGTTGTAATTATAAAGAACAAGCCACTTTGAATAAAGAAGCTAAGAATATCAAGATAAATTATGAAATTGTGAAGTTGGAATTACCAGAAGGATATTATTTTACTGAAGATGGTATATCAGATCCTAACGGAAATGATGTTACGGCTGAATATTTTGAATATTATAATGGTAAATATATAAAATTGATAATTACCAATTTACCTGAAGACTTTTATTTTAAAATTGAAGATGAGGACTTAATTAAAGCAAATAATAATCAAGACACATATAATTTTTATGATCAAAGTGATGGAATTGTTGAATTGAAAATGAACGTTTTATCCGAGTATAAAAATATTAAGTTTAGTTTTTATTCTAATAAATGTGGAGGTAAAAGTATATTAGATAAGTATTTAAAAATTCCACGTAGTAATCCATATTACAATATGGCCTTGTGCGAAGGTATTCCTGATTATAAATATTGCCAAGAATTTTTAGCTAGTAATGTAAAAGACGAAACAATTATTAATAAAGTACTCCAATATAAAAAAAGTTTAGAAAAACAAGAAGTTAAGACGCAAAAGGAGTCTAACTGGAAAAAAATCACATTTATGAGTGCTATTGCTGTTGTAATCGCAGGCATATTAGTTTTCTTGATAATCTTAATACAAAAACATTGGAGGGCAAAGAAAATATGAAAATAAATAACAAAATATTGTTTATTTTACTTTTTACTTTTTTATGTGTATGTCATGTAAAAGGTGCAACAACGTTCGAAGTAAAAAGTACATCGGGTTCTACAAAGTTAGAAAACCAAAAAATTCCTGTTTTAAATACTGATGTCACACTTAGCCAGATGAGTACTTATAGTTCAAACGATAATGATGCATTCTGTTTAGATCCAAATTTAAGTAGCGGCACCAATGGAGGGACATTTGGACCTGGATTAACTGAAAATCATGAAGCCAATATATATCAATTTTATTTAGGAACGACTAATTCGGATTTAAAAAAATTTGCGTCAGACATGATTCGACTAGGCCAAAATTATCTTGATGGAGTTCCTAAATCAACTGACACATACACATATCCGGATATGTCACTTTACAAATATCCGGATATGTCAACAGCTTTAAGGATGGTTTGGTTTAGTACAGATGTGTTTAGAGTTCACTATAATATACATCACTATCCGGGAGCACTTGAAGAATTGTTTTATGCTTTTGAAAATCATAATACATCTGATTTAACAAGAGGCGCAAAAACGTTATATGACTTCAATCCTTATGGCAATGTTGGAGATACTAGTCCAAAAAGCGATGAATTTGTTTATGGCAATGGTTTTTGGGAAGCTAGATATAAAGCCGTAGAAGGGTATCCTGGGTATGTTAAACAGGATGACGGAACGTGGAAATTTGATGCAATGTATAAGACTAACATAAGAGCCGGTGGGATAACATGTGACAATATTACATATAATCCAGACTATTTTGAGTGTCAAATTGAGGCTAAAGCAGATGAACTAATTAGTGATAGAGCTACTGACTGGATTCGTTTAAAATCAAAAGACAATGTGCCTTTAGATGGTAAAGGATTTAAATTTACTGTTACTTATAAAGATAGAAGAGAAGCTAATAATTTTTGGGTTACATATGTGATAGGAACTGAAGGTGATTATGACGAAAATTCAGGAAATCCTGATAAATCTAAACAAAGAATGTATGTTATAAAAGAAATACCAGGAACTTTTGATATTCCAGTTGGAGATCAGCCCAAAGAAGAAGATGCTCCAGATCCCAAATCAGACGTATGTAAGATAATATATAATGATCAATATTGTGATAAAAATAGTGACGAAACAACTTACACCTTTACTGTTGGAAACAAAAATATTACTGCTTGTGTATTAGATTCTATAGATACACCGAAATCTACGGATAGTGGCACGAACGGAATTAACTATCAACAATCTTCTAATGATTATTGCCAAATAGCCTGTGCAGAAAATTTTAAATTTACTATGCCTACTAAAAAATATGCTAAAGCAGGAACTTATTTTGAATTTTATAATAATGCAATTGAAACATTAGAAATTAATTCCAATCGTATTTGTTCTTCAAGAGTAGATTATAATAAATTTTATACAGATATGTTTAATAATAATGGTTTAGAAAGTTCAAAATCTAACTCGCTAAATTATAATTTCGGTAACCGAGCAATTCAAGATGGTGATAACTTCGAAGTGACTAAAAATGGCGCTTCTTATACAGGAGGTTTGGATCAACAAGTAAGGGATTATGCCAAATTAGTTGAATATTTTGACTATTTTTCAAACACTAGCAATTATTCATATAAAGATTATTGTGCTAAACCTTGTGATTTAGGTGGCTGTTGTGATTGGGAAACAGAATATTATTCTAATGCTAGTAAAGGTGGGAAAACAGTTTCATGTACTACAGAAGAAACTTCTAGTTGTAGTGAAAGTTATTTAGCAGAAATTTATGAAAATAAAAAAGAAAAGGCAACTACTGCATTAAATTCAGCTAAATCAGAGCGTTTAAATATAATTGATGAAGTAAATAAGTGTAAAACAGAAGTTAAAAATGAAAAACTTTATGATAATCCAACTATAAAATATGATTATAAGGAACCATATAAATTAAATAACTTTGGTGAATCATATTCTTTAAGCGAAGCCGAAACATTATATTGTAATGATTTAAACTTTAATGAACAAGAAAATAAGTTTTCTTGCAATGGCTTAGCACCGGAGGCAAAACAAACCATAAATGGAATATTTGATTGTACTGATGATGATTGTAAGATATACAAAATAAATTATACCGCTAAAATTCTTTCTTCTATCAAAAAATACGAATCTAAAACTAATTTTTATACAAAGGCTAGCTCTGGAATAATTTCTACTACGAACAGTGGTATATCACAATTTATAGGCAATGTAATACCAGTTGCTTTAAGTACCAAAGGTGAGCTAAATGACGAGTATAAAGAATATGAATATAATTTTAATATTGATGGTTTAGGTGAATATCTTCGGGGTGATATAAATTATACATGTTATTATGGAGTAAATAACGATGTTACCAATCCAACTAAGCCAAATTTCTTTTATCGAAATATTTCATTGAACAATTTTGATCCTAATGATAGAGAAGCTGCAGATACACTAGGGAAAAATTGGACTAACGACAAAGGGAAAAAAACTAGATGTGAAATTGAAGATGGGGAATACGAAAATGGAAAATGTAATATTCCAACAAGTGCAGAACCAGAATCTATTTATGAAGAACCAGAATATTCATTTACTCTAACACCAGAAAATATGCAAAATATAAAAAAATATAATAGGGAGAAAGAAGAAGCAGGAACAGGATATTCCAATTTCGATATGACTAAAGTTGGGGGAATAAGTTCAGATGAAGGAATATGGTATAAAAGCGATTTTCTTAGCGAAGCCGTTTCAAAAAAATATGTTCAGCCGGCAAATGAGAGCAAGGGATATACCTATAAGTACGAGACCAAGTTTACTAAATGGGAAAACTCTCAAGGAAAATTATCAGGTGTAGGTCCTGCTTGGAAATAGGAGGTGTTTAAACAGTGAAAGAAGCATATTGGGGTTACTGGTTGATTCTTTTAGGAATTTTTGTTATAGTAATTATGATGCTAATAAACAGTGTTACGACATCTACTACTCAAGATTATTATTTGATAAAAGAAACCACAGAGGCCGCTATGATAGATGCTGTAGATTATGGTTATTATCGAGAATATGGAGAACTTCGTATTAATAAAGAAAAATTTGTGGAGAACTTTTTAAGAAGATTTTCTGAAACAATTAATATTAATAAAACTTATAATGTTGATTTTTATGACATATATGAAGCTCCCCCTAAAGTAAGTGTTAAAGTTACGACAAACAGTGGTTCCTATGTCGTAGGTTATGATGCTGATAATAATTATGATATTGTCAATAAAATAGATGCTGTATTAGAAATGAATGAAAGTGCAGATAATACTGCAGAGGAGGAATAAAAATGGGAAATATAGTAAATTCATTAAAAAGGTTTTTAGGAAATAAAAATACGGTAACAATTATCGGGGTATTATTGGGAGTAGTGATTTTATACTTTGCTTATCAATGGCGAGTTAGTCAAGCTGTATCGCCTGTAACCGTGCCTTACGCTAAGCAAGAAATCACTTCTAGAACCAAAATTACCAATGAAATGGTAGGTACTATCGATATTCCGAGAAGCATGCTTAACAGTTCTAGTAATATAATTACATCAAGTTCTAATGTTATAGATAAGTATGTAACATATGGAGCCATAATTCCAATGAATAGTTTATTTTACAGTGAGTTATTGGTTGATGAAGATAAAATGCCAGATTCTGCTTTTGCTGATATCCCAGATGGTTATACCATTTATAGTTTATCAGTAGATTTACATTCAACTTATGGTAACTCAATATATCCTGATAATTATATTGATTTATATATCAAAGCAAGTGATACTGATGGTAAAACTATTTTTGGTAAGATGATTGAAAGTATTAAAGTATTAGCTGTTAAAGATTCTCAAGGCCAACACGTATTTGAAAGTGCAACAGAAACTAGACAGCCAGCTGAACTATTATTTGCTGTACCTAACAATATGTATTCATTACTTATGAAAGCAGGGTATGTTCCTGAAGGTGGAATTGAGATAATACCAGTGCCTCGTAATGCTTCATATTCTGCCAATCCTGGTGATACCCAAGTATCTAGTGAATATATTCAAGAATTTATCTTAAATCAATCTGTTATGTTACCAGATGAAGATTCTGAAGATATTGAAACTATTCCAAATAGTGGTGATAATACAGATAATAATAGTACCAATACAAGTGATAATAATACAAAAAAGGATTAATTAAGAATAGAAAAGGGTGAAGGGGATGAATTCAATTTTTGACCAAATTGACTTTGGCCCAATAAATGAATTTTTACAAGATGAAGACATTACCGACATCTCCTATAGTAATGGCGGCCAAGTGTGGCTTAAAAGTTTAACTAAAGGAGTATTTAAAGTTGAACGACCTGAAATTAATAATGCTTTAATGGAAAAAGTGGCTTTTCAATGTGCCAATACTATGGGTAAAACATTCAATATGGCTCATCCATTCCTTGACTCTGAAAGTGCAGAGTTACGTATGAATTTCATACATGAATCTATTG
>CANQQP010000009.1 GCA_947626055.1 uncultured Bacilli bacterium | reverse complement strand
GTCTCACCCGCATAGCGGGTGGATTTATTCCACGACCTTTCTGGTCGTGGCAATTCTGATGAATTGCTTATTAAAAAGTAGTTAAAATTGAATCTTAACTACTTTATTTTTTTATCTTTATTTTTTTGTTTACTTTTCGTTTTTTGTTTCTTAGGCTCCTTAAGGTCTAACAATTTTAAATAGTATATTTTTTGCGAAATTGTAAAATAAGGAAGTACCCATATAAACGCTAAGCCCATTGTACATATTCCTACAAAGAACCATAATAAATAACTAATTAAAAAGTTAAAATAATCCCACTTATAGCCTTTCATCAAATTACAACTCTTAGCTAGAGCATCAATAGGATTAATAGTCCCATCAACTAAACAATTTTCAGAAAAAGATAAAAAAAGGTACATGATAATTGCCGGAATTAAATATAGAACCAAGCCTATACTATAACATAGACTTAAAATCATTGATAAAACTATAGTTTCAACTATGTTATGCTTATAATAATAAAATAAATCTTTTATATTATGCTCTTGTTTACGAACAATAGCCAGTAAATATTTATTTAAACCAAACGAAAAAGGAATAGTAATTAAGTTATAAAGCATAGCTATTATTGAAACAACATTTTGATTAAGTCCCTTCAATATATAGTTAAAAACTATTACATAAGCTAGAGATATAACAAAATTAATAATTAAAGCTTTCCATATATCTAAGAACTTCTCTTTCGTTAAATTCCAAGCTTCTTTCTTGATTAAATTTCTATCCATAGTGCCCTCCTTTTTAAATTATAGTACATTTAATCAATAAAATCTATTTTCTTCATGATTTCGTTATAGAATTTATTAGACGTTGTACCTTCTAATAAGGATTTTAAATATATATCAGAGTCTTTTTTGGCTTGGAGAAGTATTTTATAATCTCTTTGGACATTGGCAATTTTAAAACTCATATCGCCACTTTGCTTAGAGCCAAATAAATCACCCTCGCCTCTTAATTCAAAATCTTTTTGACTAATATAAAATCCATCGTTACTATCTTTTAATATTTGTAGTCTTTCTTTTTCATAATTACTAATTAGGTAGCAATAACTAGTTAAAGAACTACGACCTACTCTACCTCGTAACTGATGTAAGGTGGCTAAGCCAAAACGCTCCGCATTAAAAATAATCATCATCGTTGCATTCGCTACATCAATTCCGACCTCTATAACAGTTGTAGAAATTAAAATGTTATATTTTTTATTGGCAAAATCTTGCATAATTATTTCTTTATCGGAAGCTTTTTGTTTACCATGTAGAGTTGCTATTTTAACTATCCCTTTAAAAGCTTTCGTAAACTTTTCTTTTAAAGAATCAACGTTTTCTATTTCCATCCCCTCTGAATCTAAAATGGAAGGAGCCACTACATAAACTTGGTGACCTGCTTTAATTTCTTCTAATACTTTAAATAGAACTTCTTTTAATTCGCTTTCTTTTTTTATTTCCGTTATAACTTCTTTGCGACCTTTTGGTTTTGTTTTAATAATGGAAGTGTCCATATCCCCGTATAAAGTTAGAGCATAGGTACGAGGAATTGGGGTAGCACTTAAATAAATAACATCTACTTTCTGGCCCTTGTTTTGTAAATTATTACGTTGATTTACACCAAAGCGGTGCTGCTCATCGGTAATGACCAAACCTAAATTAGCAAACTCTAGTTCCTCGTTTAAAACCGCATGTGTTCCAATTAATATATCTAGCTTGTGATTTTTGACATCTTCTAATATTTGTTGTTTTTCACTTTTTTTCATATTACCAATTAATAATTTAATATTTAGAGAATATTTGGAAAATAAGTTTTTAATATTTTCATAATGTTGTTTGGCTAGGATTTCAGTAGGAACCATTAACACACTTTGATAATTATCTAAATAATTAGCATACATAGCTGTAAAAGCCACAATAGTTTTGCCACTACCTACATCGCCTAAGATCAAACGATTCATTCTTTTGGGATGGATAAAATCTTGTAATATATCATCAATAGCAGCTTGTTGATCGAAAGTTAAAGTAAAGGGCAAATCGTTTATAAATGTTTCGATTAATTGTTTTTGATTAGTACGTTTTAAAAAGTCATGTTCTAAAGAATTTTTATATTTTAAATAATTTATTTTAAAAGTAAAAATAAATAATTCTTCATATATAAATTTTAATTGCGCCTTCTTGAGTAGTTGCATATTAGTGGGCTTATGAATTTCTTTTAGAGCTGAAGCTTTAGAAAGAAAGTGGTAAGACTTGCTTAGAGTTTGGGGAATATAATCCGTTATACCTTCATAATTTTTCATAGCTTCATCTATTAATTTTAAAAATAAATTATTTTTAATTTCTTTTATTAAATGATATTTTGGCTCAATTAATGTATCTTCTATTTTTTTTAAACGAATATCACTAGCGACAAAACTATTAGTTTTGGCATTATATTTACCGGTTAATGTTAAATCTTGTCCGATAGCCAATTGGTCTTTTAAAAAGCCTCGATTAAAAAGTGTCACGTTAATAATTTTCTCATTAGTAATAAAACGAAATGTTAAACGATTTAAATTTCTTTTAATGTAGACAACTTTAGGAGTATTTTCTACTTTTCCAACAATAGTTAGGACCATATCGGTATTGGTAAGCTTTTCTGGTTTAAGAATTTGATAGCGATAAGGATAATAATTTATTAAATCATTTATAGTATATATTTCTAGTTTATGCAAAGCCTCTAAAGTTTTAGGACCTACTCCTTTTAAATTTTCTAGTTCCATATTAACACCATATTAATTATATAACACAAACATTTATTTGTCTAATATTAGATATTTATATGCTTAGATAATACTTATAAGTTCTATATTTCCTACCTAGTTAATTATTTCTAAAAAATAAACACTTTTTTTAAAAAAATATGAAAAAAAGTGTTGACAAAAAACACCTTTTCCATTAGTATATAAAGCACCAATTCACTTAAAGGCGAATTGGTGCTAGTATCACACTAGCCAACCCCTTTTTATTCTTTTTGAAGTTGCTCTTCAGGGGGGCAACTTCTTTTTTTTATTTGTCAGCTAGATTTTTATAATAATTATATCTTTTAATAGCATATTCTTTATTTAAAGCAAGCAAATCTTGAGCTTGTTTTTTATTTTTTATTTTTAAAGCATTAAATCGTACTTCATTTAATAAAGCTTCTTCATATTTGGTAAAATCAGGTTCATCACTATCAATAGTTAATTTGCCATTACTATAACGCATTAATATTTCATAACCACATTTTACTAAGTTTTTTTGTTCTTCTAAAGAACATTTCATACCATTTTTTATGCCTTGTTCTACACAAGGCGCGTAGGCAATTATAAGCGATGGTCCTTGGTGTTCAAAAGCTTCTTTAAAAGCTTTAATAGTTTGCATACCATTAGCTCCTAAACAAACACTAGCTACATAAATATTAGAGTAACACATTGCCATCTTAAATAAATCTTTTTTCGCTGTCTTTTTACCCATATCAGCAAATTCAGCCACTTGAGCTAAGGATGAAGATTTACTGGCTTGGCCACCTGTATTAGAGTAAACTTCCGTATCTAAAACCAAAATGTTGATATTTTCATTACTTGATAAAACATGATCAATGCCGCCAAAGCCGATATCATAAGCCCAGCCATCGCCACCGATACACCAAATGCTTCGCGAAGGAATATAATTTATTAATTCTTTTAATTCTGAAGGTAGTTCTTTGGTAATTAAGCTAGCCTTAACTTCTCTAGTAATTTTATAATCTTCGGGATTATCTAACCATTTAGTATAATATTCTTGAATATCGGGCGAAACCTCGGAAAAGGTTTTTTCCATAATGTTTTTAAGACGATGGCGTAAGGTTTGATAAGATAAATACATTCCATATCCAAACTCTGCATTATCCTCAAATAAACTATTGGCCCAAGGAAGATTATATGGTGTAATTGGCACGCTTCCCCCATAAATACTTGAACAACCGGTGGCATTAGCGATGATTAAATCATCTTGAAATAATTGGGTTAATAATTTAATATAGGCCGTCTGACCACAACCAGCACAAGCTCCACTATAAGCAAATTTCGGTTTTAAAAGTTGACTATTTTTAATCGTATATTTATTGGCTGGCTCTTTATTAACATAATTAGTAAAGAGTTTCTCATTCGCTTTTGTTTCATCATTTTCTTGCCATTCTAAAGCTTTTAAGCCTTTTTTCCCTGGACAAGCTTCAATACATAGGCCACAACCTGTACATTGCTCATTATTAACAGCTATTACATAATTATCATCATCTAAAATAAATGATCTAATAACACCATGGGGACAAACAAAAGAACATAAACCACATTCCAGACAATTTTCGGGAATCCATTTGGGAATTTTTTTGGAAATCTTTAAGCGATTATGGTTAGCATGACAAGGGAAAGTTCCATCTTTATATTTAAGTAAATCACTTACCTTTAACATTTTGCCTTTTCTTTGATTGATAAGATCAAATATATTTTGCTCTTCATTTTTTTCGGTTTCTTGATAAGTAAAGGATTCCTTGATGATTTTAACTTTTTGTTCTACTTCTTTTAAAGCATTAATATTTCGTTCTACTATTTCTGAACCCTTAGTAGCAAATTTTTTCGTAATTCCTTTTTCTAAGATATCCTGAGCATTAGGCACGCCTAAAACCTCTAAAATAACTAATTCCATAATTTTACTAATCTTACCATCTAAATGATATTTATGAGCCAAAGTATCAGCATCCACAGTTATTAATTGAGCATGTTTTTCCTTTAAAATTTTCTTAAAATCATTAGGTAAATATTTTTCTAAATCATCTTGATGAACCGTATTTAAAATAACTAGCCCATTCTCCCTGATATTATCAATTGTCGCAAAAGCATTTAGATACTCTTCTTTACAAATGACTACACATAAAGGATTTTCAATATAAAATGGTGCTTTAACAGATTCTGAACTAATACGTAAATTAGATTTAGTTACCCCACCACTTTTTTTAGAATCATATTCAAAATAACCTTGCACACATTTACCTTTGGCATTAGCCACAATATTTAAGATATCTTTACTAGCACTGACCATACCATCTGATCCATAGCCATAGATGATTATCTCCTGAGCCTTTAAATTTATTTGGTAATTTTCTTCTGGTAAACTCAAATTAGTTACATCGTCATTAATCCCAATAGTAAAGTTATCTTTCAAATTGCTTTCTAACATATTAAAAACACTTTTTATTTGGGCAGGGGTAGTATCTCTACTAGCTAATCCATAACGTCCTCCGACTATATTAATAGCCTTATCATTTAAAGCACTGATTACATCTAAACATAATGGTTCATGCGGAGCTCCAAATTCTTTAGTTCGATCCAGAACGGCAATATTTAGAACCGTTTTTGGTAACACTTTTTTTAAATATTTGGCACTAAAAGGACGATATAAATGAACTTCTATCATTCCATATTTTTTACCTTTTTTATTTTCCTTATCAACTACTAGACGAATCGTATCACATACACTACCCATCGCCACAATAATATTAGTAGCGTCCTTAGCTCCATAATAATTAAAAGGAGCATAATCAGTTGCGGCGATATTATTAATTTTCCCCATATAATCATTAACAATTTCCACTATTTGTTCATAATCTTTATTGCGCGCTTCGGTTGAGGCAAAGTAAATGTCCTCGCCTTCAGCCATACCTTTTTGTATATTGTTATCAACATTTAACATTCTATTTCGAAATTCTTGAACTTTATTTTTATTTAGTAATTTGCCGATAGCTTCTAAGTCAATTTCTTTGATACTATTTATTTCATGACTAGTTCGAAAACCATCAAAAAAGTGCAAAAAAGGTAAAGATCCCTCGACTGCGGCTAAATGGGCAATAGCAGCCATATATTGACTATCTTCTACAGAAGAAGAACTAAGCAGGCAAAAACCCGTTTGTCTTACCGCATAGATATCCTGATGATCACCATAAATAGATAAAGCATGGGTAGCTAAACTACGAGAGGCGACATGAATAACGGCAGGAAGCATTTCTCCGGCTATTTTATACATATTAGGAATCATCAGCAAAAGACCCTGACTAGAGGTAAAAGTACTAGCTAAAGAACCACTGATTAAAGCCCCATGTAAAGTCCCTGCTACCCCTGCTTCACTTTGCATTTCCACTACTTTAACCCTATCATTAAAAATATTCTTTTGGGCACTACTAGCTAAATCATCAGTATTGCTTGCCATCGGTGAAGATGGAGTTATCGGATATATAGCTGCTAATTCACTAAAATAATAAGCAACATCACTTACAGCTTTATTACCATCTTTTATTACCATTTTCATCTTCCTATTCTAATTTAATTATATCATTTTATCATTGAATAATTAACCAAAAATTGTTTATTAAAAAAAATCAGCATATTAATATAATAAAAAAGAACTTAAACAAGTTCTAATTTTACTTCTAAAGCATCGTCTCCGATTCTTTCTTTTATTTTAATGATACGGGTATAACCACCATTTCTTGTTTCATAACGTTTAGCTAAGTCATTAAATATTTTATTAACAACTTCTTGATCGTTATGTAAGAAAGCCAAAGCATTACGACGAGCAACTAAAGTTCCTTTTTTACCATAAGTTATCATTTTATCCACAAATTTACGAACTTCTTTAGCTCTAGCTTCAGTTGTTACAACTGATTCATTCATGATAACATCTTTAGTAATACCAGCAAGCATGCTACGACGAACTCTAGATTCTCTACTTAATTTTCTATATAACATGTTTTACCTCCTTAATCACGGAACTCTAGTCCCAATTCTTTAACTTTATCAATTACTTCTTTTAATGATTTTTTACCTAAATTACGGATTTTTGTAACTTCCACTTCTTTTTTAGAAATTAAATCTTGGACAGTATGAATTCCCGCTCTTTTTAAGCAATTATATGCACGAACAGAAAATTCAATTTCTTCAATAGGAGTTTCTAATGTCTTAGTGATAGTATCTATTTTCTTTTCCGCCATCATACCTGAAAAATCACTAATAGAATTCAAATCAGTAATAATATTAAAATGTTCAATTAATATTTTAGCTGAAAGAGCCATGGCTTCTTCTGGTGTCGTTGCTCCGTTAGTATAAACTTCCATAACTAACTTATCAAAATTTTCATTTTGACCAACACGAGCAGGTTCTACTTCATAAGCTACTCTTTCAATTGGTGAATAGATTGAATCTATTGGAATCATACCAACTTCTTTAGCTTCGATTAATTTTTGATTTTCTTTAGAATCAACATAACCACGACCATTACCAACAGTCATTTTCATGTCGATTTTACCACCTTTAACAAGGTTACAAATAACTAAATCTTTATTAACGATTTCGATATCAGCATCAGTTTCAATATCTCCCGCTGTTACAGGACCTTCTTTAGATACTGATAATCTCATAATTTTTTCTTCATCAGCATGATTTTTAATAACTACACTTTTTAAAGCTAAGATGATAGCAGTTACATCTTCAACTACCCCATCAATCTTTTGGAATTCATGCATTACGCCATCAATTTTCACGCTAGTAATCGCACTTCCTGGTAAAGAAGATAACATTACACGACGTAAAGCATTTCCGATTGTTGTTCCAAAGCCTCTTTCAAGTGGTTCTAAAACGAATTTACCATAATGATTATTATCCATGTATTCGACAATTTTAAATTCTGGTTTTTCAAATCTTATATTCATTTTAATAATTCCTTTCCCCTCATTAATTTCTTGGACGTTTTGGTGGACGGCAACCATTATGTGGTATTGGTGTTTCATCAGAAATAGATGTAATTTCTAATCCTGCAGTTTGTAATGAACGAATAGCGTTTTCACGACCTTGTCCTAAACCTTTTACTTTAACTTCTACCTTAACTACGCCTGAATCCATTGCGGCTTTAGCGGCTGCTTCTGAGGCAAGACCAGCTGCAAATGGAGTTTTCTTTTTGCTACCTTTATATCCAATAGTTCCAGAAGAAGCCCAAGAAATAACATTTCCTTCTTTATCAGTAATACTTACAACGGTATTATTAAAAGTGGAATGAATATGAGCTACAGCTTCCGGAATATTTTTCTTTATTTTTCTTTTTCTTCTATTATAAGCCATTATTTAACCTCCTATTTACCTACTTTTTTCTTGTTAGCTACTACTTTACCTTTACCTTTACGAGTACGAGCATTACGAGATGTTCTTTGACCACGTACAGGAAGACCTTTTTTATGTCTAATACCTTGGTAACTATTAATTTCCATTTTATTTTTAATATTCATTTGTACTTCACGACGAAGATCACCTTCAACAATTTCTTTATCGATTTCTGTACGTAAAGCTGTGATTTCCTCGTTAGTTAAATCTTTACATTTTTTTGTAGTATCTATTTTAGCAGCTTCGCAAATTTTCTTTGCTAAGTTGCGACCTATACCATAAATAGCAGTTAAGCCAATAACTACATGTTTATCATTTGGTAATTCAATATTTTTAATACGTGCCATAATTTCCTCCTATTAACCTTGTCTTTGTTTGTGTTTTGGATTTTCACAAATTACTAGTGTCTTTCCTTTTCTTTTAATAACTTTGCATTTTGCACAAATCGGTTTTACCGATGGTCTAACTTTCATAAGATTACCTCCAATTATCTTTTATTCCATATAATACGCCCACGTGTTAAATCATAAGGGGACATTTCAATTGTTACGGTATCACCTGGTAGGATACGTATCATATTCACGCGCATTTTACCAGAAACGTAGGCAGTAACAGTGTGTCCATTTTCAAGTTCGACTAAATAGTCCCCACCTTTTAAGACTTCTACTACTTTTCCTTCAACTTCTAATTTTTGTTCCTTAGCCATTTATTCCTCTCCTGTTAATATTTCATAACCATCTTCTGTTACTAAAACAGTGTGTTCAAAATGTGCAGATGGTTTGTTATCTCTAGTTATTATTGTCCAGTCATCATCAAGTAAATATATTTTTTCTGTACCTAAATTTAGCATAGGTTCGATGGCAATAGTCATACCAGCTTTTAAAACTAATCCTGTGTCATATTTCCCGTAGTTTGGCACATCTGGATCTTCATGAAGATTTTGACCAACACCATGACCAACTAGTTCTTTAACAACACCTAAATGATGTTTTAAAGCATATTCTTCAATCTTAGCGCCGATATTATGAAGTCTAGCTCCCGCTTTTACTTCTTTAATACCTTCGTATAAAGATTTTTTAGTATGCTCTAAAAGATAGGCTTTTTTATCACTAATTGTCCCGACAGGATGGGTCCAAGCACTATCAGAATGATAGCCTTTATATATAACGCCAATATCGATAGAAATAATATCACCGTTTTTTAATTTTCGATTACTGGGTATACCATGCACAACCTCTTCATTAACGGAAGTACAAATTGAGGCAGGATAACCTTCGTAACCTTTGAACGATGGTATCCCTCCTTGACTACGTATATAATCATCGGCAATATCATTAAGTTCTTTAGTTGTTATACCTGGACGAATTTTGCTGGCTAGTAATTTATGTGTATCATAATTTATTTTACCAGCTATTTTCATTAACTCAATTTCTCGCTCACTTTTTATACTAATCATTTCTATGCCTCATTTATTTCTTCTTCTACTTCTTTAAACATTTCTTCTTGTGTTTTAGAAGCATCTATTTTTTTTAATATACCTTTATTTTGATAATAATCTAAAATTGGTAGAGTTTGTTTCATAAATACTTCAAAGAGATTATTAAAGGCTTCCTCTGTATCATCATCACGAGTAATTAATGAACTACCACACTTATCACATATTCCCGCTTTTTGGGGTTTTAAATTTTCATAAAATTTATTATATGATTGTTGGCAATTAGGACAAATCAAACGTCCCATTGTTCTTTTTAAAGCTTCTTCTTTAGTTATTTCTAGATAAAATACTTTAGCAATTTTCTCTTGAAGCTCATTCATTAACTCATCTAAAGCAAAAGCTTGATTTAAAGTTCGAGGATAACCATCAAAAATTATACCTTTTGCTTGCTCATTGGCCTTTAAATAATCTTTAAGCATTTCTAAAACTATTTCATCACTAACAAGAGCTCCACTATTAATTGTTTTTTCTAATTCTTTAGCAAAAGCATCTTGTTTCTTTATTGCTGATCTAATCAAATCCCCAGTTGATAAATGCTTAAAACCAAATTTCTCGGTTATTAAATGACATTGAGTGCCTTTACCTGTTCCATGAGGAGCAATAAAGATTATATTTTTCATATTCTTTTTCTTCTCCTTGTATAACTACGACTGACAATTGAACTTTCCAATTGTTTATATGTTTCAATTGCAACTCCAACAACAATTAATAATCCCGTTCCTCCGATAGTTACCGATGAACCTAAACCAGAAAAATGCGAGAATACTATTGGAAGTCCAGCAATTATAATTAAGAAGACAGAACCAACAATTGTTATTTTAGATAATACATTACTTATGTATTTACTGGTTGGAGCTCCGGGTCTTACCCCAGGAATATATCCGCCATTTTCATTTAAGTTTTTACTCATCTCATCAGGATTCATTGACATAAATGTATAGAAATATCCAAAGAAGAATATTAAAGCTATATAAATTAAGAATCCTGTTGGTGATGTATAATTTATCCACTTGTTAACAAAATCAATAGCCGTCTGATTACCAATAAAGTTAACAACTGTGACCGGAATAGCTAGGAGTGTTGAAGCAAAGATAACAGGAATAACTCCTGCGGAATTAATTTTTATTGGTAAAAATGAATTTTCCGAATTAATAACGGCATTGCTTCGGTTTGCATATTGAATTGGAATTCTTCTTTCGGCAAGTTGAATCCAAATAACTCCTACTATTATAAGTAAGTAAACAATTACAAAAGCACTAAATAGCGTAATACCAAGAGGTAGAGCATAGGTTCCACTTGTAATTAAACCATTAAAGGCTGTTCTAAACATACCTGGCATGGAATCAATAATACCTGCCATGATAAGTAATGATAACCCATTCCCTATTCCCTTTTCGGTAATTTGATCACCTAACCACATTAGTAAAGCTGTACCTGCCGTTAATACTAATGTTGTTTTTAAAATCGTATAAACATCTTTAGTTCCTAAAAAAGCAATAGATATAACATAACCTTGAATAAAAGCAAATAATATTCCTAAATATCTGGTGATTTTATTCATCTTTTGACGGCCAACATATCCTTGATCTTTTAATTCACTAAAGTAAGGAATGATATCCATTTGTAATAATTGAGTAATAATGGATGCGGTAATGTATGGCGTAACGCCTAAGGCAAATATAGAAAATTGCTGTAAGGCGCCTCCGGCCATTAGGTTAAGTAATTCTAAAAAACCTAATTCTTTTGTAATTGTTGATGCCCAAGGAACTGTAATATTTGTACCGATACAAAATATTCCTAGAACACAAAGAGTAAACAATATTCTATGTCTTAAGTCTTTATTTGAAGGCTTAAATATTTGCTTAATTGTGGCAAACATTAAATCACCTCAGCTTTAGAACCAGCACTTTCAATTTTAGAAACGGCACTTGATGAGAATCTATGTGCTTTAATAGTTAATTTCTTTTCAAGTTTACCATTACCTAAGACCTTTATGCCACTTAATTCTTTTTTGATTATTCCTTTTTCTTTTAAGACTTCTGGTGTAACTACATCACCATCTTTAAAGAATTTGTTTAAATCACTTAAATTGATAGTTGCATAACGAGTTGTAAATCTAGCATTATTAAATCCTCTTTTAGGGATTCTTCTAAATAATGGTGCTTGTCCACCTTGGAACCAAGCAGGGATACTAGCGCCGCTACGAGCTTTTTGACCTTTTTCACCACGAGTTGAGGTTTTACCCATTCCACTTCCGGGACCGCGACCTACTCTTTTTCGGGCTTTGGCTTCTGGAGCACTATTTAATTCATGTAACTTCATATTATAACTCCTCCACTTTCTTTCCACGCAACTCGGCAACACGTTCTGGTGTCTTTTGCATTTTTAAGGCCTCAAGAGTTGCTTTAGCAACGTTAATTTTTGTATTTGAACCTAAAGATTTTGAAACAATATCTTTAACACCAGCAAGTTCTAAGACAGCACGAGCAGCACCACCAGCGATAACTCCAGTACCAACTTTAGCTGGTTTAATTAATACTTCAGCACGACCTACTTTAGCTGTTGCGTCATGTGGAATAGTACGATTATCAATTAAAGCGATTTTAATGACATTTTTATTAGCTGCTTGAATAGCTTTTTTGATTGCTTCTGGAACTTCATTAGCTTTTCCTGTTCCAATACCAACTAAACCTTTACGATTACCAACAACAACAGTAGCAGAAAATCTAAAATGTCTACCACCTTTAGTTACTTTAGTAACACGTGATATTGAAACAACAGTTTCTTCAAGCAAGTTTTTCTTAGAGTCTTTTTCAAATTTTGGCATTTCTTACCTCCCTCTAGAATTCTAATCCATTTTCACGTGCAGCTTCAGCTAAAGCTTTAACGCGTCCATGGTAAAGGTATCCACCTCTATCGAAAACGATTCTTTCTATTTTATTTTTCTTAGCTTTTTGGGCAAGATCTTTTCCAACTAAAGCTGCCCCTTCAATATTTCCACCATTTTTTAATTTTAAAGCTACAGATGAAGAGCTTACTAAGGTAATCCCTTTTTCATCATCAATTATTTGAGCGAAAATATTGGAATTTGATCTAAATACATTTAGTCTAGGACAAGCAGCAGTTCCTGATACTTTATTACGAACACGTGCATGTCTTCTTTGACGAGAAATATTTTTTGATTCTTTTTTTATCATAATCTTAACTCCTTACCTTATTAAGCTGCTTTCTTACCTTCTTTACGACGGATATATTCACCTTTATAACGAATTCCTTTACCTTTATAAGGTTCAGGTTCACGTACTTTACGAATATTCGCCGCAAATTCAGTAACTCTTTGTTTATCAATACCGCTTATAGAAAGTTCAGTATTGCTTTTTGATTCAGCTTTTAAATCACTTGGTACTTCAATAACAACAGGATGAGAATATCCAGCATTAATGGTAATCTTGTTACCAGAAACACCAAAACGATATCCAACACCAACAGCTTCTAATTCTTTAACGAAGCCTTCTGTAACACCTTTTATCATATTATTAATAATAGCATTAGTTGTACCATGTAATTGTTTAGCTTGTTTTGTTTCATTACTTCTTGTTACGATTACTTTATTATCTTTAACTTCAACTTGGATTAATTTATTATAAGGAGCAGAAAGCTCTCCTTTAGAACCTTTAACACTAACAAGGTTATTTTCAATTGTTACGGTTACACCATCTGGTATAACTAGTTCTCTTTTTCCTATTCTACTCATAAGCATTTTCCTTACCAAATATAGGCAAGTACTTCTCCTCCTAGACCAGCTTCACGCGCTTTTTTATCGGTCATTAATCCTTTTGAAGTTGAGATGATTGCAATTCCAAGTCCATTTAAAACGCGAGGAATTTCATCACTTTTAGCATAAACACGTAATCCAGATTTACTGATTCTTTTAAGACCAGTAATAACTCTTTCTTTTTTATCAGTATATTTTAAGTCGATAAGTAATTTATCACCTTTAATATTTTTTTCATATTTATAATCAGCTATATATCCTTCTTCTTTAAGAATTTGGGCAATGCCTAAAGTCATTTTGCTGCCAAGCACTTCTACAGTTGCATATTTCATTTGATTAGCATTACGAATTCTTGTAAGCATATCAGCTATTCTATCTGCTACCATTTAAATTCCTCCCTTCTTACCAACTTGATTTTTTTACGCCTGGTATTTGTCCTTTATTAGCTAGTTCTCTAAAACAAATACGGCATAATTTATATTTACGTAATACACCATGAGGTCTACCACATCTCTCACAACGAGTATACGCACGAGATTTGAATTTAGGAGCACGTTTACTCTTAATTACCATTGATTTTTTAGCCATTATTTATTCCTCCAAACTACTTTCTAAAAGGCATTCCAAAGCCTGCAAGTAACTCTTTAGCTTCGTCATTAGTTTTTGCTGTTGTTACAAAAACAATATCCATTCCTCTTACTTTTAACACATCATCATAATTTATTTCTGGGAAAATTAATTGTTCTTTAATTCCTAAAGTGTAATTACCATGTCCATCAAAAGCGGTTTTCGATACACCACGGAAATCCCTAACACGAGGAAGAGAGATCTTAACTAACTTTTCTAAGAAATAATACATTTTTTCACCACGTAAAGTAACTTTAGCTCCTATTGTAGCTCCTTCACGAAGTTTAAAACCAGCAATAGATTTACGAGCCTTAGTAATTATTGGTTTTTGACCAGCTATAATTTCTAAGTCTTTAGCAGCTGCTTCAATAAATTTGGAATCATGAGCAGCTTCTCCTACACCCATGTTGATTACTATTTTTTCTAATTTAGGAACTTCCATTATTGATTTATAATTATATTTTTTCATTAATGATGGTTTAATTTCTTTTGTATATAATTCTTTAAAATTACTCATAACTTTACCTCCTAATTAGCTTTCTTTTCTTTTTTCGTAGTTTTAGCTTTTTTGTCTTCTGTAATAACTTTTACATTTGAAACATGAATTGGGGCTTCCATTTCCCTAATTCCGCCTGTTTCCCCTTGACCATTTGGTTTAATATGTTTTTTTATCATATTGATATTAGCAACGATAACTTTATCTTCTTTTTTGAAAGTTTGTAAAACTTTTCCTTCTTTGCCTTTATCTTTACCGGCAATAATTTTTACTTTATCATTAACTTTAACTTTCATATAAACCTCCTAAAGTACTTCTGGAGCAAGAGATACGATTTTCATGAAATCTTTTTCACGAAGTTCTCTAGCCACAGGGCCAAGTACACGTGTTCCTACTGGAGTTTTATCATCTTTAATTAATACACAAGCATTATCATCAAATTTAATATAACTTCCATCACTACGACGAACACCTTGGACACTTCTAACAATTACAGCTTTAACTACTTTTCCTTTTTTGATGTTACTATTAGGAATAGCTTTCTTAACAGTAGCAACAACGGTATCACCGATATTACCATATTTGCGCTTACTACCACCAAGAACACGAATAACAAGTAATTCTTTTGCTCCAGTGTTATCAGCAACTTTTAAACGAGTTTCTTGTTCTATCATAATGATACCTCCTATAGAATCACAGCTTCAGTTACTACTTCAACTAATTCAAAACGTTTTGTTTTAGAAAGTGGTCTAGTACTAACTATTCTTACTGTGTCCCCTTCTTTTGCCACATTCTTTTCATCATGGGCAGTATATTTTTTAGAATATTTAACTCTCTTTTTATATAGTGGATGCTTAGTGTATGTTTCAACTAAAACAGTGATAGTCTTATTATTTTTAGCACTTACAACTTTTCCAACTAGTTCTTGTCTTTTAGTTTCAGCCATTATTTAGCACCTCCATTATTTAGTTCTCTTTCTTTAAGAATTGTTTTCATTCTTGCAACAGTTTTTCTTAAAGCTTTAATTTGGGAAGGTTTATCTAGAGAACCGGTAGATTGTTTAAGACGAAGTTCGAATAATTCTTTTTTGCTTTCCGTGATTTTAGCATTTAACTGTTCATCACTAAGTTTTCTTAATTCTTCTACTTTCATTTCTAGTTACCTCCTTCTTCTTTTTTAACAAATTTACATTTGATTGGTAGTTTATGAGAAGCAAGTCTTAAAGCTTCACGCGCAACTTCTTCTGATACACCATCAATTTCAAACATAATTTTTCCTTCTTTAACTACAGCAACCCAATCTTCAACGTTACCTTTACCTTTACCTTGACGAGTTTCAAGTGGTTTTTTAGTTAAAGCTAAATGAGGGAAAATGTTAATCCATACTTTTCCACCACGTTTCATATAACGAGTCATCGCTATACGCGCAGCTTCAATTTGACGGGTAGTAATCCATGCCCCTTCTTTTGCTTGAAGTCCATATGAACCAAAATGTAATTCTGTATTTCCTCTGGCATGGCCTTCGTATGTAAGACGATGAGGTTTACGATACTTAGTTCTCTTTGGCATTAGTGGCATTGTCTCTACCCCCTTTATTTTTGTTTTTAGTAGGAAGAACTTCACCTTTATAGATCCATACTTTTACGCCTATTTTTCCATAAATAGTGTTAGCTTCACTTTGCGCATAATCAACGTTAGCACGTAAAGTATGAAGAGGAACTGTACCTTCTGTATAACCTTCAGTACGAGCCATTTCTGCTCCTCCTAAACGACCAGATGTTGAAGTTTTAATTCCTTTTGCTCCCGCTTTCATTGTATTTCGAATTGCTCTTTTTTGCGCACTTCTAAATGGAGCACGTGCTTCAATTTGGGCAGCGATATTATCTGCAACTAATTTAGCATCTAAATCAGGATTTTTAACTTCGACAATGGAAATGTATACTTCTTCGCCTACTAGTTTAGAAATTTTCTTCCTTAATTTTTCAATATCTTCACCACCACGACCGATGATAACACCTGGTTTAGCAGTGTTGATAATTACGTCGCATCTTTTAGCTGTTCTTTCAATTACGATTTTGGCTACAGCCGCATTCTTAAGTTCTTTAGCTAAAAATTTACGTATTTTTAAATCTTTATTTAAAGTATCACCAAATTCTTTTTTAGGAGCATACCAATTAGACTCCCAATTTTCAGTGATTCCTAGTCTAAGACCTTTAGGGTTTACTTTTTGTCCCATCCTCTTAAACCTCCTTAACTGTGTCACTTACTTTAACTGTAATGTGACTTGTTCTTTTATCTCTGCGATCTACTTTTGTACGAGATCCAAATTTAATTCTTTTATAAACAGGACCAGGATTAATAAAACATTCAGAGATTACAAGTTTACTTTCATCAGCGCCATTATTATTAACAGCATTAGCAACAGCCGAATTTAAAACTTTTAAAATTAAACGGCTAGCTTTTGTGTTAGTAGTATTTAATATTCCTTGTGCAGTTTTAACATCTTTTCCTCTAATTAAGTCCAAAGTCATTCTGGCTTTTAAAGGAGCGATCATTGCACTTTTATGTATTGCGTATGCTTCCATATCTTATTACCTCCTACTTTTGTCCTGCATGTCCAGAGAATTTACGAGTTGCCGCAAATTCACCAAGCTTATGTCCAACCATATCCTCAGTTATATAAACTGGAATAAATTCTTTACCGTTATGTACCGCAATTGTATGTCCAATAAAGTCAGGATAAATTGTGGAACGACGAGACCATGTTTTAATTACTTCTTTTTTATTAGCAGCATTCAAATCCTGTACCTTTTTTAATAATCTATCAAAGACATAAGGTCCTTTTTTTAAACTTCTTGCCATTTACAAATTCCTCCTACTTTTTCTTTTTACGGCTAACAATAAGTTTGTCAGACGCTTTCTTATTTTTACGAGTTTTAAGTCCAAGAGCTGGTTTACCCCAAGGAGTAACTGGCCCTTTACGTCCTACTGGAGCACGTCCTTCTCCACCACCATGAGGGTGATCATTAGGGTTCATAACAGAACCACGGTTTGTTGGACGAATTCCCATATGACGTTTACGTCCGGCTTTACCAAGATTAACAAGTTCATAATCTTCATTACCAACTACACCAATAGTTGCCATACAAGTTCCTAGAACTTTTCTTGTTTCACCACTTTGTAATCTTAACATTACATATTTGCCTTCACGGCCTAATATTTGGGCACTAGCTCCCGCCGCACGGCACATTTCTGCTCCTTTACCTGGTTGTAATTCAATATTATGAACAACAGTACCAACAGGAATGTTTTGTAATGGTAGAGCATTTCCGACTTTAATATCGACATTCTCACCACTTTCAATAATCATTCCTACTTTTAAATCCTTAGGAGCGATAATATATCTTTTTTCACCATCTTTATAATTTATAAGAGCAATATTAGCATTACGATTTGGATCGTATTCAATGCTTGCTACTTTACCAGTTATATTGAATTTGTTGCGCTTATAATCAATTAAACGATACTTTCTTTTGGCACCGCCACCAATATGTTGAACAGTCATTCTACCTTGATTATTACGTCCACCAGTTTTTGATTTAGAAACTAGCAAAGACTTTTCAGGAGTAGATGTCGTAATTTCTTCATTAGCGAGTGTGGTCATGCCACGACGACCATTAGTCGTTGGTTTATATTTCTTTATTGCCATAATTTACCCTCCTAATTAAAATTCTATTGACTGTCCACTTGCTAAAGTAACAATCGCTTTCTTATAAGTTTTTGTTTTACCTGTGTATTTGCCTACTCTTTTCTTTTTAGATTTTGTATTAAGAGTATTAACATTTACCACATTTACCCCAAATGCCGCTTCTACAGCTTTTTTAATTTGGGTTTTATTTGCGCTACCGGCTACTTTAAATGTATAAACGCCTTTTTGAGTAGCATAAACAGATTTTTCCGTAACAACTGGTGAATAAATAATATCAGTATAATCTTTCATTATTTAAGCACCTCCTCGATTTTATTTAGAGCTTTTTCGTCTAAAACTAACTTATCAGCATTAACAATATCATAAACATTAATTTCATCTGCTAATATTGCGTAAGCATAGCCTAGATTACGAGTAGCCATATATAGATTTTCATTATCTTCATTTGTGACAAATAAAGTTTTTCCATCTAATTTTAAAGTTTTCATAATATCTTTGATTTCTTTAGTTTTTAAACTATCTAATTTAATATCATCAATAATTACTAATTCTTTATTTTTAAGTTTGTAAGATAAAGCACTTTTTAGAGCAAGTACTCTTTCTTTTTTGTTCATTTTAAAACCATAACTACGTGGAGTTACACCGAAAACAATTCCGCCGCCTCTCCAAATAGGACTTCTATTAGATCCAGAACGAGCACGTCCTGTACCTTTTTGTTTCCATGGTTTTTTTCCTCCACCTGAAACTTCAGCACGAGTTTTGGTTTTATGAGTTCCTTGACGAGTTGCAGCAAGTTGCAAATCAATAGCTTTCTTTAAAACAATATCATTAAATGTTTTCCAAATAGAATCAGATAAGGTTACATCTTTTACTTTTTCACCTTTAAGGTTAATCATTTCTAATTTAGCCATTATTTGTCACCTGCCTCTTCTTTTGCTTCTTCTGGGGCTACTTCTTCCGTAACTTCTGGAGTAGCTTCTTCCGTTACATTTTCTGGAGCTTCATTTGGAGCTGGTTCGCTATTTGTTTCGTTTGTTTCTTCCACTACGGCATCAACAACAGTTTCTTCTTCATAACTAAGTAATTCTTTAGCAGAAGCTTTTTCGTTTCTTTTAACTGCTGATTTAATTAAAACCATAGAATTTTTAGCACCTGGAACACTGCCACTTACTAAAATATAATTTTCGGCTGTGTTTACTTCAATTATTTCGAGATTTTGAATAGTAACAGTCTCAACACCCATATGACCAGAAAGTTTTTTTCCTTTCATAACACGCATTGGACGCATTGTTCCCATTGAACCTGGTCTTCTGTGATATCTTGAACCATGAGTCTCTGGTCCACGTGATTGATTGTGTCTTTTAATAACACCAGTAAATCCTTTACCTTTAGAAGTACCAGTTACATCAACATATTCGCCAGCTTCAAAAATGCTAGCATCGATTGTATCACCTAAGTTGTAAGTTCCCTCTACATTTCTTATTTCTTTTAAGAAGCGCTTAGGAGTAGTATTTGCTTTTTTAGCATGTCCAACTTCAGATTTAGTTGCACGTTTTTCTTTTTTGTCAACAGCTGCGATTTGAATTGCTTCATAACCATCAGTTTCTTTAGTTTTCACTTGAGTTACGATGTTAGGAGTAATTTCCACAACAGTGACAGGAATTAATTTTCCATCTTTTGTAAAGACTTCGGTCATCCCGACTTTACGTCCTAAGATTCCTTTCATAAATTTTCCTCTTTTCTACTTATAATTTAATTTTAATATCAACACCACTAGGAATATCCAAATGTGTAAGTGCCTCAATTGTTTCTTTACTTGGGTCTTTAATATCGATTAGTCTTTTATGAGTACGACTTTCGAATTGTTCACGTGAATCTTTATATTTATGTACCGCTTTTAATACTGTAACTTTTTCAATTTCCGTTGGTAGTGGTACAGGTCCAGAAACTACGCCCCCAGTTCTTTTTACAGTTTCGATTATTTTGCCACATGCTTGATCAAGAATGCGATGATCATATGCTTTTAAATTAATACGAACTTGTGATTTTGACATTTTTCATGTCCTCCTTTCGCCTATATCTAGTACAGACTCGCTCCGTAACGAATTACCTGATTCCAGAATTCATTTAACAACAATTCCTAGCGTATCAGCAACCTCGCACATCTAAGCAGTCATACAAAACTAATTATAGCAATAAATTATATGTTATGCAAGCCTAAATTTGCCAAAAATAGCTATTTAAAAATTCGCCTGAATTTGACGAATTGATTTTGCAAGTTTTTAGTTATTTTACTAACAAATATTGTTCTTGCTTAGAATAATTAGCCTTATGCCTTTTTAATATAGCATTATATAATCTTAACTCTTCACTGGTAAGATCATTTAAAGCCTCTTTTAATTCTTTTTGGGCTTTGCTAATCCTTTTAAATTTTTCTGTTATAGTTGGCATAATAATCCCCTTTCTTTTACAGAAAGTATTATACTCATTACTTATATAAAGTCAATAATTATCGACCTTTTATATTTACTTCTTCGGCTTCGCTTAGATATTTTTGCCAATATCTTTCTGCTAACCTAAAAAAGTATTCATTGGAATCATAATTATAAGTCTTAGTATCAGCGTTATATTCATAATTAAGAGGAATATGACACTCCCACCTTTCTCCCGTTAAATTTAAGGTGATTTCAATTTTAAAGTTTTGAGGGAATATTTTATGAGAATCATTGTATTTACTAGAAATGTTTTCCACTTGGATAAAAGGAGCTGCATCTTCAAATCCTGGAAAAATAAAGTTAGAACGACATGGATACTGGATTTCCAAAAGCTTATATTGATAGTATTTTACTAAGATATCTTCATTCATATCTTTAGCAAAAGCAGCATAATAATATCTGCTATATAAATTTAAAAACTCCGCAATTGCCGATTGACGTGTTTGAAAATATTGTTCGTAATTTTGAGCATAAATAGTATCTTCTCCATTTACTACATCTGGGATTGCTTGATCCAAGTTTCGTTCTGAAAAGTTGATTGTATCTATTAAAGAAATGAGTTTTGTCGCATCCCAAGAATTACCATATATTTCTTTTAACTTATCTATTAAATAAGGCATATTTGCTTGATAATAATATCTTAATAAAGCATCTTCACTTACTAAGTGCTCTAGTAAAGCAGCACAAAAACGCGGGGTATCATAAGTATGGTAACCCTCATTAAAATATTTTATTTTTAGCTGCTCAGTAATAGCTTCTTTTAAAGATTGACCACATAATAAATCTTGAGTTGACGTTAGATGATTAAACTCATGCAACAAAGTAGCTTTATCATCACTATCATAATCTTCTTCTTCCATCATGCAATACATTTTAACTTCATTATCAGAGGGAAGATATTGTCCTGAAGCAATATCGGTCTGTTCATAACCATTATTATACTCTACATTAACCGTTGCCAATCTATTTTTAATATGGTCAAAATCCATATATTTTCCGTAATCATTAATCAACTTTTTATAGTAATCATGATTAATATCTTCGTTTATTAAAATTTCTTTAGCTTCTTCATCAATATTTTCATTGGCTTTAATAACAGAAATCATTTCATTATATAATTTATCTGTATCTACATCGGGAAGATCTTGTTTATAAAATATGGTATGAGACAAACTATCTTCAACTATGCAATGAAAACGGCTCCCTTGGATTATTCCTTGTATTATAAGATCTGGGTTATTACGCACTAAATTTACAGAATGCATAGATATCATAAAAACTAAGGAACTAGAAATAACTGTCCTTACTCCACTTTTAAAATAGTCTTTATAATTTAAAGGTGTTATTCTATTAACAGTCTTATATTTCTTCATTTCTTTTTTGATATTTTTCTTATCTTTTCTAGTTTCTAGTAATTCGGACTTTCTTTTTTTCGTATAAGGGTCAAAACTATAGGTAACAAAAGGATTACGATAGTAAGTATTACTTATAGGTAATATTTTACCATTATTTAAAAATACTATTTGCTGAGTGTTTAAATCTAAATTAACCTCGATTAATTTATTATTGATTTTATATTGTAATATATTTAAATATTTCATTTTATTCCTCGCTAAATAAATCTTTAGTTTCTTTCATTTCGTTAGGTAGAGCGATGTCCATATATTTTAAAATAGTCGGAGCGACATTGCTTAAATTCCCATTAGCACGCAGTTTGATTTTTTTATCCGTTATAATAAACGGAACCGGATTAATAGTATGAGTTGTTACAGGTCTTTCTTCATCATCTAACATGATATCGCAATTCCCATGATCAGAAAGTAAAAAGATTGTATAAAAATTTTCTTCCGCGGCTTCGATGACTTTTCCTAAACATTCATCAACTACTTGTAAGCCTTTGATGGTAGCATCCAGATTGCCAGTATGTCCTAACATATCTGGATTGGCATAGTTAAGTAGAATAAAATCATAATCTTTTTCAAGGGCACTTATAGTTTTTTTCGTAACTTCTATCGCCGACATTTCCGGTTTTAAATCATATGTTGCTACTTTAGGAGAAGGCACTAAAAATTTATCACATCCGGCAATTGCTCCTGTGTATTCCCCATCAAAGAATTTGGTAACATGATTAAATTTTTCGGTTTCAGCTATTCGCGCTTGAGTCATTCCTAATTTGGATAAATAAATTCCTAAAGGGCTCTCGCTTGTTTCTTCAGTAAAAAATATTTTAGACTTTATATTTTTATCCATTTCAAATAAAGTATATAAATGTACATCATTTAAACTTACAGGAAATTCCTTAAAGTCGCGATCTGTTAGACTGAAAAGAATTTGCCTAGCTCTATCTGTTCGATAGTTCATCCAAATTAAAGCATCCCCATTTTTGATTAATCCCTGAGGGTTAACAAGAATTGGTGGCAAGAATTCATCAGTTACATTTTTATCGTAACAAACATTGATAGCTTTATCCAAATCTAATGGTTTATTACCTTTCCCTTTGGTAACTAAATCGTAATATACTTTAGTACGATTGTAATTATTGTCACGATCCATTGCATAATAACGTCCACAAATAGTGGCAATAGACCCTAAAGAAGCGCTTTTTATGGCATTATTAAGTTCAATCATAAATTTTTTGGCATCATGAACACCCGTATCTCTTCCATCAGTTATGACATGAAAATATACTTCTTTGACACCTTGCTTTTTGAGGTGATCCAACATTTTAATAAAATGACTTATTTGAGCATGAACGCCGCCATTAGATAATAACCCCATTATATGGATTGCACAATTTTTGCTTTTAACATATTCAATTAAATCCATGAAAGCTTCATTAGTAGCAAAAGTATCTTTAGCTAATTCTTCGGTAGCAATTAATTGCTTTTGACGTAATACTTTACCAGCCCCTATAATCGTATGACATACTTCACTATTGCCAAATTGACCTTCTGGAAGACCAACAGACTTTTCACTAGCTTTTAAAGTAGTATGTGGATAAGAATTCCACAAATTATCATAATTAGGCATGGCTGCTTGTTTAATCGCATTACCATGGATTTCTTCGCGATAACCAAAACCATCCAAAATAATTGTTAATATCTTTTTCATAAACGTTCCTCTTTCATTTTAATTATACAATATTACCTAAAAAAAGTAACGATTTTATTCGTTACTTTCTTTCAGAATATTTTCTAGTTTTTCTAAGGTAATGTTTAGTGATTTGCAGATAACTTCTTTGGCTACACCATTTTTGAATAAATTTATAGCAGCTTCTTTTTGAGCTTTAGCTATCCCTTGGCCTACATACTCTTCTTCTATTAACCAACTATTTAATTTATCTTTTAATTCTTTATCATAGGCTGCTGATACTTCCGGATCACCACTTAGTCTTTTTAACTCCTTGACTGCCTCCTTTAACTCTTCATCACTATACTTACTCATATTCCACTCTTTCTCCTCTTTAAATATTTGTAGCCATCTTAAGTTGTCATTTATTTTCTTACTTCTTAAATTTAATATGTGTATCTCTAACATATCTGTTACTTCTTCTTTGGTCTGTATATCATACAGTCTACTCGTATTATGTAACTTTGTAAAGTTTTGATCATTATAATCAAGAACACATATTCCAATATATTTCTTTATTTTTTTATACTCTTCGCCACTTTTTAAACTTCTATCAGCTAGTTTGCCTAAATAATAGAATATCCTACTAATCATTTTTCCTTCATTATATTTTTGCATTTCAACTATAACATAATTTTCTTCATCAAATTTTACTAGGACATCCAAAAAGTTTTCTTTTCTTTTTTCGTTATCTTTTTCTAAATAGGTATCCAAATATTCTAT
>CANQQP010000008.1 GCA_947626055.1 uncultured Bacilli bacterium | reverse complement strand
CTTACATTAGTTAATGGCTTATTACTAACTATAATTTGTTGCTCAAAAGTTGTCGTACTTCTTCCTTTAGGGCTCCAAATTTGAAATGATATCAGTCTTATAAAGCTGATTTTTTTATGTAATCCACGTGGTCAACATGGAAGTTAAGTTTTTCTATTATTTTTATAATATAAATTTTCCATAATATCATCAATGAAATATTTTGCTTTAAGATTTATTTTTTTAATTTCTTTAATATGTTTTTCACAAAAATTAATACTAATCAAATTAAATTCTTTTGAATAAAAATAATAATCATAAGGATACCCGTTACCACAGCCCAAGTCTAAAATATTACCTCGTTTTGGTATTAAATTTATAACTTGATCAAAAACGCTTTTTTCAAAAGGCAATAAATTTCTTTTTCTAAATTTTTCAATATAGTTATTTTTTTTCATAAGAATTCTTAATTATATTTTTAATTTTTTATTATCTAAAATACTTTGATCTAATTCCTTAAAGCCATTTCTACTCCATAGCCATAATGCCGTATGTATATCAATCGGCTTATACTTTGTACCCTTAAATAACTTATTCCACCTGTCTATTACAATTAATTGAACATTATTTGAGTTTAGTTCATTTTCTGTAATTAATCCTAGTCTATAAGTAGCTTTACAAACATGAGTATCTGGAGCCACAGTTAGATTTTCTATATTTTTATATTTTCTATCAGTATATTGCCATATAACATATAGCCAATAATTACAAATTTTAGTACCGGATAAATATGGAAATTTTGTTTTATTTTCTTTTTGAATAAAATTTCTTATTTTATCAACATCATTATCTAATTCATTAAACAAATTTCTAATATCTCCATCAAATAATTCTACAAATGTATTGCACAATTTTATCCATATTTCCGTTTGTTTAGTCTTTTGTAAAGCAACTTTATATTTTGTTAAAGCATATTGTACTTCTTCAAACGATTTATCTAAAACTTCATTTGGATTAAAAACAAATCTTGTTTCTTCATCATAATATGTTTTATTTGCACTTTCCCATAAAGTATAAGAATTTCTTTGATAATTAAGTGCCATTGGCAAAGTAAAATATAAATAATTTTCTAAAGATTCTTTATCTAAATGTGGATTTTCATCTTCAGGCATAATCTCCCCACCAAGACTTCCTTGTTTCCACATTGTATATAAAATATCTACTTTTTTAAGTATTTCTTCACGCATATTACCTACCGCCTATCTATTACTTTCCATTCGCCTTTTTTAGTTGCCCCAATTCTTTCGACAATACCTAATTCAATTAAATCCTTAATATTTCTTTGAATTGTTCTAATGTTTACATCTAATAATCGTGCAAGTTTATCTTGAGTAATAGTTGGTGAGTCTGACATTAAGGAAATAATAGAGTTTTGTATTTCCGTTAAATTTTCTAAAGTTTTAACTGAAACTTGTTTTTCTTTATAAAATTTATTTTCATTAAATGGAAATGTTACTCTAATAAAGTTTGGAAAAAATTCAAAAGAACTTTTATCATAACTTTCTAATATTCTTATAATTCCTGTACCCATTTGCTCAACTAAATCTAAATCTCTAAAAACTTTCATTAATTCTTTATTTTTTGGTAAAGAAAAACCTTGTAAAAATTCTTCTTTAGATGTGCTTTCTTGAATTCCGCCATTTGATGATATAACAAGTTTATCACTAAACATTTCAAATTTAGGTGAATATTCATTAGACCAATCATTGTGTACTATAGCATTAACTACTGCTTCTCTTACAGCATCATAATCATACATTTTTATTTCTTTTCTCTCTGGATATTCAATCTTCGTAAAAATTTTATTTTCAAGTTTTATTTTATTCAAAATATTTTTTGTAGCTTTAATTAAAGAACAATTACCAAAATCTTCATTCTCTATTAAATTAACCGAATTAGTACCTTCATACTTTCCAAATAATATCGAAATAGAATTGTTATCAGCAAGTAGATAAGCTACATAATTAAATTTTCCATCATCTGTATAAAGTTCTAATTGATTTAAAAAATTATTATTAATTGAAAATCCTTTTTCTTCATAATAAATCTTTAACTGACTAAAAGTCAAATCTTGTTTAGGGGATATAATATTTTTTAAAGAATTCCTTGTTCTTTTACTAAACTCATTATTAATCATATCATTTGGCATACTTTGAATTGAGCTTCCAACTCTTATAAAGCAACTATCAGGAGTCATTCCCATACCCTTTAAGTAATATGGTCTTTCATTTCCACGAGCAACAATAACTTTTATATATTTTATATTATCCTTTTCTAAAACTGCAACATCAAAAAGCCCTAAAGTAGATGGCATAATATTATTCTTTATTCTATCTTTAATCGTTCTTTGAAGTAAATCAATATTACCTTTAACACCAATAATACTTCCTTTATCATCAATACCTAAGAAAATATTTCCACCATTAGTATTTAAAAATGCTATAACTTCTTCTTCAAATTTATCAGTTAATTTTATTTTAAATTCATTTCTTACGTCTTCTATAGTATCTACCATTTTTACCTCCTAATTTTATTAATATAATTATATCATGTCGTAAGAAATGTCACAAGAAATGTCGTAAGAAATGTCATAAAAATTTTGAAAAATATTGTATATAAGTTAAAAATCAGTTATAATTGTTTTATCAAGTAATTATGAATTTTATGTTTACTAAGTGTTCATAACCTAACAAGCAATCGCTCCAGATTGATAGGAAACTCGGAAAATTCTTCGAGTAGTAATATACATTAACTAGAAGTACTTTCTAGTTTTTTTGTTAAAAGAAAAGAATTTGTATTTAGAAGAAAAGGACTACGATATTTGATGGTAGCCCTTTTAAAATACTAAATTGTCAATTTAGAAAACACACTTGCATATTGACAACCAATATGCGTGTGTATAATAATTATCTAGTCTTACCTGAACGCATTTCTATTGCTTCTTCAATAGGGTCAATATGTTCACACATTTCTCTAGGCATAGGGCTTAATGCAAATGAATCGCCTAATACTGCCTTCTGTGAATCTAAAAATGCTTTTACATCTTCCCAACCATTTATAACAACATCTCGTCCAACACCTTCTAATTGTGGATATCTTGCTAATACATAAGGTTGAGCAGTTTTCATTACTCTTGGTATTTGATGTATGAGAATACTATCATTAGAAAGATAATTTAAAATATCATACACATTGTCCATTTCTGTAAATAATCTCCCTGTTGTCACAGTTAAAACACTTCCTAAATCAAAAGTTCTTTCATTATTTTCTGGCATAATTAAATCTCCTTTTCATCTCAATTATAACATAAATTTGTATTTATAACCATTAATGGTTTATTACTAACTATTATTTGTTGCTCAATAGTTAAGATAAATATCGTTATGACTTTAAATTATAGTTTTTCAGTTAGTTTTTATAGTAATGGATTACTATAATAAGTAGTTAAGTACTATTAAAATCATTGTAATTATGTTTGCTTGATGCTATTTTAGTTAGTTGCCTTGACAAGCTAATTTCTATAGTATAAAATAACCACCTAATAAGTGGGGATGTTTTTGTGAAAAATTTAAACAATATAAATAATTTTAGAAGAATAGATTTATATGGTGATGGTTTTATTGGTGATGAATATAATGGAGCCTTTGTTATTGATAAGCATAAAAATGGTGAATTTTATCTTGTAATTGTATCTAATGGTGCAGGATGGGATCATGTTAGTGTGACTTTGCATAAAAGAAGTGGTGCTGATATTAAAAGGTGTCCATCTTTTGAAGAAATGCAGATGATAAAAGAAAAAGTATTCTCTGAAGAAGAAACTGTATTTCAACTTCATCCAAGAGAAGAAGATTATATTGATACTCATCCTTATTGCCTTCATTTATGGAAACCCAATAATTGTAGTATGATTCTTCCGCCCTTATATTCTGTTAATGAGGCCGAATTAACCATAAATGCTGATTTTGAATATGAAGGAATCATCATAAGAATTAAAACTGGTGAAATCGATGGTTGGCAAGTAGCAAGAGTATATTGTTTTACTAAAAGTGGAAAATTAATTAAAAGTAGTCCTGATTGGGATGTAATGTGTAAAGTAAAATCTTTTGTTTTTGGCGAAAAAGATGCGGCATTTCAGTTTATGACATCTACGTCTGATATTAAACATAATGCTGTAGACATATGGTATACAAAAAATTTAAATTTAATGCCTCCTTTGCCAGATGCAATTTTAGTAGGTACAGATAAAAAATTAATCAAGAAAAAATAGAAATTGCCTATTTTAGTTTTGTTTCAAATTTGTTATATTATTACTAGCAGCGGAAGACTATATAAGTTCTTTCGTTATTGGAAGATAGTTGTAGATAACTACGACCCGCTCCTGGTTGATAGGAAACTTGGAAAATTGTTTTAATATAAATAATAGCTACTCTTAAATTTAAGTTAAGAGTAGTTTTCATTTTGTCATTTTAAAAGATATACTTGCATACCAATAGGTGTGTGATAATTATAATAACTTATGATAGTATTATCAACGTACTTCATTTGTGATATAATTATATATAGAATTACAAATAGATAAAAAAATGAAAGGATGTGAAATTAATGTTAAAAGAAGATATACTAAATTTAATAGAAAAATTTGAAAAAGGGACATGGAATTATAGTGATAATAATAACTTAGATAATGATCACCACTATTTAGAGTAATACCATCAATTATTTTTTTCAAATTTTCAAGTTCTTGGTTACTATTTATTATTATACTTTCGAAACCATATTTAAATCTAATTATTCCCATTATTGATATTAATCAATCAAAGATTAATTTTAGTTCTGATTCATCAGTATTTTTTATTTCATTTTCAATAGAGTAAATATATTGCATAGAGTCAAAACTAAGAACAAGAGAATTATTGATTTTTTTCAAAAATTTATTTTAAAAGATTACAAGAATTAGGAGAGCTTTATAATGTTAGATAAGTTAAAAGATAAATATGTATTTTTTGATGTAGATGGAACTTTATCAGAATATAGGTTTAACGATCAGTTATATGGTGGAAAATGTCCAGAAATTGGTTGTCAATCATTGAATGATTTATTATTTTCTAATTTATTCTTAAATGCAAGACCTCTAAAAACAATGCAAAAAATAATTAATCAACTTGATCCTGAAAAAGTTTTTGTTTTGGGGACTATTGTAACTAATAACGAAATAAATCAAAAATATAAATGGTTAGAGAAAAATTATTCAATTATAAAAAAAGAAAATATTATTTTTATAAGTTCAACAATACTAAAACCTGATGTAATAATAGAATACGCAAAAAATTTAAATATTGATATAAATGATACAATATTTATTGATGATAGATTAGATGTTTTAAGAAAAGCAGAAGAATTAGGAATTAAAGCATATCATCCTAGTTCTTTTACGGAGTAGGGTTTATATGAGAATTGGAATAGATATTGATGGCTGTATAAATAATCAACATGAGTTTGTTATAAATTATGCTACTAAATATATTAATGAAAATAAATTACCATATAATATAATAAATTTCGAAAAAGAAAATACAGGAGAAATATTTGGTTGGAACGAGGAAATAGCTCATGATTTTTGGGAAAAATATCGTCAAAATTTGGTAAAAGAAAATATCAGACCTTTTTGTAGTGAGGTTATAAATAAATTAAACGATGAAGGCAATGAGATATTTATAATTACAGCAAGATACAATGGAGATATATGGTGGGATTCTAAAAGCAAAAATAATGCTGAAGAAATTACAATAAATGTTTTGAAAGAACTAGGTATAAAATATAAAAATATTATCTTTTCCAAAAATAAATTAAAAACTATAAAAGAATATAATATCGAAGTGATGTTAGAGGATAATGTAAATAATATTGAAAAAATTAGCAGTTTAATACCAACATTTATAATGAATAATACTTATAATATGCATGTGCAAAATGAAAATACTATAAGATGTTATAGTTGATACGATTTTTATAATAAGTTCCACAAATTTAATTCAAATAATAAAAAAATATTAATATTTTCAAATCGCGACTGCAATAGATATGTAAGAGGTTGCGAATTAGTTGGACTCCATGCAACAGTAAGTGATACTTTATCTGATTTGGCATTATTTGATGGTTTAATACTTGTCGGTGGCGGCGATCTAGATCCAGGATTTTATGGCCAAGTTAATAATAATAGTAAAAATATTGAAAAAGAATTTGATGAAAAATGTATGAAGTGTTTAGACTATTTTGTTAAAAGTAATAAACCAATATTAGGTATATGTAAAGGTATGCAAATAATTAATATATATTTTGGTGGTACTTTAAAGCAAGATATTAGTAATCATAATTTTCCTGAATTGATGCATGCTCATAGGGTAATATGTAATAATATTTCTCCTTTAATGAGTTACTTTGGTAAAACTTTTGAAGTAAATTCTTTACATCATCAATGTATTGATAAGTTAGGTGATGGACTTGAAGTAATAGCTTTGTCTGAAGATAATATTGTTGAGGCAATCAAAAAAGAAAATATAATTGCTGTACAATGGCATCCTGAAAGATTATTAAACAATGATTTTAATACATTAGAAGGTTTAAAAATATTTGAAATTTTTAAAGATTTATTTTAGAGGTGTAGTATGAATTATATAATTGCGGGAACAAGTAGATGTGGAAAAACAATGTTAACTAATAAAATCATAAAAGAATTAAATGGTTTCAGTAAAATTAGTATTGATAATATGATCAATGCATTTGAACATACATTACCACAAGTAGATATTAATTTTAAAGATGGCAAAGGGAACAAAGAATTTTTACCAGAATTTATAAACAATTTTTTGTTAGGAGCAATGGATAAAGATAACAATATAGGCTTATACTATGTACTCGAGGGAGATGGATTATCATTTACTAAATTAGTAGAGTTAAATATGCATAAAGACATTGAGTTAATCATTTTAGGCAAAGCGAATATTAGTGAACAAGAATACTTTGATGAAATAAGATATTATGAAGGCAAATACATGTATTCGGAATGGACTAGAGCTTTAAGTGATGATGAATTAAAATTAAATTGTAAAAATTGGATTAAAAGAAGTAAAGAATATAAAAAACTATGTGAAGAAAATAATGTCCATTTTTATGATACCTCATATAATCAAGCGGAAGTTGTAAATTCGATATTTAATAAAATAAAAAAAGAAAATAATTTTTTATAAAGAAATCCATAAATTAATCAATTAAAACTCGCTTTAATGACGGATTTTTAGAACTTTTCAGGCATTCAAATATATTTCATCTCTATCTAGAGATGATTTTTTAATAAACTTGTCAAAATTTCTAAGGGTTAGTAATTCTACCTTGTATTTAATTTTTTTATTAGTTTTTTATGGATTGGTCTAATAAAATCGCACATTGTTTCATTACTTGCTTCGTCAAATGAAATCCACTTTACTCCTTTTGATTCATCTTCTCTATAAATTAATGGTATATTATCATTCGCCTCTAATAAGTACACAAAATCTAAATGTAAATGGGCAGAAACATATTTTCCGTGTTTAATGTGACCTTTGATAGGGAGAGATTGAATGGAAAAAATATTATTATCTAAAATGTTAGCTTTTAGTCCTGTTTCTTCTTTTACTTCTCGAATTGCAATCGCTAAAAAATCTGTTTCACCATCAACATGACCACCTGGATACATCCATCCACCATTTATAATATGATCAACTATTACCATTTTTGTTCGCTCTTTATTAACAACAAAGGCTGAGGCCGAAAAATGGCCAAAAACGTTATCTCGAGTCAAATCACCATTAAAAACATCTATAAATTGTAAAAATTGTTCTTTATCTCTTTCTTCCTGTTTATTAAAAGCTATATAATTTTCTACTTTATCTCTTAAATTCATAATCACCATCTCTAAACATTGTATCATAAAGTGCTATTATAGTTGTAGATATCTTCCATAATCGTTTCAAAAAATAAAATAGTCGCACTAATAATGCGACGTTTATTTCTTATAATTAAGCAAAGAGTTGATACTTCATCAATATACTTATTTGAAATTTAATAGATATCGTGCAACTATCAACTAAATCGATTCCATTTTCAGTTATTATTTCGTACTCTAAAAGAATAGAGGAATTAAATTAACAGTATAACGAAGAATTTCAGTGGAAACAGAAACAACAAGAATTAGTTCACTTATTAAAATTAGTTATGAATAAAAAGATGAATAATAAAAAAACATCACCTTGCTTATAAAATATCTAAATCAATATTCTCAAATTATTTTGCAAATTTTAAACCTTTTTCTATATCGTATTTTATATGTTTAATTCCATGTCCAGTCGTTTTTCTGATATATTGGAAATATATTGATTCTCAACATACTCCTGTAGTTGTTTTCTTGTTTGCATTATCTAAAACCTCCCGATTGTGTATTGATAAGTTTTTCATTATCCATTTAATATCTTCAATAGATTTGTCAATATTAAATCTTCCATTACCTACTGGGTAATAAACGGCATAAAAGTTATATGTTTTCCCATTTATTTTCTTTTCAAAAAGTTGTTTTCTTACTTTAGAAACTGATATTTTTTCATTTAATACAATAGAACTAACTTGATTCCCAAATAAGATAATTACTTTAGGATTTATTATTTCAAATTCCTTTTCTAACAAATGCAAATATTTTTTATAAACATTATCAGGTAATTCTCTAGCATCAACTTGTGTACATTTTCCTAAATTTGTAATAAAGTATCTATGATTTTCTACATCTTTATAAACTTTTTCTGCAAATTTTTCCGTCCAGTCTGCACCTTTTATTTCTTTTATTTTTTTATAAATATCTTTATCCATCAAATTTAATTCAAAAAATAAATCCCATATATTTTTTGTTCCTATCCAAGGAGATTTAATGCCTTTCCAATTTTTAGAAGATGCAATATTTCGCCCAGTAGGATTCATAAAAACAAAACAAATATCAGGGTTGTTTTTACAGCCACCATTATAAATTGAATCTAATTCTTTAGCACCATATTTTAATTGAAGTTTATCATATTCAGTTTTTAGATCTTCTAACTGCATCAAACCACCAATATAATTTTATCATAAAACAACTATCTTTCCGAGGCATTTTAGATAAAATATTATTTTTATAAATAAACAATGTATTTTCCTATCATTTTTTTCTCTTATAAACTAGTAATTAATTTGGAATTTTATTTTATCAATTAAAATCAATATATTTACCTTTTTCGCAATGATTATAAAATTCTTGTACTGAAATGTGATGCTTTGGCTTTTTATATTCATATAGTACTAAATTTTCAATTTCATACATATTGTTTAATTCATATTTAATAAATTTATTTTTAATATCTGATAATAACTCTTCTTCAGTATTATATTCATGAATTCCTCTAAATTTTTCCCAGGAATGTTCAAACCAATAATATTTATCATTCTTTTCATAAGTTAAGAATGTATGAGTTGGGCATTTATCATTATCATAATGTACAATAAAATAAGTCTTTATATTCCAATCGTTTCCTTTAAAATAATATCTTTCAAGTTCAACTTGGTCCCAACATACACCAATTTTATTTTTTATTATTTCATGTGGAGATTGTAATATATAATTATCTGAAAATGATTCATCAACAAGATTATGTTTGTTATTATCTGTGTCTAACCAACCATATTCTATATTATTCATTAATTCCATAATCTCTAACTCATTATAGTAATTCCAAATATTTAATTGTCCTTTAGCTTTTATTGGTGTCTTTAATGGCTTTATGTTATCTAATATCCAAGCGTATCGTCCTTCTTCATAAACACCACAAATATATTCTTGATAGTTATTTTTCTTCATATTTTCCACATACTCTTTGGTCATATATATACAGTCAACTAAATTACACTTGCAAATAATATTTCCAAAATTTAATGATGTATTATTTATTAACTTCATTAGCTTTTTGTTTTCATGCCACTCTTTTGGAAGTTTAGTAGCACTAGCATGAATGTATAATTCGCCTCTATAATCTGTTTTCCAACTTCTTGTTTCGATTAATTTTTTATTTTCCTTTACCAAAGTAGCATATGGTTCTGTTAAACTTAATACTTTCAAAATAAACACCAACCTTTCGTTAAAATTTTGAATACTTAGAAATTCTTGCAATATCATATATTAATTTTTCAAAAGATTCTTTAGTCCAAAACCTTGGATGCATATAGCCATGATCAACACTACTTCTATTATCTCCACAATCTAGACTTGTTGATTCTTCAAAGTATTTTTTGACTTCATTAAGTATCTTTATATATTCCGTATTATTTGCATTTTCTTCTTTTGCTAATTTTATTAAACTTAATCCCACTTTTCTTCTTTTAGGATTTTTATTTTCATCTAACAATTCTTTTCCATATTCAGATGTTGTGCTTCTAATTACCTCTTCAAGATATGAATATGCAAATGGAGTTAGCACAGAATATGAATCGGGAATTTTTTCATATATTTCTTTAACAATTAACCAATCGGGAGCCCAATTCCAATAATGGGCATAATTTAATATTTCTTGAAATTCACTATCTATTTTCATTACTAAATACCTCTTATAGTTTATTTTCCATTCTTATTATAAAAAATTGATTCTATTGGACGATGAGTTATCTTTTCTTCTTCACATTGATAAATGGTTTTTGCTCTAAATGCTTCTATTTTATCATCCATTTCATCGCAAAAATTTGCATAAATAGTGGTCCATTCGTAATCATTTTTTTGTTTCTTTTCTAACCTAAATAATTTATCTTGATTTTCAAATAGAATACTTAATAATACATCAGGTCTATTCGCTTCACCATTTCTGTAAAGTTCAAAATGATAACAAACCCCCGCTTTTAATTCGTTATACATATTTCTGAGTGGTTCATAAATATTTGCATGTAATTGCAAATATTTGCCTTTTCCAGTAAAAAATTGCACATCTCCTAACAAGTTATTAAATTCAAGAAAAGAATAATTATTTAGATTTAAATATTGATCAACGATTTTTTCTAATTTTTCTAAAACTCTCTTTCTCTCACTTTCTATTAATGAATCTATATAAGTTTTTACTTCATTTTTAGCTATATTTTTTATTTCCTTTTTATTATATTCAAGCAAGTAATCATACAGTTTATCATAAGCTTCGTGCTTATCCTCAGACAACAACGTATCTTCTTCTCTAAATAACCATTCGTTTATGTAATTAACTAATAATTGCTCTTCAATATAGGAATACAATGGTTTTATTTTATGTAATTGTATATTTAAATTTCTACTTTCGGTCCATATTTTTTCTAAAAGTTGAGTTTTGGCAACTCTATATTCTGTAATTGATATTAAAAATACTACAAATGAACTACAAAACAATCCAAGTGATATATTATAAATATATTCATACCAATTATTTTCATAATATTTATTTAAAAAGAAAAACAAGGTAAAAAATATAAATGATATTATAGATATAGTTATAGATAATTTTAAAGTTTTACATTTTGTTTTCATTATTCATCTCCTATAAAAGTTAATCTAAAAACTATCAAAATTATAATATATTTATAATAATCTATCTATAATTTTATTGAAAAAATCACAATAAGTAATGCATGAATATTAAAGATAAATTAGAATCTTTACAAAATATCTTAATAATTTTGATAAGATTATTCAAAAAGAAAAGACAATTTTCACCATTTATAGCCTATATTGTCTTTATTTATTATTAAAAATTATTACCTTGATTTTGACAGTGATTTATTATATTCATCCTCACTAATTATTTTTTTATCTTCTTCAGGTCCATCTTCATAATCTAGAATTTCATCTCTGTTATATAAATTTACAATATCATAAAATTTTTCTTCTATATAATCATAACCTTCAGGTAATTCTGCAATACTATCGACAGGTTCGCTTTTTTCTAATTCATAAACTCCTTTATCAGTTTTTATCACTTTATACCCATAATATACATAATGACAAACTCGCTCTTCACCTGTTAAATTCTCGTAATTAGGATTGTTTGTCCAAGAATGACCAGTACTAGGTATATAATCATATGTAATAAAATCGCCATTTATTGTAGGAATTGTCATAAGATAATAATAACTATATCTATATTCTTTATAATCTCTTTGATTCTCAGTAATATTATCTATTACTTTTTTATTCTCATCAATTTTAAATAAATTCTTTTCATTTATAAATTTTAATAAACTTTCTTCTTCTTCATTAACAGAAATATAAGTATCTAATCTATTTAATCCTGATAAAGTACTTTTTTCACTAACAATGTATCTACCAATATAATCATCATTAACATAATAATGAGCATGGTTACCTTGTACATCACAATGAACATTTTTGGCACAACCACTAAAAGCTAGAAGATTAGTAATAATTAATCCTCCAAAAACTATATTTTTAAATAATTTTTTTCCTTTCTTTTCATTTAAGTTGCCATCAATAAAGTTATGATTAGAATCAAAATTTAACATTATTCCACCTCCAATTTATGTAACATTTCATTTAATACGTTTTTTTCGGTATCAGTTAAATCTGTAATTAATTTAGTATTTATTCCATCAAATTTATATTTAGCTCCATAAAGCACTCCATCTAGCTTATAAATTACATATTCTCCTAATCCCTGAATTTCAAATTTAGTAACTAATTCTGCATTTTTTTTAACACCATCTATGTTAGTAATTGTTATAAAATCATAATCTTTTTTCTTAGACATATGAATTTTTCCTCCTAACTAATCCAATTATATCACATAAACAATCTATTTTATCAATAGAAGATTATAATTTGTAAAGGTGATGATCAAAAGAGAAAATTAAAAGTTAAACAATATAAAACATCTACTTCGTCTTTCATACAATCACCGAAAATATTATATTATTTTTTCATATTTTTTTCGTCGTCTAAATCGTAATAAGTAATTTTTGACAAAATACCAAAGTTCTGGTATAATATGATCCAATTTACAAGGGGTTGTTTTTATGGAAGAAAATATTATTAATAGAGCACTCTTATTTATTCAAAAATGTGACAATGATTTTGAACAAAATTTATTTTTACCAGAGAATTCTAGCCAAGCAAAAGAATACCTAAAATTATTAAGGAAATTAAAAAAAGACAATAATTCTGCCATTTTAAAAGCAACATTAAAAAAATTAGATTTTATTATCAAACAGATCGATGCAGTAAATTATCATACTTATAGTAAAGAAAATATATTAAATTTAGTATCTCTAAGCGTTACTGATTATATTATTAGTTTAATTAAAAACAAACACTTGATTGATCGTTTATTAATAAGTCGATATGCTTATATTGAATTATCTAAAGCCTTATATTACGACATTTCTTACGTTAAACAAATGGATCAAGAAGCGAAAAAGCGAATTTGTAATGCTCCTGTTAATGTTAAGAAAGAAAAAATATTTTCATATGTTACCTGTACCCAATGGCTAGAATTATATAAATATATATTAGAGCAATTTGATATTGAAGTTATAAAGCGAAGTAGAGAAGGTCAAGACCACGTTTGGGGCGAAATAAAACTTGATGATGAGCATATCATTATTGTTGATGCTACTGATTATATTAATTCTTCTATTGATTTAAGTAATGCTAAATCCAACAGTCCAACAGTGGGCTTTGTAGTACTTCCTAAAGAATATGCCAATATTAGATTGTATGACGTATTTACTAATAGTAATAATTTAAAATTAGCTCGTAATATTATGGATTGTTATCAACTTAATCGTGAGTTAGATCGTGATTTAGGCTATATTAAGAAAAAAGGTTATCCGGTAGAACAAATCATAGAAGAAAATGAACTATTTCATTATGCAACTAATATTATTACTAATCCTACCGATTTAGAGCGATATTCTCAGGCCACCTTAGATTTTTTTCGAACTTTAAAAATTCCTAATAATATAGATGGATATGAAATATATGCTTACTATTATATGTTTATTAGCAAATTGCCCTTAAATATAAAAGGAAATATATCTCAACAAACTATGTATGTTGATGCTTTTTCCTATAATCATCGAAAAACAAGAAAGAAGTTCTTGCATGCTCCTAGAGAGTATTTACGATATTTAGAGGACCTAATATATAGTAGATATTATAAATATTTATCTGATGAAGAAAATAATGATTTTTTAGAGCATATGAAAATGGGAGATTTAGGAGAGAAACAAGTTCTTGACATGATTGTTAAAAACGAAATGATTATTGCCGAAATTAATAGATCACTTAATCTTTATTATGCTATTAACAATTTACAAATTTACGAACCTATGACGGCTAATACGTTAGGTATTCAACTATATGAACCGATGATGGGAACGAAAATATTTCAAACTCAAGAGGAATTTGATGATTTTAAAAAAAACTTATTATTAAAATAATTCATATTAAAAATATGAGTTTTTTTAATGCCTTTAATATTCTATTTTGCAAATTTGAACATATACTTTTTTAGGTGAATAACATGTTTCAAAATAATATTCATACAAGAGTACGTTATGTTTTTTTAATAACCTTAATTATTTTTATTTTTATTATTGCCCGAGTTTTTTATATTCAAGTTTTTAAATATGATGATTTAAATAAATTAGCCGAATCATTATGGAGTCGAAATTTACCTATCACAGCTGATCGGGGAGTGATTACCGATCGTAACGGGAAAGAACTAGCTACTAATATTACAACGACTTCGTTAGTTTTGATTCCTAATCAAATTAAAAATAAAGATGAAGTATCTTCCCAATTAGCTGCTATTTTAGGAGTTAGTAAAAAAGATATGGATAAGCATGTTAATAAAAAAACCTCAATTGAAAGAGTCCACCCTGAAGGTCGTCAACTAGATTATGAAACGGCTGAGAAGATAGATAATCTAAAATTAGATGGGGTATATTTAGTTAAAGAGTCCAAAAGATATTATCCTTATGGCAATTTATTGTCGCATGTTTTAGGCTATGTTGGGATTGATAATCAAGGATTATCGGGGATAGAGCTAGAATATGATAAATATTTAACTGGTAGTGATGGAGCCATTAAATATTTTAGTGATGGTAAAGGTAATAAATTAGAACTTACGGAAGTATATGAAAAACCGCAAGCGGGGGTTAATATTGCTTTAACTATTGACTTAGATATCCAACAAGCCATTGAAAGAGAACTAGATAATGTTGTAAGTAAATACAGTCCGGAGCACGCGTTAATTATTGCAATGAATCCCAAAACGGGAGAGATATTAGGAATGTCTTCAAGACCTAATTTTGATCCTAATCATTATGAAAAATATGATAATGAAACGATCAATCGGAATTTACCAATTTGGATGACTTATGAACCCGGAAGTACTTTTAAAATAATAACGCTAACAGCTTCTATCGAAGAGCAAACCATTAATTTATTTGAGGATCAATTTACGGATGGGGGCTCTATCACGGTCGAAGGCGCGCGTATTAAGTGTTGGAAAGCCGGAGGGCATGGAACGCAAACTTTCTTACAAGTGGTCGAAAATTCTTGTAACCCCGGTTTTGTAGTCATGGGACAAAAATTAGGAAAAACTAAGCTATACGAATATATTCATAAATTTGGGTTTGGTGTCAAAACGGGTATTGATTTAAATGGGGAATCTAGTGGTATCCTTTTTAAAGAAGAAAATGTCGGTCCGGTTGAATTAGCGACAACTAGTTTTGGGCAAGGAATTTCGGTTACTCCTATACAACAAGTCAAAGCGGTTAGTGCGGCGATTAATGGCGGATCTTTATATACCCCTTATATTGTCGGAAGTATGATGGAACCAGAGACTAATTCCGTTATTAAATCGATTAGCCCAAATAAAGAAGCTCAAGTTATTAGTGAAGATACTTCGGCTTTAGTAAGACATGCCTTAGAAAGTGTTGTAGCAAATGGTAGTGGGCGTAATGCTTATATTGAAAATTATCGCGTAGGGGGTAAAACGGGAACGGCCCAAAAAGTCCAAGATGGCCATTACATGAGTGGCAATTACATTTTATCTTTTATCGGTTTTATGCCAGCTGATGATCCCGAAATTGTTGTTTATGTAGCTGTTGATCATCCCCAAGGAGTTGTGCAATATGGGGGAACAGTCTCGGCTCCTATTGCCAAAAGCGTATTACAAGATGCGATTAATATTTTAGGAATCAAGCCTGATGATGAGGGCATGCCAAAAGAATATAATTATTTAGATACGAAATATGTGGTTTTGCCTGATGTAGAAGGAAAAACAATTAAAGAAGCGAATACTTTATTAAAAGGCTTTAAAATTGAATATGCTGGAACAGGAGAAAAAGTAGTTTATTCTTCGCCTAGCCCCGGAATATTTGTCAAAGAAGGAAGTACAGTGAAACTATTATTAGGCTAATTGTGTAAAATACTGTAAACAGTGTTAAAAAGACATTTAGCAGCTTATAATTTTAGTAGTATAATGGTGTAGAAAGACGAGGTGTTCTCATGCTAATCTTAGCCAAATCAACAATGGCCATGATGTTAGGATTTGTTTTAGCAATTTTAACCGGCATAATTATAATTCCTTGGTTGCGCAAGATGAACGCTAAACAGAGTGTTAGTTTAAAAATTAGTAAAAGTCATTTAGCCAAAAATGGAACACCTACTTTAGGAGGATTTATCTTTATAATTCCGACCATCTTAGCTTTAATCTTTCTCTATTTTCGAGGCAGTATTGATATAACTCATAATTTAATTATATTAATTTTTGTCTTTTTAGCTTATGCTCTATTAGGTTTTGTAGATGACTTTTTAAAAATTAAATATAAAAATAATAAAGGTTTAAAAATTTCGACAAAGTTTTTTTGTCAATTAGTTATTGCCATTATCTTTTTCTATATATTTATGAAAAATGGCGGAAAATCTGTTATTGAAATTACTTCTTTAGGTTTAACTATTCCTCTAGGTTGGGGCTTTGGTCTATTTATTCTCTTTTTATTAGTGGGAACATCTAATGCTGTAAATATTACGGATGGTTTAGATGGTCTAGCTGGAGGTTTAAGTGCGATTGCCTTCTTAGCTTTTGGTCTTCTTTCTTGGAATACAACTTGGATGCAAGGTAATCAAGAGATGGCTATTTTCTGTTTCGTTTTAGTTGGATCTTTATTTGGTTTCTTATTATTTAATACACATCCTGCGAAGGTCTTTATGGGTGATATGGGATCTTTAGCTTTAGGTGGAGCTTTGGCAACGATTGCTATTTTAACAAGACACGAACTTTCATTACCTTTAATTGGGGGTGTCTTTGTCATTGAAACTTTAAGTTCGATGATTCAAATCATATCTATTCGTAAATTTCATAAGAAGATTTTTAAAATGGCGCCTTTACATCACCATTTTGAACAAATTGGCTGGAGTGAGCAAGATATAGTCAAAGTCTTTTGGGTAGTAGGTCTACTTCTTGCTATGGCCGCTATAACCTATGGTGTTTGGATATAAAACTATACGAGAGTATAGTTTTAAATGTATATAATACAAGTAAAATATTGCTTAATATATTAATGTTAGTTATAGAAAATAATATAATATTTTTCTAGACAAATTTCTAAAAAAAGGTATAATAACTTTTAAAGAAAGGAAATTTTTGGGATGAATAAAGAAAGATTTAAAGCATTAAAAAGAGTTGTTTCAACACTTTCTAGTGAAGAAGCATCTTTAGTTAAAAGTTCATTTGATAAGGGGGAAAAAACAGGATATGCTACTATAGATAGACCGTGGGATTATTTTTATAAAGATATTCCAGAAAACGATATGTTTTTAAATACGACGCCATATCAAGGTGTTGTAAATAATAATATTAATTTTACAAAAGAATATGCACTTGAATATTTCGGAGTTAATATTACTTTTGGTGAACTAATAAAAAATATTGATATAGTTGCTAAATCATTAGAAGAATATGGAGTAAAAAAAGGAGACTTTGTCACTATATGTGCAACTACAAATCCTGAAGTAATTTATGCATTTTACGCTATCAGTAAAATAGGTGCGGTTGCAAATGTTATATCTCCATTTTATACTCCCAAGGAATTATTTGCTCGTATAAATGAATGTGATAGTAAAGTTATAATAATGATTGATACCTTTTTGCCAAAATTTAAAGAAGAGTTAAATAAAGCTAAAAATAAGCAAATAATAGTGTTGCCAATGATGAATTCGACTATATTAAAATATATATCAAAAAAATATAAAATTAACGGTAAAACAAATGAAGTAGGGTGGAAGACTTTTGTTAAAGACGGTAGTCACCGTCAAGAAGCAAAAATAGATCCATACGAATATAAAAAACCACAGGCAATGGTGTATTCTAGTGGAACAACTGGTGCTTCAAAAGGAATTTTATTATCTGTAGATAGTTTTCAAAAGTTAATAAATGCCTACGGAAATTCGGGATTTGACACATCTAGATTACAAAAAGTTTATCAAAATATTCCACCTTGGCACTCTACAGGATTAAGTTTAGGAATAAATTTTCCTTTATCATTTGGTGTTAAGGTATGCACGGATCCTAGATTTGATCACGATGTTTTTATTAAAAATGTTTTAAAATTTAAACCTGAATATATATTAACTAATACTTCAATGTATCAAGGATTTACTTTTACAAAAAGTTTACAAAGGTTAAAAGGGAAAACGTTAGAATTTTTAAAATATCCTGTTGAAGGAGGAGAACCACTTACTGAAAAAGATATAAAAAATATAGAAAATGTTTTTAAAAGTCATGGTTCTGAGGCAAGATTATTAAATGGTTATGGTGAATGCGAATGCGGCGCAACTGTAACTACAGATATTACAACACACAAATTTTCAAATATTGCTTCAGGTATTCCACTTCCAAATATAACTACAATTGGTATTTTTGATGATGATTTTAAAGAATTAAAATATAATAATAGAGGTAATATAGTTACTAAAACTGAGATTGGCATGATAGAATATTTTAAAAATCCTGAGGCTACTACTAAGTTTTTTTATACTGATATAAATGGAGATAGTTGGAGTTTAACAGGAGATATTGGATATATTAAGGAAGATGGAAGTTTAGTAGTACTTGGAAGGAAAAGTGACTATTCTGTAATTAATGGTAAAAAAATATTTAATTTTGATATAGAGCGTGCAATTTTATTGTCAGATAAAGTAAAGTTATGTGAAGTACAAACTCACCCAGATGATAATAATAAGCTAGTTGCACATATTGTTTGGGAAAACGAAATTAATTTACAGATTAAAAATAATCCTAATATTTTAGAAAATTACTTAAAAGAAATTCAAAATATTGTTAAAAATATCATGCATACACCTGAATCTATACCTTATAATTTCTGTATTAGAGAAAATTTCCCTAGTGCACATTCAGGGAAAAGAGATATTAATTTTATAAAAAATAATGTTGAAAACTTAATAGAAATCGAAAATCCTTATGAAAAAAAATTAATCTACAGTTAGTAATTAAAATAAGCTTAATATATGATATAATATAATAGGTGGTTATAATGAAATTTTCACTATTGTTTTGTTCATATATTTTAAGCTTTTTTTATATTTTGTTTTTAATTATAATATACTTTTCTAAAAATAGATTAGATAATTTAGAAAATAGAATTTATAAAAGATTATTTATAACTAATATTATAGGAATAGTAATTCAATTAATATGTGAAATTGTTTCTATATTAAATATTCAAATAATTTTATGTATAATTACAAAGTTACTATTAATATATTTTATAATTTGGATTGCTCTCTTTTTGCTATATGTATTAGAAATTTCAAACACATTAAATAATAAACTTAAAATCACCAATTTAATAATTATAATAATTTCATGTTTTTTAATTATAATTCTTCCATATAAATCATATATTGATGCTAATTTGGGAATATATTATACTTTAGGCTTAGATACAAAGTATACATACTTAATATCAATAATCTATATTACTATAATATCATTCATTACATTGTTAAAACATACGATAATTTCAAGTAAAAAAGCTATCCCAATTTATTTATTAATTATTTTTTTTATCATAGCCGGATTAATTCAATATCGTTTTCCACAAATAACTATCATTGTTCAAATAGAAACTTTTATATGTTTAGTAATGTACTTTACCATTGAAAATCCTGATTTAAAAATGATTGAAGAATTAAATATCGCCAAGGACATAGCTGATAAAGCCAATAATGCCAAAACGGATTTTTTAAGTAGTATGTCGCATGAAATTAGGACACCTTTAAATGCTATTGTTGGTTTTTCCGAAAGCTTGAAAGAAGAAGAGTTACCTCCTAAGGCTAAAGATGAAGTTGATGATATTATTAGTGCTTCTCAAACTTTATTAGAGATAGTTAATGGTATTCTAGATATTTCGAAGATAGAAGCTAATAAACTAGAAATAGTAGATTGCGAATATGATACACAAAGTTTATTTAAAGAACTTGTGAATTTAACTAAAGTGCGAATTGGGGAAAAGCCGATCAACTTAAATGTTATGATTGATGAAAGTTTGCCTCCTGTTTTATATGGAGATTATACAAGATTAAAACAAATTATTTTAAATTTACTCACGAATGCCGCGAAATATACTGATAAAGGTCAAATTGATTTTACGGTTAATTCGGTAAAATCAGGTGATGCCTGTCGTTTAATTATCTCAGTTAAAGATACGGGCCGAGGTATAAAACAAGAAAATATTGATAAATTATTTACGAAATTTGAAAGATTAGATGAAAAAAATTCTACCATAGAAGGTACGGGTTTAGGACTGGCTATTACTAAGAAATTAATTAATTTAATGAATGGTAGTATAGTAGTTAAAAGTACTTATGGAGAAGGTTCCAACTTTATTGTTTCTTTAGATCAATTAATTGTTAAAAATCCCACTATAAAAAAAGCCGAAGAAATTGTTAACGATAATGTTAATAATTATATAGGTAAAAGAATTTTAATTGTTGATGATAATGAACTTAATTTAAAAGTTGCGGCTAGATTATTGCAACCTTATGAAATGAATATCGATCAAATCAATAATGGTGATGGAGCAATTGATAAAATAATCAATGGTAATGTTTATGATTTAATTTTATTAGATGATATGATGCCTCATAAAAGTGGTAGTGAAACTTTGGCAGAGTTAAAACAAATTTCCGGATTTAATATGCCTGTTGTTGTTTTAACGGCTAATGCCATTGAAGGAATGAAACAAAAATATTTAGATATGGGCTTTGATGATTATTTAGCTAAACCTATTGCTAAAGAAGAATTGAAAAGAGTTTTACAGAAATACTTAAATAAATAAGCCAGTTTGAATATTTTATGATACAATTAATTAAAGAAGGTATAATATGAGAGATGTTAATTTATTGATTACAAATGGTGTAGATGTTAAATCTAGTTTAGAATTATTTGGCGAAATGGATATGTACGATGCTACTTTAAATGATTTCTTAGAGGGTGTAAGTGCGAAGGTAAATCGTTTAAAAAACTATAAAGACATTGGTGATATGCCGAATTATGCGATTGAAGTGCACTCTTTAAAAAGTGACGCCAGATATTTAGGATTTACAAAATTAGCCGAGATGGCTTATGAGCATGAACTTAAAAGTAAAGAAAGTAATAAGTTTTTTGTGGTTGAGCACTTTGATGCTTTAATGGCTGAAACTCAAAAAATGATTGATTTAGCTAAAAAATATTTAGCAGGTTCAACTATAGAAAGTACTAGTCAAAATGTAGTAAATAATAATGAAAAAGCGATATTAGTTGTTGATGATTCGGATTTAATTCAAAAGTTTATTAATAAAATCTTTCATGAAAGCTATGATGTTATATTAGCTGGTAATGGCCAAGAAGCTATTGATGTTATCAAAAAGCAAACTGATAAGAGAATTGTCGCTATGCTTTTAGATTTGAATATGCCAAAAGTTGATGGTTTTGCGGTTTTAGAATATTTTAAAGATAACGATTTATTTGATAGTTTACCTGTCTCTATAATAACTGGTGATGATTCTAAAGAAAAAATCGATAAAGCTTTTCAATATCCTATTATTGATATGATTGTTAAACCTTTTAATGAAGATAATATTAAAAGAGTTATTGAAAAAACGGTAAGTAATTAATTTTACTTATTTTTTTTTTTTGAAAATTATTAATAAATTAAAACTACCCTAAAAACATATGCTTATATTAGGTGGTTATAGTGAAACAAAAATATATTGATATAATTTTGTTTTTAGCAGTAGTGATTTTAGCAGCTTTTGGTTTATTAATGATTTATTCCTCCAGTTCAATTTGGGCCGCCTATAAATTTAATGACGCTTTTAAATTTATTAAAGCCCAAGGATTATTTTATATAGTTGGTATTATATTTATGTTAGTAATTTCCAAAATTGATTATAGACTTTATAAGAAGAAAGCTAATTTAATTATCGGTATTTGTTTTATTCTACTTGTTTTGGTATTAATTCCAGGGATTGGTACTGTTCGTAATGGTTCGCGTAGTTGGTTTGGATTAGGAGGTTTTGGAATTCAACCTAGCGAATTTGCCAAAATTGGTCTTATTATTTTTGTTTCAAAATATTTAGCTACTAACAATAAAGAAATTCGCAATATCAAAAAAGGAGTTTTACCTATAATTGGTGTCATTTTACTCTTTTTTGGCCTTATTATGTTAGAGCCCGACTTTGGAACCGGTATGGTTATTGTTTTAACTTTGGTATGTATCTTATTTATTTCGGGGGTTAAATTATCTTTTTTTCTTAAAATAGGGTGTGCTGGTCTTCTAGGTATAGTCGCTCTTATTATTGTGGCGCCTTATCGTATGGCCCGAATAGTTTCTTTTTTAAATCCTTGGACCGATCCATTAGGAAGCGGGTTTCAAATTATTCAAAGCTTGTATGCCATTGGACCGGGCGGTCTTTTAGGAATGGGTTTTGGCAACTCCATTCAAAAACACTTTTATCTTCCCGAGCCACAGACTGATTTTATTTTTTCAATAATATCGGAGGAATTCGGTTTTTTAGGAGTATTAATAGTTTGTTTCTTTTTCTTTATTATTTTCTATCGTTCTTTAAAAATTGCTATGCAGCAGGAAGATTTATTTGCTAAGTATTTAGTTTTTGGATTAGCTTTTGGTATTTTAATTCAAGCTATTTTAAATCTATGTGTTGTTGTCGGTTTAATCCCGGTAACGGGAGTAACTCTTCCATTCCTTAGTTATGGAGGTAGTAGTTTGTTAGTTTCAATGGCTAGTGTTGGTATCATTTTAAATGTAAGTAGAAATAATTAATAACTATCATTAAGAAAATATAAAAGCAGATATATAATTATATTTTCCTACAAGAAAATATATTGACCTTTTAGTATTTTAATTATATAATGAATTTAAGGTGATAGCAAATGATAAAAAGAGAAGCATATTTATCTAAAATTCGTGAATTTTACAAAATTGATATAATTAAAATTATCACAGGAATTAGAAGGTGTGGTAAGTCTACATTATTATTACAAATAATTGAAGAATTAAAAGAAAACAATGTTAATGATAATAATATTATTTATATTAATTTTGAAAATGTGGAATTTTCATTTATAAAAAATTATTTAGATTTAAATACATATATAAAAGATAAAATTAAGGATCAAGAAAAATATTTTATGTTATTCGATGAAGTGCAAATGGTTGACGAGTGGGAAAGGGCTATCAATTCTTTTAAAGCTACTCTAAATGTTTCAATATTTATAACTGGTTCTAATTCTAAACTCTTATCTTCCGAGTTAGCTACACTTTTATCAGGGAGATATATAACTTTTAATATTGCACCATTTAGTTTTAAGGAAGTTATTGAATATAAACAATTAAAAGAAAGAAGTGCTATAGAAGAAGCATTTAATGATTATTTGTTATGGGGTGGTATGCCTCAAAGATTTGAATTGGCAACAATAGAGGGAGTGCAAACTTATTTAAAAGATGTTTTTGATTCAATAGTACTAAAAGACATTGTAAAAAGAAACTCCGTAAAAAACATAACATTATTTGAAAGAGTTATGGAATACTTAGTAACAAACCCTAGTCAAACTTTTTCTCCAACAAATATGATGAGTGTTTTTGAAAAAGAAAAAATTCCTGTTTCTTCTAAAACAATTTATGAATGTTTAAACTATGCTGAGGAAGCACTATTAATGTCCAAAATTTCTACTTATGATGTTAGAGGTAAAAGAATATTATCAAGAAAAGATAAATATTATTTAACCGATTTAGGATTAGGGCAAATATTAAACATAAATAAAAAAACTCAATATGGTGCTTATTTAGAAAATATTGTCTTTAATGAACTTATTTTTAGAGGATATAATGTAAGTATTGGAAATAATAATGGTAAGGAAATAGATTTTATAGCTACAAAACATAATCAAAAAGAGTATTATCAAGTTACATTCGAACTCTCTAATAAAGAAACAGAAGAAAGAGAGTTTGGCGCATATAATAATATTAAAGATAATTATCCAAAATATGTAATTTCGACCGATAAATTAGACTATTCTCAAAATGGTATAATTCATAAAAATATTATAGATTGGTTATTAGAAAAATAATCTAATAGTCCAAAGTATTTTTGTTCTAGGAATCATAACAAAAGTAAGGGCAACCCTTACAATGAAGAATTTTAAATTTGAATTCTCATTTTGGTACTTCAAGTTTAAAGAATATAGTGAAGTTCGAAAAAATCCATATATCTTTGCAGAATATATTGTAAATAGAAATAGCTAACAATTGACACAAGAACAAACGTTTGATATATTTATGTTGTAATCAAAACCTAAGGGGAATTTTAATATGAATGATGTTATACTAGTTGAACAAGTAAAAATTGAAGATATGATTTATGAAGTAAGAGGAAAACAAAGTAATGCTTGATAGCGATTTAGCATTATTATATCAAGTTGAAACCAAAAGAATTAATGAAGCCGTAAAAAGAAATCTTGAAAAATTTCCAGAAAGATTTTGTTTTAAATTGAATAAAAATGAATATCTTAATATTCTAAGGTCGCAAAATGCGACCTTAGAATTAAAACGTGGACAATATTCAAAATATTTACCTCGAGTATTTACCGAACAAGGTGTAGCTATGCTCGCCACCATTTTAAAATCGGATATTGCAACACAAGTTAGTATTGCAATAATGGATGCATTTGTACTGATGCGAAAGTATATTTCTAATGAATTGATTCAACAGAATTATATTAACAATTTGGTAATACAGCATGATGAAGACATCAAATTATTACAAGAATCTTTTAATAAATTGGAAGAAAGGAAAAAAGATAATGAAATTTATTTTAATGGGCAAATATATGATGCTTATTCAAAAATAGTTGATATTTTTGAGTGTGCACATGACAATATAATTATTATTGATAACTATGCAGATAAAATAGCTTTAGATATGATAAGAAACTTAAAAATAAATGTAACTATAATATGTAAAAATAATTGTTTATTAAAAGAAATAGATATAAATAAATATCAAAAACAATATAAAAATCTAAAAGTAGTTTATAATAATGATTTTCATGATAGATACATTATATTAGATCAAAAAAAATTTATCATTGTGGAGCATCTTTTAATCATGCAGGTAGTAAAACATTTTCTATTAATAAATTAGAAGATAAAATTGTAAAAAATAGTTTAATTAAATATGTACTTGCGATTATAGAATAATATTTTTATAGAATTAATTTTTAATGCTCTAGTAATAGTTAAGACCTTGCTAATGTTTAAAAACTTTGCTATTCTAAATTTGAGGTGTTATAAATGGATGAACAAAAAATCAATTTGTTTTTAGATAAAGTTGGTTATAAGATTGAAAATAATCACATTATTAATAAAAAAACTAACTATTCTTTAAAAGAAATTTCCTATACAAAAATAGGTGTAATCAATTATGCTGATGATATAGGTCATGTTACAACTGATTTTAAAACAACAGTTAGAGTTGGCAAACCATATGCTTCACATTATATTAGATTTTTTCAGATGAGAGAACTTATGCCTGGCAATATTCAATATGCTATTTATTTGATTGATAATGAAGGGTCTTTAGTTATTAATGTTCAAAGTAAAGATGAGCAAAAAAAGTCTATAACTTTAAAAATGGAAATTGGTAATAGGCAAAATTTACTTCATATAGGTTTTACGCCACGGGGAATTTATCTTGCTCACAAAAACTTGCAGGGATGTAACATAAAACATTTTGAATATTCTTGTCTTGCCAATAATGAACCTATTTTAAGTTTCATCCAACAGGTAATAGATGATTCCGTTAAAGACATTGAGAGTGTTTCTTTTCAAAAAGACTTAAAAAATAGTATCGAAGTAATTTATTACTTTTTAGAAAAAAACATTGACAATATTCTAACTGAATTTAAAAATAATGCTGATAAATATATAGAAATTTTACAAGCTTGGAGGGAAAAAATAAAAAACCAGTATGAAGAAAATTTAGTTAATATAGATGCTAGTATTGATGATTTTAAATATTTAAGAGAAAAGAAATCTTAATCATCTTCAACACTCAAGCGTCTTTTTTTTGACATTATTTTTTGAATAAAAGCTTAAAATTATATTCATGATATTCATAGAATAATAAAGGAGGATATTATGTTTGATAATTTTAACTTTGAAGTAGCTGGAATATTTAAAAAGTGTGAAAAAGAAATGGAAGACTTAAAACATCCTTATGTAGGTAGTGAACACTTACTTCTAGCTATTTTGGCTAATAATGATAAACTTAGTAAAACTCTAAATGGTTATGGTATCACTTATAATCGTTTTAAAAAAGAACTTATTGATGTAGTTGGTGTAGGTAGTAAAAAAAGTGATATAAAACTTTATACTCCTTTACTAAAAAGAGTTATTGAAGGAGCGTTAAGTGATGCCAAAGAAGAAAATAACGGTTTAGTTACGCCTACGCATTTATTTTTAGCTTTATTAGAAGAATCAGAGGGTATAGCCATTCGAATCTTAATAAGTTTAGATGTAAATTTAGATAAATTATATAAAGAATTAAGAAGTAAAAACAGTCAAAATAAAGAGAAACTTACTATTTATGAAATAGGACGAAATCTGAATAAAGAAGTAAATTTAAAGGAAAAAATTGTTGGAAGAGAAAAAGAAATTACATTGTTAATCGAAACGTTACTGCGTAAGAATAAAAATAATCCTTTATTAGTTGGTAAAGCGGGAACGGGAAAAACTGCCATTGTTGAAGAACTGGCGCGAAGAATCGAATTAGGAAAAGTAACTAATGAACTTTTAAATAAAAAAATAATTATGTTAGAAATGTCTTCTTTAGTAGCTGGCACAAAATATCGCGGCGAGTTTGAAGAAAGATTAAATAAAATTATCGAGGAAGTTATAAATGAAGAGGACATCATTTTATTTGTTGATGAAATCCATACTTTAGTAAATGCCGGAGGGGCGGAAGGAGCTATTGATGCTTCGAATATTCTTAAGCCATATTTAGCTAGAGGAAAATTAAAATGTATTGGAGCAACGACCACCGAAGAATTTGATAAATTTATTGCTAAAGATAAAGCTTTAGAAAGAAGATTTCAAAAAATATTTATTCAAGAGCCTAATGAAGCGGATACGGAATTTATTTTAAAATCAATCAAAAAAGAATATGAAGATCATCATCATATTACTATTACTTCTAAAAATATTAAAGATATCATCTCCTTAGCTAATAAATATATTTATAATAAAAATAATCCTGATAAATGTATTGACGTTTTAGATTCGGTCTGTGCGAAGGTTAAACTACATAATTTAACTAATAATCCTTTAGAAAAGCTAAATGCAGAATTAGAAAAAGTGCAAAAAGCAAAAAAAGAATATATTATCAAACAGGATTATGTTAATGCTCTAAAAGCGAAAACGCAAGCTGATAATATAAAAAATAAAATTGTATTAATTAAGCAAAAACCTCAAAATAAAATTATGAAAAGTGATATTTTAAAGGTTATTGAAAACAAAACTAATATTCCGATTTTAGAAAATAAAGCCAAAATATTTAATAAATTAAGAAAAGACTTAAATAAAACGATAATAGGGCAAAAAAAAGCTGTTGATAAAATTTTATTGAACTTTAAAAGAAAACAAAAAAGTAATAATCTTAAACCAATGTCTTTATTATTATCAGGACCGACGGGAGTAGGTAAAACCTATACCGTGAAAACAATTGCAAAATCTTTAAATATCAATTTAATTAGATTAGATATGAGTGAATATAATTTAGATACGTCCGTAAATAAATTAATTGGGGTATCAGCTGGATATGTTGGCTATAATGATGATTATATTTTTAAACAAGTAAAAGATAATCCGTATTCGTTAATTTTATTAGATGAAATTGAAAAAGCGTGTCCTAAAGTGATTAATCTATTTTTACAAATTTTAGATGAAGGATGGATTACTACTTCGGATAATGAAAAAATTAAATTTGATAATACTTTAATCTTTATGACATCTAATGCTAATGTCCAAAATACGATGGGATTTTCTAATACGGCCGTTGATAATAACTTTTTGAGTAAAGAAATAATCAGTAGAATAGATGATATCATTAGTTATGAACCAATTGATAAACAGACAGCTAAAAAATATATTAATTTAAAAAATAAAGACTTGGATGAAGAAGCAATCTTAACCAAATCTAATTATCAGAAATATGGTTTTAGAGAGTTAGATCGAACTATTAAAGCTTTAGAAGTTAGTAAAGTAAAATAATAACTGCCTGGTAAGGTAGTTTTTTTAGTAAGCAATTCATCAGAATTGCCACGACCAGAAAGGTCGTGGAATAAATCCACCCGCTATGCGGGTGAGACATGAAGA
>CANQQP010000007.1 GCA_947626055.1 uncultured Bacilli bacterium | reverse complement strand
TACCAATGGTATTGCTTGCGTTATACGTAAAACTCCTGCCAAAATTCGTTTAAATAAAGAAAAATTATTAAGTGAAGAATACATGACTGAGAAATTGCACAATTTCTTAGAACAATGTGTTCTTGGGCATTGTAATATAATTGTTAGTGGAGAAACTGGTTCAGGTAAAACTGAATTAGTAAAATATTTGGCCTCTAAAACTAGAGAAAACGAAAAAATTATTTCTATAGAAGATACCTTGGAATTACACTTGGATCGAATATATCCTGATAGAGATATAGTAGCTATGAAGACTAATAATATTGCTTCATACTCTGATGTACTAGTTACTTGTATGCGTCAGAATCCTATCTGGATATTACTATCCGAAGTTCGTAGTGCTGAAGCAGTTCTAGCTGTTCGTAATTCAATTTCTTCAGGACACCATATTTTATCAACAATTCATGCTGATAAAGCTAGTAGTATTCCAATGCGTATGTACTCCTTACTGGAGTCTTCACAAGACACCGATCAATTCTTAGCTTCAATTCATAGATATGTCCAAATAGGTATTTATGTTAAAGGTTATTTTTCAAAAAAGCTTAATCGTTTTCAAAGGGAAATTATTGAAGTTTGTGAATTTTATGTTGATGATGATAACAAGCCAAAATCTAATATACTTTATAAGAAAACCTTAGATGGACAAGTTACGATGAACAATCCGACTAGACAATTATTAGATTATTTAAGTATAGGCAATGTTTATTTACCAGAAGATACTTTCAACTTGCATGGAGAAAACCCAGATGCTGATAAACCAAGTAATCTAGAAAAAACTGCTGAGGTTAATGATATGTTAAATAATACGGAGGGAACCGAAGAGCCTAAGATGGAAGCTCCACAACCAACTGTAACAACGGAGCCACTCCAACAACCAGTTAATGAACCAACTGTTCAGTCAAATACTCCAGTTGAACAATCAAGTACGGTGGTAAATGGAAATATAACTAATCCTCAAGTAAATAATTTAAATGAAGTAAATCAAACTCTACCCGAAGAAAAAATAGAGGCCTTAAATGAAACAGATGGTTTTCAAGAACTCAGTCTAGATAATGTAGAGTCAAATAATATTTCTCAGTCAAATATGACTAGCGTTCAAGAATTACAACCTGTAGTTGATGATGTTGTACCAAATATAAATAATCCTATCCCACCATTAGAACCTATTGGTGGAACAGATGTATTATAGGAAGAGAGGTTAAAATATGGTTTTAGTAATTTTATTAGTTATTACCGTTTTTATAATTGCTTATCGAATGAATGATGGTAAAAATGTCTATCAATTTGTTACTAGAAGTGTTGCTTCTGCCTATAATAAATATGCGCCATATAGTTTTAAAATGGTAAGGGAAAAAACGAAGGAATTAGGACAAGAATATACTACTAGACAATACGTTACCCAAGTTGCTATATTTGCCATTGTTGCCGGTGGTATTGCTTATTTATATTTCTTTTCTATTATATGGGCCTTAGTGTACGCATTTGTGGCTGTCATGTTTATTCCTTATTTAGCATATTTAAGATGCCAAAGAGTTTATAGTGAATTTATTTTTGAACAAATTCAAACTTATACAACAAACGTTATCATGGAATTTAATACAACCCAAAGTTTTGTTAAATCCTTAGAAGGTGTTAGGGATTCTGGGGTTTTAGAAGAACCGGTTTTGGGAGATGTAAAAAAGATGATTGAATTATCATATCAAAACGGAACTATTGATGAATCAATTACTTATTTTAATGAAAAATATCCTTATTACATGGTAAAAAATATGCATCAATTATTTTTACAAATTACCAAAGAAGGCGCAATTGATTCGGGGGAAGCCTTAGAAAATATGGCTATGGATATCGATGCCTTAGTAGAAGGTGTTTATCGAGATAGAATGGATCGTAAACAATTCCATCGTAAATTCTTAACTTTCGGTTTAGCTTTATATTTCTTAGTATTAGCAATGATAATGCTTCTTGGTAAAGATAAATATATAGCCTTACTCGATTTATGGTATGTAGCCTTAATATTACATGCAATTATTTTAATAAATAGTTTTTTCCTTATGTCAGGAGAGAAATACTATAATGCTGATGTGGGGGTGGAATAATGTATTTAGAAATTTTAGCCCTTGGTCTTATCGTATTTTTTATAATGAATTATACTGGAAGAATTAGTACTAATCGTTTTATTTCTGATAATCAAGTATATTTTAAAAAATTAAAAGAAGATGATTGGGATTTTTATGTTAAAGCTAAATATGGTGAAAATGCCGATGCCGATGCTCTATTTAATAAAAGATTGCGAAATGGCCTTATAGCTATAGTAGTTGTAATATTCTTCTTTATAACTGATTTAAATTATATTTATATTTTGTGTGCTTTATTAGCAGGATTTGCAATGTTTAAGCTTGATTATATAAATATTAAATCTTACTATAAAAAACATTTACATGAGATAGATATTTTGCTTCCTTATTATTTAAAAGGATTAGAAATACTTATTCAACATTATACAGTTCCCGTTGCTTTAGCAAAGTCTATTGAGGATGCACCGGAAATATTTAAATCAGGTTTAAAACAACTAGTTGAACAAATTAATGCTGGCGATTCTTCAATTGAACCATACATGCAATTTGCACGCGACTATCCAGTTCGTGATTCCATGCGTATGATGCGACTTTTATATCGTCTTAGTTTAGGACGTCAGGAAAGAAAACAAGAACAACTAGTTACATTTTCAAAAACAATTTCTAATTTACAGTTAAAAGCACGTGAGACTAAGTACAAAGAACGTTTAGAGAAAATGGAAGGTAAAACAATGAGCATGTTAGTAACAACAGGTTTAGGTGTTATGATACTTCTAGTCCTAGCTGTTATGATGATGATAAATATTTAGCAAGAAAGAGAAATCTTTCTTTTTTTTGCATAAAATGCAAAATTAAAATGGTACAAAGTGTAAAATAAAAATGGTACAAAATGTAAAATGATATTTACAAATAATTATTTATTTTATATAATTATTTTAGAACTAGGAGGTCAAAATGAAAAAATATTTACCACGAATTGCTGATAATATTTTAAAAAACAAATTAGAATATATGAGTGCTGTTATAATAGAAGGACCAAAGTATTGTGGAAAATCAACAACTGCAAAACAAATTGCCAGAAGTGTAATTGAATTACAAAATCCTGATAATAAAATTCAGTATGATAATATCAATGATACTAAACCTTCTTTATTTTTACAGGGAGATAAACCAAGATTATTTGATGAATGGCAAATGTATCCTGTGATATGGGATAGTATCCGCACAGATGTTGATAATACAGGTTTAAAAGGGCAATACATATTAACAGGCTCAGCTAAACCCGTAGAAAAAGGAATTATGCACTCTGGTACTGGCCCATGTCTTTATTTGAATCACAAGATTCTAATGGGTTAGTATCCCTAGCTGATGTAATTGTTGGGAAAGAAATATCGGCAATATCTGAGTTAGACTTAGAAGATATCATTAATATAATGATTAGAGGTGGGTGGCCAGAAACCTTAAATGTAAAAGGGCAAAATAAATATAAGATTGCTAAAGAATACGTGGAAAGTTTAATTAATGAAGAAATACAGTCTGTAGATGGTACAGTAAGAGATAAAATTAAAATGGGGGCTGTTTTAAAAAGTATTAGTCGAAATGTATCCACAGTTACAAATAAAAAAACAATTTATAATGATGTTATAAATATTTTTTCGACAGAAATTTCGCGACCTACAGTTGATGATTACCTTCTTACTTTAGAGAAGTTATTTGTTTTAGAATATGTTCCCGCGACAAACTTAAATTTAAGGTCATCAACGCAAATTCGAACGACATCTAAATTGCAATTAGTAGATCCTTCAATAGCTATAGCTGCCTTGGGATTGAAAAGTAATGATTTATTAAACGACTTAAATTTTACTGGCTTCCTATTTGAAAATTTATGTTATCGTGATTTAAAAATATACGCTGATTCTATTAATGCAGAATTATTTTATTATAGAGATAATAAAGATTTTGAAATTGATTATATTTTAAGAACAGAAAATGGTAAATGGGGTGCAATTGAAGTTAAATTAGGAGCCAAACAAATTGATGAAGCAGCTCAACATTTAATAAAATTTAAAAACAAAGTAGACTTAAATAAAAGTGGAGAACCTATCTTTTTGATGGTTTTAACAGGCTCTAAATTATCATATGTAAGAGAAGATGGTGTCTATGTAGTTTCTATTGGAAATCTAAAAAATTAAATAATAATTAAACATGACAGTTATAACAGTAGTAGCAATAGCAGCGATAGCGGCTATATTCTACGCATTTGTATGGCCATCTATACAAAAACAATTATTAGCTAAAAATGCTTGTTCAGCATCTGGTGGCCAAACTTATAGCGATGAAGGCGATAACTATAGTATTAGTTGCGGAGGCGGAAGTTGTACTGTAACTTATAAGGGAGTTACTGGTGCAGCCATTCCTTGTGATCAACAACAGGATCAAGGAAAATAAAAGGCCGCTAGCTGCTATTGCTAAGTAGTGGCAATTTGCTACTACTGTTATTTCTGTCATAAAATGTAAAATATTTTATGTAAGTGTATAATTTTTATTGATAATACTAATAAAACTAGGGTATAATAAAAATGTATAAAATAAGGAGGAATGATTATAAATGAAAGAAGCAACTGGAGAATTAAACATGACAGTTATAACAGTAGTAGCAATAGCAGCGATAGCGGCTATATTCTACGCATTTGTATGGCCTGGAATTAAAAAAAGTATTGCAAATAATACTTGTAAAACTCAATGCCCATCGTCAACTGGAACTGGAGTAGATCAAACTTGCTATGATGAGTGTGTAAAAGACGCTACTCAAGATGTCAATAATAATGAAGTTACTAAAACTGAGTAGTTAATTAAAATTTATATTAAGGAGAAATAATTTATGAAAGAAGCGACAGGAGAACTAAATATGTCATTAGTTGTTATATCGTCAGTAGCTATCCTAGTGGCTTTTTTCTATGGGGTTATTTGGCCGATAATGGATAAAAATCAGGAACAGCAAATGAATTGCAGTAAAGCTATTTGTGCCAAAAAGGATACTAATAACGATGGTATGGTGGATTGTCATTTAAAAGGCAAAACGGAAACTTTTTCTTGTAAGTTTAAAGGATAAAAAGGTGGTTATATGAGAGAATCAATAGGAGGAGCTAGTTTATTCCAAATAGTAATTGTATTACTACTTCTTTTTACTGCCTATTTTTGTCTTTCAATTAATTACACTGCTGCTTATAAAGTGACTGACTCTATAAACAACCAAATTAAAAAGGATGAGGGTATTAATCCTGTAAATATATCTATTGCTTTACAAGAAGCTCATTATACATCATCTGGAGAATGTAATGATGGTAAAAAGGAAGTAGGATGGACCCCTTTTAAATTAAATGGAACAAAACCAATTGGAGATAATGAGCTAGCCAATTATTGTTTAAAGAAAATAGCAGTGACTTCGAATGAGGGACAAGAATTGCCACAAGTATATTATTATCGTATAAAAGTTTTTTACCGTATTGAAGTGCCTATACTTAATGGATTTAATTTTAATGTTCAGGCTGATTCGGCCAATATTTATTCACCTAATGAAGATATAGGTAACTATATTAAAATGCCAGTAGTAACTGATGTAATCAAAAATGGCCAGGAAGGTGTGTAGGTATGAGAGAATCAATAGGAGGAGCTTGGTTAATTGGCTTAGTCATTACTTTTATGTTGATATTTGTTGCATATCTTACGGTAATGATTAATTATTCAACCGCATTTAAAACTAAGAATGAAGTAGTTAATATCATTGAAAAATACGAAGGTATAAGTAAGAATACTTCATTACCAATTATTAATAAATATTTAGCTAATTCTGGCTATAATGCTCAAGGAAAATGTGGTTGTGTAAATAAGTCTTATTGCTATGGCGTAAATATTTTCGAAACTTCGGCTAGCAGCATTTCTAAAGCTAAGAAAAATAATAAATATAATTATTGCGTAGAATTTACAGTTAGTAGCGAAAAAACTGGTTACTATAATATTGAATTGTTTTTAAAATTTGATTTGCCTGTTATAGGCCAAATTGGTAATTTTAAAGTTAAAGGTGAAACCATAAAAATAAAATATCCAGCTAACTATGATGGAAGTAAAAATAGCGGGAATGCTGGTATAGCTAATTAAGGAAGTGAATAAGTTTTATGAATGTAATTGTATCAAATAAATTTCAAACGCAATTAAATGCTTTACAAATAGATGTAATTAAAAGTGTTAATGGTGAGTTTACACCTGATGAAATAACAGAAATGTTTGCAAATTTCTTTTATAATAAAATGATATTGGATGTTACGGCAATTAAAGGATATCAAAGTGTATCTAATATTCAGCAACTTGCTATGGGTATTGATATGAGTAAAGTTATTTTAGTTTTAGATGATAGTGATGTTACAAGTTCGCAAAGCTATTTATCGCAACTAATATCAATGGGGATTTATAATTTTACAAGAAATATAGATAATATTCCTTTCTTAATAGATAACCCTAATACTTACAAAGATGTGGCTCAATATCAGCAAATAAGTACTGTAGCTAATGAAATTAGTAAAAAACATGAGACAGCCAAATTTGATTATGAAGAAGATGTAACTAGTGGAGGATTTACAACTATTATAGGAATTAAAAATGTTACCGATCATGCTGGTTCCACTACTTTAATCTATATGCTAAAAAAACAATTACAAAATAATTATAATGTTTTAGCTATTGAAATCGATAAAAATGATTTTCAGTTTTTTAATGACAAAGATTTAGTGAGTGTTACAGCGGATAAGTATGAGGCAACGATCCGTAATGCTAATACATACGATATTATTTTAGTTGATTTAAATAATAGTAGTAATGAAGATAGTTGTTCCGATGTTTTATATTTATTAGAACCTAGTACAATCAAGTTAAATAAAATGATTCGTAGAAATAGAGGAATTTTTGATACTTTGAAAGGTAAAAAAATTGTTTTAAATAAGAGCTTGTTAGATAATAAAGATGTTATGGATTTTGAATATGAGTCAAGAAGTCAAGTCTTTTATAATATTCCTCCATTAGATGATAAAAAAGATAAACATCGTGCACTTGACGATTTAATGTCAAGGTTAGGGTTCCTTAGACAAAAACAAAACAATTTAGGGGGAGAAAAGACAAAGATTCTAGGTATTTTCAAAAATAAGTCTTGACAGTAATTTAAAAAGAAGATAGAATTTTAGTTGTAAGAAAGAGGTATTTATATGTTATTAATGGATTTTGAAAATTTTTGCTCTGATTCAACAACTATTTGGGCTGTTGTTGGTTGGTTTTTAACAATATTTAAAATTGTTATTCCTATTATTTTAATTGTTATGGGTAGTATTGATTTTGGTAAAGCCGTTGTAGCTCAAAAGGATGATGAAATTAAAAAATCAAGTAAATCATTAGCTATGCGTGCTGTAGCTGCAATAATTATCTTTATTTTACCATCTGTGATAATGATGTTAATTAACTGGGCCATGGATGTATCTGGAACTGATATGGATTATGAAACTTGTACAGATTGTGTTATTCACCCAAGTGAATGTGGAAAATAGAAAATTTTCTATTTTTTTTTGCCCAAAAAAAGGGAAATGAAGATTAAAAGGATAATATACCTAATGTAAGGAATAAACTTACAAAAATAAAAAAGAAAGCGAGGTGAATAATATACCAGTTACAACATCCCCATTTGTCCCTTTAACATCCGATGGAATATTTAAAGCATTGTTTAGATATGAAAGATATTTAAAAGACTTCTTGGAAGACGTTTTAAAAAAGAAAATTCAAAAGATAGAATATTTGGATACCTATTTAGAAAAAGATAACGAAAAAAGAAAAGAGAACTTTTTAGATGTCCTAGTAAAATTTGATGAAGAAAATTATGTTATAGTCGAAATGCAAAAATATAATGAAGGAAAAATGATTAGTAGGATATTTTATTATTTAGGCAAACTAGCCGATAGAAGTTTAAAAAGTGGCGAAGAGTATAAAAAAATAAAGAAATATATTGGAATATGTGTTCTTGATTATAATGATCAAAACTTTACAAAGTTACATAATACGAGTAGACTGTATGATATACAGACCAAAGAAGAAGTAACAGATATGTTAGAGATACACATATTAAATTTAAGAAGTAAGAAAATAAATGACAACTTAAGATGGCTACAAATATTTAAAGAGGAGAAAGAGTGGAATATGAGTAAGTATAGTGATGAAGAGTTAAAGGAAGCAGTCAAGGAGTTAAAAAGACTAAGTGGCGATCCGGAAGTATCAGCAGCCTATGATAAAGAATTAAAAGAAAAATTAAATAGTTGGTTAATAGAAGAAGAATATGTAGGCCAAGGGATAGCCAAAGCTCAAAAAGAAGCTGCCATAAATTTATCCAAAAATGGTGTAGCCAAAGAAGTCATTTGCAAATCACTAAACATTACCTTAGAAAAACTAGAAAATATTCTTAAAGAAAGTAACGAATAAATAATCGTTACTTTTTTAAGTTGTCATATAAAAATAATTTACCTTAAAAAACTATGATAAAAAGTAAATTTATGTTATAATTTTAGAGTAAGTTAGGTGATACTGTGAAAAAAGTTATAATCTTCGTTCTTTTAATTAGCATAAGTTTTCTATGTTTTACAACTTCAGTATCAGCTGAAACTAAAACGTGTTTTTATAATAGTCGTGATAAATCGGGCGGATATTATGAATATGCTGAATTAACTATTAATAACCCCTCAAATTCTAATGCTAAAGCTATATTTGAAAATTTGCAAGGGCCAAAGATTAACTGTAATGTATCAGAGGATATTAAGAATGTAACAACTCCATTGCTTTATGGTACACTGAGTTCTCTTGGCGGATTTGGGCACTCTTTAGGCCTTATTGCTGGAATAGTTCAGCGAGCTAAAAGTGATGATCAAGATAAAAGATGTGTTTTAAATACAAATGATTTAAAAGAAATGCAAACAAAAGATTATTCTAGTGCAGCTAGTAAATATCTTAATACTAATTTAAAATATGTTGATGCCCAAGGAAAAAACCAAACTGTAAGTTTACCTAATATTGATTTAGGTTCTGAATGTCCTGAATATTTAGGTGTTGTTATTAGTGATGCTAAAGCAGATGCTGCTAATGTACAAATTTATGCTGGCGATAGTAGTACTAAAAGTTTTATTGATAGTTATGTAAGATCTAATCCAGATTATAATTATGTTATTTGGGGAAGTGAATTTGAAAGAACTGGTGAACCAGGTAATGGACAAAACGGTGCGTCAAATTCGCAAAATGATGAAGACCTAAACACTTGTAATGGACTTTTGGGAAATAAGGTTGATGGAAAATATCAAAATGGCACTGTTGGGGCTTTATTGCAACAAATATTTGATTATATGAAAATGGCAGTAGTAATATTGGTATTTGCCTTTTCTGTAATAGATTATGCTAAAGCCATTGCTGCTCAAAATCAAGATGCTTTTAAAAAAGCCAATGTTAATTTCTTGAAAAGAATAATATTTGGAATTATATTTTTCTTAATACCAACCATAATTAATTTAATTTTAAGTGTTATAGATAGTTCTACATGTGGAATTCAATAGATTGTAGGTGAAAAAATATGTTTGATGCTGGCCAAATATGGGATGTAATATATGGTTTTTTTGTAACAATAGATTCTGTAATTTATAAATTTGTTGGTTGGTTATATGAACTATATATGTTAATCAGTAGTGCGCGAATATTCCGCACTGAAACATTTGAAATTTTTATAAATCGTGTGTATGTTATTTTAGGTGTTATAATGTTATTTTTCCTAGCTTATACCATTTTAAAAAGTATAGCTGATCCTGATTCTTTGGTAAAAGGTGATAGCTCTATGGGAAAAATTATTTCTAATACAGTTATTGCTTTAGTACTTATTGCCGTATTACCGACAATATTTACGTTTTTGTATCAAGCTCAAGAAATCTTACTAGAAGAAAATATTATTGGAAAAATAATTTTAGGAAATTATTCGTATTCAACCGATACTCTGGAATTAGCCTTTGAAGCTGATATGTGTGAACAATTAAATACTTTAAAAGGACCACACGAGTACGTTGTAAATGGTGATGGTACTTGTTTTATAAAATGGAATTCTACTGGAGATTCTGCTTCGGTGGCATTAGCTGGTAATTCTATTGCGGTCGATGTGTTTACTTCCTTTTTCTATCCATATTTAACTGATGAAGAATATAGTGAAAAAGTCGATGAAGCCCGTCTTGAAGCCGAAGCAATAGGTGAAAACGTGGATGATTTTACTAATAGTAATCAAAATTATAATGCTGATTTTGATTATAGTGCTTGGGCAGAAGATAATCATGATTTTAATGCTAAAGAGCAATATTTATATGATAAAATTGCCAGTTATGATGCTTGTCATAATATGAGTGATGGATATGCCTATGGCTCTACTGCATCGGCTTGTGCTGCAGAAATGTTAGTATATAATCGTTCAAATGATATACAAGCTCCTTTAAATTTCAAATCTGTAATGCAGTATGCTAAAACTACTGGTGATTTTAGTGGATTTAAATTTTTATCTAACTTTATTTATGAAGGTCAAATTGACTATTCTATAATTCTTTCAACTATTGCGGGATTATTCGTTTGTTATATTATGATTTCTTATTGTATAGATATGGGATTAAGAGCAGCAAAATTAGGTTTTGCCCAGCTTATTGCTCCTATTCCAATTTTAGCTCGTATTGTTCCAAGTCAGAAGAAAATGTTTGATAGTTGGACTAAATTTACTTTACAATCGTATTTTGAAGTATTTGTCAGAATTGCTATTATATTCTTAGGTATTTTTATGATTACTCATTTACCAAATGTGCAAGACATGTGGGAAGATTCAATATTAACCAAAATTTCCTTTATGTCTATTAAAACACCGTTAATAATGGATATAAATTCGGTGTCATGGGGAACTAAAGCAATTGCTCGTGTCGCAGTAATTATTGGTATTTTAATGTTTGTTAAGCAAGCTCCTAAATTAATTTCAGATGCTTTAGGTATAAGCATCAATACTGGTTCATTAAATATTCGCAACAAGCTAAAAGATATGGTAGGTGGCGAACATGTAGTCAGAGGTTTAAATGCAATTGGTTCCCTACCTGCTAAAGGTTTTGGAGCTGTGCGTGGAGCTTTAGGTGGTATGTGGGCTGCACAAGTTCAAGGTGATGGTAGTGGCAGACTTACTAGAGCCGCGGCTTTAAAAGGCCTTCAAAGTGGTTGGAAAAACCATAAAGGCAGCTTTAGAAACACCTATCAATCTGTTTCTAGCGATGTAACTGGTGATCATAAATATGCTCATTCCTATTTTGGTGGCAATACTATAGGCGCTAATATAAACCGTGAAATAGATAGTGTTTATAAAACAAATACTAAACAAGCATTAGAAAAACATCTTCAAGAACTTCAAGAATATATTCAACATCATGATGATCCAAATAACAATGAAGTGCTAAGAGAGAGATTACAGCAAGCTCAAAGAGCTTATAACGAAACAATTAGAAATGTCGAAAATAGTCCCGCATTTACACAAGCAATTAATAATAGAGCTCAACAATTACGTAACGAATATGATGCTAATGAAGGAGCGGCTGCTAGACAAAGAATGCAAGCCTTTGAAAATAGTGCAGAGTATAATAATTTAAGAGCAATAGCTCGAGCAGAAGCTCGTAATGACGTTCGTCAAGAAGCAGCAAATAACAATGAGATGTTATCAGCTGCTGAAGAACAAAATCGTATTAATCAAAGATTGGCTGATTACATCTTAGATGGTATTAAAGAAAATAGTTCTGAGCTAGCTCGTCAATATAAAAATGATCACTTGCGTGAAAGAACAATTGATCAAGATCTTCAAAAACGTGCGAATAAAGAAGTCATTGAGCAACTCAAAAAGACTAATGAAAACTATAAAGTTGCTAAAGAAGCTGTTGATGCTAATGGAAATTATACAGCAGAGACTTTTGCAAATGTCCTTAAAGAGTATAGAAGTGATGTTCAAGCTAATCCAAAAACAGCCGAAGATCGTGCATATGTTAAAGCTCTTGCTGAAGAAAAAGCTAATGGCGATTATAAATCAAATAAAGAGTTACAAGATTTCTTTACAAAAATGGTGGAAGATAAAAAAATATCATTTGGTAAAGATAAAAAATAGGAGGAATAAAAATGGGGAATTATTTAATACCTGCTAATTCAAAAAAGTCGAAATTAATTTTAGGTTTTTTCAATCCCATAGATTTAATAATTTTTTTGATAGGAGTTGTAATAACTTTAGTGTTGTTATTTGTGATAAGAACTAGTAACATTTTTCTAATTATATTAATATTACTTCCGGCTTTAATCTCCGCATTCTTAGTAATGCCGGTTCCTAATTATCACAATATGTTAACTTTATTAAATAACATATATAATTATTTTAGTAAAAGAAAAAAGTATTATTGGAGAGGTTGGTGTGTAAATGGCAAAGAACGCTAGTATATCGAAATATTCGGAAGATTGGGTTCCTGTTAAAAGCATCATGAATGGGATGATTGAGTTAGAAAATGGCAATTATGTAACGGGAGTAAAAATAGAATCAAAAGATATTTTTATTCTTGATGCACAAGCGCAAAACAATGTGATTTATGGAATGCGTAATTTCTACAATGCTATTGATTACGAATTTTGGTTAGTAATAGCTGATAGACCGGTAGATATTAATATATATCTTTCGCAATTACAAGTTTTGTACTCCCATACGCCTAGTCCAGAGATTAGAAAATTAATTGATCAAGATATTAATAAAGCAAATTTATTTATGAGTAGTGAAATGAGTGTAGTCGATACCGAATATTACATTTTATTTAAAGAGAAAAAACAAGAAATTATTCAAAAACGGATTCACAGTTTAATTACCAATTTGGCTAATGCAGGTGTAAATTCGGCGCAAGCATCCAACTCAGATTTACGAATGCTTTTAGATAATTTCTTAAATGGGGGAACAACAACTAATTTTGGGACGGTGATTAGTTCATGAGTTTAAAAAGTGAGATAGCTCCAAAAGGATTATTATTTAAACCAACAGAGTTTGTTATTAGTGATAAATATGCGACGATTTTAACTATTGTTAGTTATCCTAAATATATTGCCCATGGTTATTTAGCCAATCTAACTAGTATATCTGGTGTTAAAGTTGTTATTAAACATATCCCTATTGAATTTTCGACAATGACGAGAATGCTTAATAAAGAAATAGCTGATTTAAAAGTTCGATATCAACATGAAAGAGATAGAACCATTCAAGAAAGAATAAGACAAGATTATGAATCAATAGAACAATTTGTTTCTATGCTAGCATCTACTCAGTCCAAAATTTTTGATTTTCAAATGCATATTATGATTACAGCTAATAATAAAGAAGAATTGGATATGAAAAAAATTCAAGTTCGTTCTTTCTTAGATGCTTTAGGAATGCGTGGAATTCCTTTGATGTTTGAACAAGAAAAAGTTCTAAAATCAATGATTCCAATTTTCCCTAAACAAGATATTGAAGATCGCGTTGGAACGCCGATTCCTTCTCCAACTATAGCGGCAATGTATCCTTTTGTTTTTGATAGTATAAAAGATCCAGGCTATTCTACCCTTTTAGGAGTTGACTTTTCCGGAGGAGTAGTTCTATTTAATCAATTTTTATATCAAATAAAAAAAGAGCATAATCGAAATAATGCTAATATGATTATTCTAGGTACATCTGGTAGTGGTAAATCAACAGCAGCTAAATTATTACTTCGTAATCATATTCGCAATAGTTATAAGATAGTAGCAATAGACCCTGAAGGTGAACTAGAAGAAATGACTCGCAATCTAGGTGGTGACTTTATCGACTTAGGTAAGGGTGGAGAATTCGGTATGATAAATCCGTTGGAAATTGTCATGGACGCTGATGAAGAAGAAATTGCCCAAGGTCTTGGTTATACAGTTCTAACGAGAACTTTACAATCTTTAAAAGCTTTTATGAAATATTATTCTCCTTCTATAGAAGATGATGTTTTAGCTCTATTTAGTGAGATTGTTCAAGATACTTACAAACGTTATAAAATTGATTTTGATACAGACTTTTCTCAATTAACATCCGAAGATTATCCAACTTTTGAAGATGTTTATGCCACAATTAAAGGAAGAATTTTATCAATGCCAGAAAAGACCCAAGAACGCGATATTATGGAACGTTTGGAATTACGAGTTCGTCCTTTAGTTAAAGAATTAAGATATTACTTTACAGGTCATACAACTATTAAGATAAATAGCAATTATATTGTATTTAATATTCGCGAATTAATGAACAGTGACGAAAATATTCGTAATGCTTTATTTTTCAATATTTTAAAATATGCTTGGGGATTGTGTCTAGATAAATCATTAAATACAATTATGATGGTTGATGAAGCGCACGTATTACTTTCTAGTCGTAATGAACTTGGTGCTGAATTCTTAGCTCAAATTCAACGCCGTAGCCGTAAATATAATACAGGTACAATAATTATTACTCAACAACCTACTGATTTTGCTTCCCCTAATTTAATAATGCATGGTAAAGCCATATTTGATAATGCATCATATTATTTAATTATGGGTCTACGTAAACAAGCGGTTGATGATTTAGCTCAACTTGTTGATTTAAATGATAATGAAAAAGAAAGAATAAAATATTTCAATCAAGGAGAAGCTTTATTTGTCTGTGGTAGTAGAAGAATGCAAATTAATGTTATATTAACACAAGAGGAATTAGATTCCTTTGGAAGTGGCGGCGGATTATAATAGTTAGAAGGTGTAACAAATGCATCCAACTGATAATATAGAAAATTCAACAGAAGAAATAAATGAACTTCAACAACAAACAACAACTAAGCCAGCAAATACTACTAATCCTAAAATGTCAGCCCTTAAAAGCAAAGTGGCAACTGAAGGAGTAGCTATGGCTGCTAATACTATTGCTCCAGGTAGTGGAGCAATTGTAAAAAAAGTATTAAAGACTCCTGCTGGTCAAGAAGCATTAAATCAAATTGCTAGTCCTAAAAGAGCAAATAGTTTAGTTCCTGGTACTATGTTAGGTCTTTCTAAACCAAAGCCAATTGAAACTAAAGAAAATCTTACTGATTCAGAAAGTGAAGCATTAGAAAATAATTTAGAAGAAGATAATAGTGAAGAAAAAGCTAGTGATCTTAAAGGTAATGTAAACAAGAAAATATTAAATTTTATTATGAAACATCCACATGTCGCTATTGCCATTGGGGGCTTTTTAGTTAGTGTTTTGTTTTCTTTTGTAATTTTAATGATCTTAGCTTGTTTTATGAGTACTAATGCAGAAGGTAGCAGTAGTAACGGTTCTTTTAATAGTGGTAGAGTAGGTAATGCCACTTCAACTGAAACATGCTCTCAACTCTCTGGAAAATCTTTAAGTGATGCATTAGTTGAACATAATACAACTATTGATGATTTTAATAATAACATTAAATCAAAAATTGAAAGTGCGGGTTTAAAAACGCGTGAAGGTGTTGTGGCGGCGGCTTTATCTATCACTAGTGATTTATGCGAAGAATATAAAATTCGTTTACCTTATGAATGGGGTGGCGGCCACGGAAGTAAAGTTAGTTTAGCTAGTGGGCAGTGGGGCTCCAAATTAGCTAGTCCAATTTATGCTAATGATCGTTCTTACAACTATTCTGGTTTAGATTGTAGTGGATTTGTTTCTTGGGCAATATATAATGCTGGTTATGATTTTCCGGTCGAAGGCTCAGATAGTTTTCCAAATTACGGTATAACTCATCCTATGACTTCCAGTTTTATAGCTAAGCCTGGTGATTTAGTTTTTCATCCCGGACATATTATGATAATTGTTGGAGTTGATGAAGGAGCAAAACAATATAAAGTAGCGGAAGCAGCGGGAGCTGATGAGGGTATGCGTGTTCGCACCATGTCCTTTGATAGTGATTCTAATCAAATTATAGATATGACAGACTATTATAGTAGAGGAGGAGCTTAGATGAAAAAAATTATCTTTTTAAGTATAGTTTTATTCATGTTATCAGGATGTACAATAAAATATGATTTAGATTTAACTACACCCAATGCTGCTATAGAAAATCTAGATATATTAGAAACCGACCTTAATAACGAGTACTTTAGTACTATTAAAAATTACACAGGGAATATCAGAACCATTTATAGCGATCAAGATTCTGATTCATATGAAAAGGATCCTAATTTAGATTATTATAATATTACTAATAATAGTGATGATAATAAAGCTAATTTAATAATTAGTTATCCGTTTACTACTGAGGAGTTTGCAGATTCAAATATCATAAATACCTGTTATGAAAACGTTACTTTTTATAATACTAATGATAAAATAGATATCAGAACGAGTAATGAATTTTTATGCTTCGAGAAATATATATCCGCCCAAGAAGTAGAAGTTAATATAAAAACTAATCAAAAAATTCTCAATAATAATGCTGATTATATTGAAAATAATGTCTACACTTGGAAAATAAATAAATCTAATGCCTATCAAAAGCCCATAATTCTTTCTAATATTGAAAATTCAACTCAGGAACAAATAAAAGAAGAAAATAATCAATTAAACTTAATAATTATTTTAAGTGTCATTGGAGCCTTTGTAGTTGCAATTATTATCGTAATTATTAATAAAAATCATAAATATAAATAGTATTTAAGAAAAAAATATAGTATAATAAAATTAAGAAATATGGAGGAAAATTTATGAAATTTCGAATATCCCCTAAAGATTTAATAATTTTTATCATTTTTTGTATATTCTTATTCTATCTTTGCGCGATTGCTGTCTTAAATTTTTCCTCTTTTGGGTTGACAGGAACTTTTTATGGTTTGAATCCTTTTGAAGCTTTTACCGCTAAATATTTACCAATAACTCTTGTCATGTTTGCCATTGTCTTAATTATTATTTTTGCCAGTGTTTCATCATATATTTTTGATAAAGAAAAGGGCAAAGGTGTCGGTCTTACTGTAAAGAAAAAAGAAGAAAATGAATATTCGCGTTTTGCTACTGACAAAGAAATGAAGAATGCTTTTGGTGTTAAAAAAATTTTTATTAACGACGACAAAACTGATGCGGCGGGCGTTGTTTTAATGATGAATAAAAAAGAATGGTATGTCGATAATAGTGAAAACCATACGTTGGTAGTGGGAGCAACAGCTTCCGGAAAAACTACAAGTGTAGTTGATCCATTAGTAATGTCATTAGCTAAAAAAGGCGAAAGCATGGTTTTAACGGACCCTAAAGGGGAAATCTATAAAAACCATGCGGCCATGCTTAAAGAAAAAGGATATAATGTAATAGTTTTAAATTTCCGTGATCCCGTTAAAGGTAGTTCTTGGAATCCTTTAACTTTACCTTATCAACTTTATAAAGATGGTAATGTGGATAAAGCAACAGAACTTCTAGAAGACGTAGCTAATAACATCTTAAAAGAAAAAAATAGTAATGCCGACCCTTTCTGGCAAAACTCGGCTGCCGATTATTTTTCTGGTTGTGTTTTAGGTCTATTTGAAGATGGTAAAGAAGAAGAAATTAATATAAATTCAATTTATACTATGACAACCCAAGGAGAAGAACGTTTTGCAACTTCGACTTTTATTAAAGAATACTTTACGATGAAAGGTGAAAATTCTTCCCCATATATTTTTGCTGCGAATGTTATTAATGCTCCTAAGGAAACTCAAGGTGGCCAACTTTCTACTTTTAGACAAAAGATTCGTATCTTTGCTGCGCAGAAGAATTTAAGTGAAATGTTATCATTTACCGATTTTGACATGCGCAATATTGGTAAAGAAAAATCTGCAGTTTTCATCGTTATCCATGATGAAAAAACTACTTATCATGCTTTAGCAACTATTTTTATTAAACAACTTTACGAAACTTTAATTGATGAAGCTTATAAGCAAGCCAACGGGCGTTTAAAATATCGTACTAATTTTATCCTTGACGAGTTTGCTAATATGCCTCCTTTAAAAGATGTTACAAGTATGGTTACAGCGGCGCGTAGTCGTGATATTCGTTTTACATTTATTATTCAGAACTTTGCCCAATTAAATGACGTTTATGGGGAAAACGATGCTCAGACAATTCGTTCTAATTGTGGTAATTTAATTTATTTATTAACAACAGAATTAAAAGCTTTAGAGGAAATTAGTAAATTGTGTGGTGTTAAAAAACCCAAAGATAAAGATAAAGCCTTATCTGAAAAACCTTTAGTTACAGTTACCGATTTACAAAAAATGAAAATGAATGAAGTCATCATCCTTAAAGCCCGTATGAATCCTTTTAAAACGAAATTAGTGCCTTCTTATAATCAAGAGGGAATGAAAAAGTATGAAAAATCCGAATTTTATACTAGACCTTTAAAGACTGTTAAAATATTTGATATAAAGGAATTTGTAAAAGAAGAAAAAAGAAAAAAGATGTCAGAAAATATGGAAAACGGCAATGCACATGCTATGATGCCAAATGGTATGTTTGGTATGCCTAACTCTGGTTTTGGGGGTCCAATGGGAATGCCAAATCAAATGGGCATGCCACCATTTGGTAATAATCTTGCTAATAAAACGCCAATGGATATTGATGCGATGATCAAAGATATCGACGCACAAATAGCTAAATTAGAAAAAGAAGAAGAAGAGAAAAAACGTCAAGAAATGGAACAAAAGCAAAAAGAACGTCCAACTTTTGAAATGCCTAAATTAGAAGAAAAACCAAAAATAGTGGAAGAACCGAAAATAACTATTCCCACTTTTGATTTAAAAAATATGATGGAAGATGAGAAAATACCAGAAATGCCAAAAGAAGCAAAACCCGAGACACAACCAAACATTAAAGTGGATAATGACAGCGTAATTGTTGATGAACACATTGTGTCTGATGATGAATTTTTTGATGATTTCTTCGGTGATGATTAGAAAACCTTTTTTAAGGTTTTTTTTATAGGGATTCATAATATGCTTAAATTATTCAAAAACATATTTTATATTGGTGATAAAAATGACATATCGTAATTTTCCTCATGATGGCACTATTATTGATTTAGAAGATGTTGTTACCTATAATATGGAGCACTTACCTAATAGTCAGAATATTCCTTATGATAAATTAATGTTTAATTATAAAGAATATTTAAACAAGAATCAAAAATATTATCTTTATTGTACTAAAGGAAGAAAAAGTAAAAAAGCCACTGAAATTTTAAAATATTATGGTTATAATGTAGAACAAATAACTAAATGAAACGCCGAATATTTTTCGACGTTTTATTATTAATTTTAGTATGATTAAAACATTTATGAGAAGAATATATAACAAAGAGATTAAATTTAGAGGTGACCTATGGAATATAAAACATACAATTTTAATTCATTCAACTTATATACAATTAAAACTGATAAATTTAAAAATTGTCATTTAGAAATTGTATTTCGAGAACAAATCCAAAAAGAGAAAATTATTCCCCGAAAGTTTTTAATGGAATTGTTAAGTTTTTCCACAGCAACTTATAATACCCAAAAAAGTTTTAGCATGCATTTAGAAGATTTATATAATGCTAATTTTTATGGATTGCTTTCACGAGTAGGCCAATGTTTACTAACAAATTTTTGCTTAGATTTTTTAAATCCTCGTTATTGTGAAGAAGGATATTTAAATCAAATATTAAATTTAGTAACGGAAGCTATCTTTAAACCCAATTCTTTTGATAATGAAAATTTTCAAATCATTAAGAATAATATTTTAAATGACGAAAAAAAAGCGACCGAAAATATTAAATCCTCCGCATATCGTCAGCTTTTTAAAAACATGGATGCCAATGCTCCACTGGCTTATGATATGTTAGGAAACAAAGAACAAATTGAAAATGTTACACCTCAAGATGTCCAAGACGAATACACAAGATTATTAGAAGAAGACTATTGCGATATTTATCTAATAGGAAATTTAGACATGGATAATATTGCTGATTATTTAGAAAAGAATTTTATCTCGCGCATTGTAAAAAATTATGATATTGAAATTTTTAGTGACGGTAAAACGCGCAGTCGCATCCAAACAAAAAAAGAAACGGCTGATATTAACCAAACTAATCTTTTAATAGGTTGTAATATCGTTAATCCGCTTCCGGAGGAAAGAGATGTGGTAGGTTATTTATACAATTATATATTAGGAGGCTCATCCCTTAATACAAAATTAGCCTCTTATTTAAGGCAAGAAAATTCTTTATGTTATACCACTAATAGTATTTATCAAAAATATGATAGTGTAATCATTTTATATGCCGGGATAGCTAAAAAAAATTCTTCTAAAGCTATTGCATTAATGAAAAAAGCTTTAAAAGAAATGGGCAGTAAAATCACGGAAGAAGAATTGGCTAATGCGAAAAAGGGGATTATTACTTCTTTAAACATGATTGAAGATAGTCCCTCTTCGCTTATTAACAATTTCTTATTTCAAAATATTGCTAATTTAAAAACTGTTGAGCAAAGAATAAAGGATATAAAACAAGTAACAGTCAATGATCTAAAAAAGCTAGCGAAAAAAGTTAAAATTAATACTATTTATATACTAAGTGGGGTGGAAGAGTGAAAAAAATAAATATTGTAGGTATAGATGAGGAAATATATTATGATGAAACCGAAATGGGAATGCCCATTATTATGTGGGTAAATGATAAGGTTAAAAATTTTTATATGACTTTAAATGTTAAATATGGGAGTATTCATACCGAATTTAAAACAAAAGGTTCAAAAAATTTTCTAAAAGTTCCCAATGGAATTGCCCATTTTTTAGAACATATGATGTTTTATATGCCTGATGGTCAATCCGCCCATGAGTATTTCAATGATTTAGGATCTTCTATTAATGCGTGTACAACTAATGATTTTACTTTTTATGAAGTTTTTGGCTCGAATAAATTTAAAGATAACTTAAATTATTTACTAGATTATGTGCAGACTCCTTATTTTACGAAAGAAAATGTCAAATCCGAAAGAGAGATAATTACCGAAGAAATAAAAATGTATCAAGATGAGCCCAATGCGATTTTAATTTTTAAAACTAATGAATTATTATGGCATAAAAATAAAAGAAAATATTTAATAAGTGGCACAGTTGAAGATATCAAAAAAATAAATGTTGATAATTTAAGCTTAGTTTATGATAATTTTTACCATCCGGCCAATATGTTTATTATCATAACTGGTAACTTTAATCCTAATGAAGCAGTAGCTATTATTAAAGAAAATGAAAAACAGAAAAAATTTAATAATTATGAAAAACCGCAAATTAAAAGTGAAAAAGAGCCTAATAAAGTAGTCAGTAAATACTATGAAGAAAACAGGAATGTGTCAATTCCTAAATTAAAAGTAACAGTTAAAGTACCTTTAACTAATTTTAAAGAATATCGTAAAGATGAGCTAAAATTATATTTAGCATTTCTTTTGAAAAACAATTTTGGTCTTACTAGCGAAATCCATGAAAACCTATTTAATAACAATTTAATTACTAAGCCTTTTTCTTTTACCGCTAACATATGGGAAAATCATTTTACTCTAACAGTCAGTGCCGAAACAAATTATCCCGATGAAGTCATAAAAGAAATTAATAAACATCTAGATAATATGAATGTTACAAGTGAAGAGTTAAATCGGCAAAAAAAAATATTAATTTCCGCTTTTGTCCTTACTTATGATGATATCGAAGAAGTAAACACTTTACTTCAGGATAATATCATCGCCGATAATATGTTAACTACTGATACTTTTAAAGTCATAAACACCCTTAATATGGAAACTTTCAAAAAAATTATGAAAAAACTATCTATGATTCATAAGACGGTTGTTATTTTTAAACCAACCGAAAAAAATAGCTAGTTTTTTTATGGGCAATCCTATATAATGAAAATAGAGGTGAGAACATGCAAGATATGACGCTTGTAATATTAGCAGCGGGAATGGGCAGCCGTTTTGGTGGATTAAAACAAATTGAACCTATAGGACCAAACGGGGAATTTTTAATAGATTATTCTATTTATGATGTAATAAAAGCGGGATTTAATAAAATTGTTTTTATTATAAAACCAGAAAATTTAGAAGTATTTAAAGAAACAATTGGGAAACGAATTGAAGATCAAATCCAAGTAGAATATGCTTTGCAAGATATTGATCAAATGAAAAAACTTTACAATATTCCTAAAGATAGGGTAAAACCTTTAGGTACAACCCAAGCGATTTTATCAGCCAAAGAATTTATTCATGAACCGTTTGTTATAATTAATGCCGATGATTTTTATGGTTATGAAGCATACCAGGATGCTGTTAATTTCTTTAAAAGTACTAATTATCAAAAATATGGAAACATCCTATATAAAGTAGCTAATACTTTAACGGAAAATGGCAAAGTTAAAAGAGGAATTTGTCAGGTAGAAAATGGTAAATTAGTTAAAGCTACGGAAAGTAATGTCGAAAAAGTAGATGGCCAAATTGTGGCGACTCCTTTAAATGAAGAACAAAGTTTTATAGTAGCAGATGATACGCCGACTTCAATGAATATGCTGGCTTTATTACCGGATATTTTTCCCTTATTAGAAAATTTATTTACGGAATTTATGAAAGAGAATGCTGATAATTTAGATAATTGCGAAGCTTTAATATTAGAAGATTTATTTAAATTAATACAAAAAGGCGAAATTGAATTATATACAGTACTAACTTCAGCTATTTGGTTTGGCGTTACCTATAAAGAAGATAAAGCCCAGGTTGTAGCGAGTATTCAAAAATTAATTGAACAAAAAGTTTATCCTTTAAATTTATGGCCTAAAAAAAATTGAACTACAACGTTCAATTTTTTATCTATTATAGAATTCAACGATAAGTGATTCATTAATTTCTTGGTTAAGTTCACTTCTATCAGGTAAACGTAATAATTTACCAGAAAGTTTATTAGCATCAAATTCTACATATGCTGGACGATTTAAAGTAGTTTCCACAGCTTCTTTAATTGCTTTATGGTCTAAAGATGTTTCTTTAACAGCAACTACATCTCCAACTTTAACTTGGTAAGAAGGAATATCAACTTTTTTACCATTAACAGTTATGTGACCATGATTAACAACTTGACGAGCGCCACGTCTAGTTTTAGCAAGTCCTAAACGATAAACAACATTATCTAGGCGACTTTCTAAAAGCTTTAATAAGTTTTCGCCAGCAACACCTTGCATTTTCGCCGCACGTTCAAATAATTTATGGAATTGTTTTTCATTTAAACCATACATGAAACGTACTTTTTGTTTTTCTTGCATTTGGATTCCATATTCACTAATCTTTTTACGACGTGAATTTCCATGGATACCAGGAGCATAAGGACGACGAGCAAGTTCTTTGCCATTTTCTAAAGTCGAAAAACCAAGACGACGAGATTTTTTGTAAACAGGACCAGTATATCTTGCCATATTATTATCTCCTTTCTTTATATTACGGGTAAAAGAAATTGTTACCTAAAAAAGAAGGGGAGTTTGTTTTTTATTTTCTCCAAAGGCAGTTTCGGATACTCACTTACCATTATGGCAACAAACACATCATCTTTTTAAATAACACTGCCATTACATCGCAACATTGATTATACTTTACTTTAATAGTCTTGTCAAATTAATTATATGTTTTAAATGACAGAAACTTCCAAATGTTCTTTAAAAAAGCATATACAAAATGTCGAATAATGTGTTAAAATGTTTATAGTAAGGAAGTGGTCATGTGAGTAGTACAACATTTACTATCTTAGCTGTTAGTTACTATATACTTGCTGTAGCCATTGTTATAGTTGTTTTAAACTTAATTAATAAAAAAGAGAAAAATTCTTATAAAAAAGAAATAAATACTTTGGAAAGAGATAAAAATTTAATTATCTCTGCTTCTATCTTAACTGAGCTTAATAAAGTAGAGTCTTTACTAAATAATGAAAAAATGGAAGAGACCTTTGGTCAGTGGCAAAAAAGATTTAAAAAGATTAAAGATGAAGAAGTGCCCAAAATTTCCGATGAACTTTTAGAAGTAGAGGAATTGTTTCAAGGTAAAAATTATAAAGACTTAAAACAAAAACTGGCCCAAATCGAATTACAAATATATTATGTTAAAACGAGAGCTAATTTTTTATTAGAAGAAATAAGAGAAATAACTTTAAGTGAAGAAAAAAATCGTGAAACAATAACGAAACTTAAAGCTATGTATCGCGAGATATTTAATAAATATAATAAAGAAAAAGAAGATTATAGTTTAATTTCTAGTCCAATCGAACTACAATTTGAAAATGTTGATAAATTATTTAGTGCTTTTGAAATTGCTATGGATGAAGGGTCTTTTTCGGAAGTTGGGAAAATAGTTAAAGCCATCGATGATACAATTGGTAATCTAAAATTAGTTATTGAAGAAGCTCCCTCAATTATCATGATCGGTAAAACCATTATTCCGAAAAAAATTTCTGATATTAAAACTATTTCTGATAAAATGCGCAAAGAGGGCTTCAACTTAGATTATCTAAATATTGAATATAATATTACCGAAACCGAAAAGAAAATATCGGATATCTTTGCTCGTTTGAACGTTTTAAATATTGAAGATTCGATTTTTGAGTTAAAAACTTTAGTCGATTATTACGATAGTTTGTATAATGATTTTGATAAAGAGCGGATAGCCAAAAAAATATTTGAAGATTATTCTCGTACTATCTTAGTTAAAGTGACAAAATTAACGAAGATTAATAATGATCTTCTGAAAAAATTAGGAGCAATTAAATATAGTTATGATCTTACCGATGAAGATGTTAAAGTTGTTGGAGATATAAAAAATGAATTTACCAATATCAAAAAAGGTTACGATCAAGTTATTGCTTCTCATCGCTCTAAAGCCTTTGCTTACTCCCGTTTAGGGAAAGATATGGAGCTTTTAAATGTGCGTCTAACTAAAGCGGAGGAAAGATTAGAAATAGCATTGCGCACTTTAGGAAGTTTAAAAGAAGATGAATTAAGAGCTCGCGAACAATTAGATGAAATTAAAGATATTTTAAAAAGAGCTAAATACAAGATTAAAAGTTTTAAATTACCAGTTATTCCTAAAAAATATTATATTGAATTAGCGGAAGCTACCGAAGCTATGCAAGAGATGGTAAAAGAATTAGATAAAAAACCAATCTCAATTAAAGTATTAAATACGCGAGTAGATACCGCCAGAGACCTAGTATTAAAACTATTAAATACAACTAGTGAACTAGTCAAGACGGCTTGGATGGCGGAGATGGCCATAGTCTATGGTAATAGATATCGCCCAATTAATAAAGAAATTGACTTAGGTTTAGCTAAAGCAGAAGGTCTATTTAATCGTGGTAATTTTAAAGCTGCCTTGGAAAATGCTATTAATACGATAAATATTATTGAACCAGGCATTCATAAAAGATTATTAGATGCCTATCAAAATTAGAAAGTAGGTAAATAAATGAAAAAAAGAATTTTTATAATTATCCTAATTATTATTTTGGTTTCCGGAGCTATTTATTTAGGAATGAATTGGATAAATATTAAAGACAAAAATAAGAAAGAAACTGAAGTAACAGATGCGATAAAATTTAAAGAAGAATATGAAAAGTTAAATAATCAAGTAAATCCTAATAATCAAAAAGAATACCCCAAAGTTAGTATTCCTAAAGATAATGTTATGACGTATCTAAATGTTGAGGAAGTATTAGATTTATTAGATAAAAAGACAGGTGTTATTTATTTTGGATATCCGGAGTGTCCATGGTGTCGAAATGCTGTACCTGTATTACTGGATGCTGCTTTAAATACCGGATTAGCCCGAATTTATTATTATAATGCTAATCAAATTAAGAATATTAAGGAAGTTAATGATGACGGTAATATTATCGAAACGCAAAAGGCTAAAAAAGGCTATCAAGAATTGTTAGACGCTTTAGATAGTATTTTAGAAGAATATACCTTAACTGATAAAGAGGGTAATACAGTTTCTACTGGGGAAAAAAGAATTTATGTACCATTAGTAGTTTTTGTTAAGGATGGTCAAATAGTAGCTCATCATAGTGCGACAGTTGATTCTCAAAAAGATCCTTATGTTAAATTAAATGCTACCCAAAAAGAAGAACTATATAATATTTATGTTGATAATATTACTAAAGTAACTGATAGTACTTGTACTGACAAATGTTAAAGTTTGCTTATAAAATAGCCAACTTTTTTTCATAAAAAGAACGAAATTTGTTGAATTATGATGAAGGATACTATATAATTTAATTAGGATGCCATAGCAAGTAGAGGCATTAAATTTCAGGGGATTTGTTCAAGAAAATAATCCTATGAAAATATAGGATTTTTTCGTGGAAAATCTAATAATTAAAATGGGAGGGAATATGAAAAATAAGAATGAACTTGCAAAAGAAGAAAGAACAATATTTATTGTTTTAGCTATTATTGTTTTAATAGCTATAGGGGTATTAGTAACTTGGTATTTTACTAAAGATAAGAAAGAAGAAGAAAAAAATAAAGTTACAAAAGATAAAACAGTGGAAGTTAAGAAAAAAGATACTAGCGATTTAGAAAATTCTGAATATACATTTACACCATCTAATACAGTTGTAGTTAATGATAATATCAAGGAAGAAGAAATAAATATAGTAGATGTTGCAGCAGAAGCTCAAGAAACAGAAAGTTCTAAGCAATCATATAATTATAAATCACCTGTTTATTTAGTCAATGATAATGTATCTTTTAATAATGTCGAATTAATCGATGAAACAGGAGAGATAGTTAACATTACTAATGGTAAAGTTTTAGAAGTTAAAGCGTATACAGCTTATACAGAAGGTATGATTACACTTACCGAAATCGAGGCAGCAGAAAAATATATTATTAATGAAGATAATACAGTTACTTTTACAGCCAGTGGCTTATATGGAATTGTAATTCAAAAAAATGATGGAACAACTTATGAGACGTTAGTAAGAATTTGTAGTGACGAAGAATTTAATATAATGGCTAAAAATGTTATCGATTTTGTTTTAAGGGATCTAAAACCAATTAGTTCATATAATGCTGATAAATATACAGCTTTTATGACAGAGCTTGACAATTATAAAAATGCTCCAACTAATACGGAAAAAAGAAGTACTTTTAATAATTTAGTGGAAGCTTATATTGAGTTAATTGAAACATACAATCCTAACATTACATATGGAGAAGGTAAAAAAAATGATGAGAAAACAAATTCAGATATAACATATGGAACGGGATCTATACCTACAGAAAAAGTAGACGTTACATATGGTACAGGTGGTAATGTTCAAAACGAAATTACTCAGCCTGAAATTACTTATGGAACTGGTGGAAATACCAAGAATGAGCCAACTGTAAAAGAAGTTACATTTGGAACTGGCAAGTCAGAAAATACAAATGAAAGTGTTTCTTATGGTACAGGAGGACTTACAGAAAAAGAGGACTCATATATAACATACGGTACAGGAGTTCCAACAGTTTAATAAAAAATTAAGAAATGGTGCAACAAGCTATTTCTTTTTTTATAAAAACCTTAATAATTCTTGTACTAATATTTAGAATATTTTATAATAAATTAAGAAATGTGGTGAGGCGATGAAAACTATATCTTTATTACCAGCTGATACATACTCAGTAATAAATAAAACAATTTTGTCAGATACAGATCGTAAAAATTTAATTACTTTATATGAACCTATAATTGGTTCTTTAGCTATTAGCTTGTATTTAACATTATGGCGAGATTTAGATAAATTGGAGATAATGAGTATTGATTACACTCATCACCATTTAATGGCGATATTAAAAATGGATTTGGATTCAATCCGTCTAGCTAGAGAAGCACTGGAAAGTGTTGGTCTTCTAAAAACATTTTATAAAGAAGGAGAAATAAATAATTACGTTTATGAATTATATTCCCCTTTAGCAGCAAGCGAATTTTTTAATCATCCGGTTTTAAATATTATTTTATATAATAATTTAGGAAAAAAAGAATATGATTTAATCAAACAAGAATATGAACGAGTTCAAATTGATCTTTCAGGTTATACTGATATATCTAAAATGTTAAATATGACTTTTAAATCAGTAAATGCTTCCATAGAACATTTTGACGTTCAATCTATATCTTCATCTTCAATACGCTTAGAAGAACAAATTGATTTTAATCTAATTGCATCTTCTTTTCCTAAGGGAATCCTAAATAATAAGACATTTAATAAAAAAACTAAGGATTTAATAAATCAGCTTGCCTTTGTATATAATTTAGATTCTCTTAAAATGGCTGAAATATTAAGAACAGCGGTCAATGAAAAAGGATTTATTGATAAAGAAGAATTAAGAAAGAGCACTCGTAAATTTTATCAATTTAATAATAATGGTAATTTGCCAACTTTAATATATCGCAAACAGCCAGAGTATTTACGCAGTCCTAATGGCGATACTTCTAATAGAGGAAGAATAATTCATGTTTTTGAAACTACAAGCCCTTATGATTTTTTAAAAAGTAAATATAAAGGTGTAAGACCCACCAGCCGTGATTTAAAATTATTAGAATATTTAGTTATTGATTTAGAATTAAAACCCGCCGTTGTCAATGTTTTAATTGATTATGTACTGCGCAGGAATAATAATAAATTAAATCAAGCTTTTATTGAAACAATCGCTGGCCAGTGGAAAAGATTAAATATTCAAACCGCAGCTGAGGCTATGAGTGTGGCAGAAAAAGAACATAAAAAATATTCCAAAAAGGCTTCGAAAGTAACTTCTTCTAAGATTAGTGAAAAAGAACCTGTATGGTTTAACGAAAATATAACAAAAGAAGAAATAAGTAATGAAGAAAAGGCCGAATTAGAAGACTTATTAAAAGAATTTAAGTAGGTGATAAAGTGTTAGAAGTTAAAAGTAATAATATTAAAAATATAAATATGTCCTTAAAAAAAGATTTTAATTTAGCTTTAAAAAATCCCAAAATAAAGACAATGGTTACCAACTTAGGTATTTCTGAAGATATAGCGATGAAATATACTTCGAAATTAGAAGATGCCGCAAGGGAGCTAACTAATTGTGAAAATTGTCCATCATTATTTGAATGTAAAAATAAAATAGAAGGATATGTTTATTATCCTAAAGTAAATGATCAACATTTAATATTTTCTTATGTTGCCTGCCAATATAAAGAAGAAAGCTTAAAAAAAGAAAATACTAAAAATCAAAGTGAGCAAATGGCGCGGATGAAAGATATTGATATTACTGATAAAAAAAGAGTTAAAGTAATTAAATGGCTTAAGAATTTTTATGACAACTATGAAAAAAATCCTCATCAAAAAGGACTTTATTTGCATGGTAATTTTGGTTGTGGTAAAACATTCTTAATCTCCGCTTTATTAAATGAATTAAGTCAAAAAAGAGTAAAAACGGAAATCGGTTATTTCCCGGAGATGTTAAGAGATTTAAAAGACGATTGGGATACGTTTTCTGCTAAAATGGATTATTATGAAAATGTAGATATTTTATTAATCGATGATATCGGAGCAGAGAAAGTAACGGCCTGGGGGCGCGATGAAATATTAGGAACTATATTACAACATCGTATGGATAATCACTTAGCTACCTTTTTTACTTCCAATTTAACAATTGAAGAATTAGAACATCATTTAGCTTTATCTAACTATAGCGAAGATGGTGTAAAAGCTAGAAGAATCATTGAAAGAATAAAACAATTATGTGATGATATGGAAATGATTAGCGAAAATAAACGAAAATAAAAAAAAATGATACATCGAAAGTTCGTGCTGAAATTGTTATTAAAGAGGATAAGTAGAGGTTAAAATAAATAAATCTAGAAATTCAACATATATTATTTCGATGTATCGGCAGGTAGAATAACACTTATAACTAGAAAATTATGTCGAAATTTGCCAAAAAGAAAAATATTTGTATAATAATATCAAAGGATGTGAAAAAATGACTCAATATGCTCATAAATCATTAAATAAAGATTTAAATAAATTTTGTGATTATATGTATGGATGTAAGACTCCAAAAACTAAAAGGGATATTGAAAACTTCGAGGCTAGTTATTTTGCCATGTGTCTTCTGCTACCTAAAGAGTTACTATTAGAAACGTCAATAGTATTATGTGGTAGCTTAAAGGCTATATTAGAAAACGAGGATTACTTTAATAGTATAGCGGCATTATTTAATGTGGAACCTTGGTTACTGAAATTAAGAATTGATGATATTTTAGCAAAAGAAAATTATGAAATATTAGAACAAGAGTGTAAAGACAAATTAGTTAGAAAATTAACTAATAATTGATGAATTAATTTGCTATCACAATAAAAAAGTTATATAATATATTCGTAAATTGATTATGAAAGACATGATTTTTAAGTATTTTTAAAAAGAGACTTAGTGGTTGGTGGAAACTAAGGAAAAACTTAAAAGTTACTCCTTTCTAGAGAGTCTAATAAACTCCGGTTGAAAGCCGTTATCTTAAATTAAGAAAATAAAGGATGGTACCGTCATAAATTGACTCCTTGGTATTATCCTTTTTATTTTGAGGAGGAATATGATGAATATAGAGATATTTACCCAATCTGCTATAAAACTTACAGGAAATATTATAATCTATTTTGATCCGTATCAAATTAAAGAAGAATATCATGATGCTGATTATATTTTTATAACCCATGACCACTATGATCATTTTGATACAATCTCTATCCAAAAGATAATAAAAGAAACAACTAAATTAATTGTTCCTAAAATTATGGAAAAAGTAGGAAGAGAAATTACTAATAATATCTTATTGGTAGAACCTAATCAAAATTACGAATTAGCTGATTTTAAATTTCGGACATATAGTGCTTATAATATAAATAAATCTTATCATCCCAAAGATATGGGATATGTAGGTTATAAGATTAATTTAGATAACATTTCTTATTATATAATGGGAGATACGGATATAGTTTCGGAAATTGAAAATGTTGAAACTAATATTTGTTTTATTCCAATTGGTGGTAAGTATACTATGGACTATCAAGAAGCGGCCGAGTATATAAATGAAATAAAACCGCAAAAAGCAATTCCTATTCATTATGGAAGTATTGTCGGAGATGTTAGTTTAAAAGATAAATTTAAAGAATTAATAAATAAAGATATTGAAGTAAATATTTATATAAAATAGGAGGAAAAATATGATAAATATTAAAGAAGATGAAAAATTAAACGTTTTAAACCATAGTTGTGCACACATCTTAGCTCAAGCTATTAAACATTTATATCCTGAGGCTAAGTTTTGGGTTGGACCCGTCGTAGATAGTGGTTTTTACTATGATATGGATTTAGGGGATAATGTAATTAAAGAGGAAGATTTTCCGACAATTGAAAAGGAAATGAAAAAAATTATTAAGGATGGCAAAAGAATTGTTCGTCATGAACTTTCTAAAGATGAAGCTTTAGAAATGTTTAAAGATGATCCTTATAAGATTGATTTAATTTCGCGAATGGATGAAGATAATACGGTTATTTCTTGTTACACGCAAGGGGACTTTACCGACCTTTGTCGAGGACCACACATGGAAACAGTAAAAGCTTGTAAAAATTTTAAACTGCTTAAAGTATCCGGGGCTTATTGGAAAGGTGATAAAAACAATAAAGTATTACAAAGAATATATGGGGTTTGTTTTCCTACGGAAGAAGAGCTTAATAATCATTTAGCAGAGTTAGAAGAAGCTAAAAATCGTGATCATCGTAAAATTGGTAAAGAATTAGATATTTTCTTTATGAATGATTTAGTCGGTAGGGGTTTGCCTATGTATCTACCAAATGGCTATATTATTTGGGAAGAGTTAGAAAATTATATTAAAGGTAAAGAGAAAAAATTAGGATATCAACACGTTTTAACTCCGCCTTTAGGCAATGTCGAGTTATATAAAACGTCTGGTCACTGGGATCATTACAAAGACAATATGTTTCCGAAAATGGAAGTCGAAGGTGAAGAGTTTGTTTTACGTCCTATGAACTGTCCGCATCATATGATGATTTATGCTAATGCTATTCATTCTTATCGTGATTTACCAATTAGAATTGGCGAAATTGCCCGCGATTGTCGTTTTGAAGCCAGTGGGGCTTTAAAGGGAATTGAAAGAACAAGATCTTTTTGTCAAAATGATGCTCATCTTTTTGTAACACCAGAACAAATAGAAAGTGAATTTACTTCCGTTGTAAATCTAATCTTGGAAGCTTATAAAGAATTAAATATTACCAATTATAGTTTTGAACTTTCATTGCGTGATCCAGAAGATAAAGTAAAATATCATAATGATGATGCGATGTGGAATATGGCCGAAGACACTTTGAGAAAAGTATTAAATAATATCGGAATCGATTATATTGAAAAAATTGGCGAAGCTGCTTTTTATGGACCTAAACTAGATGTTCAAGTTAAACCGGCCGTTGGTAATGAAATAACGATTTCGACTTGCCAATTAGATTTTTGCCTACCTGCTAAATTTAATTTAACTTATGTTGATAAAGATGGTTCAAAAAAGACACCGGTTGTCTTACATCGTGCTGTCTTTGGCTCTATTGATCGTTTTATTGCTTATTATTTAGAAGAAACTAAAGGAGCTTTACCTTTATGGTTATCACCAGTTCAAGTAAATATTATTCCGGTTAATAATCAATATCATTTAGATTATGCTACGAAAATATTTAATGATTTAAAAGCTGCAGGTTTTCGTGTAGAACTTGATGACCGGGAAGAAAAACTAGGTTATAAAATGCGTGAAAGTCAAACGCGTAAAATACCTTATACTCTAATTTTAGGCCAAAAAGAAGTAGATGAGAAAACAATAAGCTATCGTAAGTATAGTACAGTAGAGACCATTACTGTAACAAATGAAGAATTTATTCAACAATTAAAAGAAGAAAAGGAAAGTTATAAATAACGTTTCTTTTTTCTTCTTTTATTATAGAAATAAATATGCTACAATTAGATTGGTGAAGAAATGATAGAAGAACTTAAAGATATTTTGCTTAAGATAATTAATTCGGGATTTGAAGCCTATATCGTTGGAGGCTATGTACGAGATTATATTTTGGGTAAAAAGACTAACGATATTGATATTTGTACAAATGCTTTACCAAAAGATTTAACAACTATTTTTGCTGATGAAAATGTTAAAGTTTCTGCTTATGGATCAATTAAAATTGTTGATAATAAATATAATATTGATATAACTACTTATCGTAAAGAATTAAAATATACAGAAGGAAAACCGACAGAAATAGAGTATATTAAAGATTTAGAGACTGATATTAAAAGACGCGATTTTACTATCAATGCCTTATATATGGATAAAGATGGCAACATTATTGATAAAGTAGGGGGACTAGAAGATTTAAAAAATAAAGTTATTAAAGTAATAGGCAATATAGAGGATAAATTTAGTGAAGATCCGTTAAGAATACTAAGAGCTTTAAGATTAAAAATAACTTTGGGATTTTCTTTAGATGATGATATTATTGAATATATTCATAATAATAAAGAAAGACTAGCTTTAATTTCTACGACTAGAAAAAAAGAAGAAATAAATAAAATGTTAGTTTCTCCAAATGTTGTGGAAGGTTTTAAGTATCTTCAAGACTTACAAATCTTGGAAATTTTGGGAATAAAATATCAAAATTTGCAATATTCTGATGATATTAATGCCATGTATGCCCAATTAGACATTCCGGAAGACTTTCCTTTAACTAAAGAAGAAAAGGATAACATTAGACAAATCAAAGAAATTCTAGATTATGGAAAAATTGATGTCGGAATTTTATTTAATTATGGCTTATATTTGGCAATGGTCGCTGGTGATTTACTTGGTTTAGATAAAAAGAAAATAAGTGAAGACTATCAAGCTTTACCTTTAAAAAATGAGCAGGATTTAAACATTAATGGAGATGAAATCTTAGATATCTTAAAAATTGAACCTTCAAAAATAGTTAAAGATATTGAAGAACATTTGATTCTTTTAATTCTAAATGGTAAATTAGGAAATGAAAAAGAAATATTAAAACAATACATTAACGAAAATAAAGGACTGTGGTTATAATGCTAGATTATAAAGATATTTTAAATGTTAAACATTATGTAATTTCTGATGTAATTATCAAAGAGTTAGTAAAAATAGAACTTAATATAAATGAATTCTTATTAATTATGTATTTTTATAATGAAGATAATAAAATTTTTGATTTAAAAAGAATTAAACAAGAGTTGGGATTAGAAGAAAAGGATATCTTAGAAGCTTTTAATAATTTAACTATCAAAAAACTGATTAATATAGTTGTGGAAAATAAAGAGAATGGTAAAGTTGAAGAGACTATTTCTTTGGATGGTTTATTTGCTACTTTAACTAATAGTATTAAAAATAGTACTAAAGAGACTGAAAAAGAAAATATTTTTGATATATTTGAAAGAGAATTTAATCGTTCTTTATCCCCAATTGAATATGAAATTGTTAATGCCTGGTTAGATAATAATATTAATGAAGAATTAATATTAGGGGCCTTAAAAGAGGCAATTTATAATGGGGTTAAAAATTTCCGTTATATAGACAAAATAATTTATGAATGGGGTAAAAAAGGTTTTAAGACAATGGATGATGTTAAAAAGCATCTAGAAAATAAAGAAAAAACAGAACCTAAAAAAGAACTATTTGATTATGATTGGTTAGATGATGATGAAGAATAATATTTTAGAAAAACTAGATATTATGATTCCTAATCCCCGTTGTGAGCTTGTTTATCATCAAGATTATGAATTATTAATAGCTACAGTTTTATCTGCGCAATGCACGGATGCTCGTGTTAATATGGTAACTAAAAAACTATTCTCGCAATATGATATTTTTACTTTGAGCAAGGCTAATTTAAAAGATATCCAAAAAATTATTAAACCTGTAGGAACTTATACCCGTAAAAGTGAATATATTTTGAATATTGCTAAAGCTTTAGTACGTGATTATGATGGTCAAGTTCCCAATAATCGTCAATACCTAGAAAGTTTACCAGGAGTCGGGCGCAAGACTTGTAATGTCGTATTATCCAATATTTATGATGTTCCAGCCATTGCTGTTGATACGCATGTAGAAAGAGTTTCCAAAAGATTAGCTTTAGCCAAAGAAAAAGACAGTGTCTTGGAAGTGGAAAAAAAGCTAATGCGCAAGATTCCGCGTGATAAATGGAGTAGGACTCATCATCAATTAGTTTTATTTGGCCGATATATTTGTAAAAGTCAAAAACCAGAGTGTTCTAAATGTTTGTTACAAGAAAATTGTAAATATTATAAAAAGAAAAAAGTATGATTTGAGGTCATACTTTTAATTTTTACAACTATTAGAAACTCTAAATGGAACAGTTTCTGTATATGTTGAACCACCATAGCGAATATTGATTTCAATACTAAATGTACCTTCCGTACCTAATGGTATACCAGATGATAATTTAGAACCATTATGATAGTAAGAATAAGTTATATTTGATGAAGAGATAACAGTTCCATTGACTTTAGCACTAATTTTACCATTAGCTGTCCAGGTAGAACCATTAGTTGGTTTGCGACAGAAATCATCATCGTTGTAAGTTATTTCTACTGGTCCGCTACCACTTGTGCTTCCTCCTGTACCAACTGAGCTTCCTTTAACGTCAATAGTTATACCATCGCTCATATTAGTTTTAAAGTTACTAAATGTTGACTTAACAACAAAGCGATATGTCGGTAGTCCAGTCATAGTGTAAGTAAATGATGTACTATCAGTAAATCCTAAATCTTGAAGCTCACTACCGGATTGTAAGAATACTTCATAACCCACTGTACCTAAAACACTTTGATTATAACTTAACATGTGCTTTAAATAACGTTCATAATAATTACCATAAGCTTTTTTCATATATTCTTCTAAATAAGAGGTATCTAAAGCATTAGGTGTTTCAATAGCGTTCCAAGTAAGGTGAATAGCACTACCTGAAACACTAGCATTACCATTAGTTGGATCACTTAATTTGGTAAATCTTGGCGATGTTTCTTTTGGAGCACTTTCTTTATTAAAGTATTCAGTTGATATCAAACTAGATGGCGTATAATTGCTTGGTTTTTGCGCTGGATTTGTACCTAATTCTACTTGGGCTTCCACAACACCATCTGGAATACTGAATTTAGAGTTTTGTTTAAATATCCGATTTCCTAAAGCCGCAGATATCTGAACTCTTTGATTAGCACCATCAATTGCTGTTGTATAATATTCACTTGTTATTTCATTATAACCATACCACAAAGATATAGAGTAGTCAGGTGAGTAAATTTCTACCCAGTTATCATGGCTGACTGAACTAGGTAAATTATATTTTTCAATATATTCTTTATCAATTGTTGATGTACCAGTTTTGGCAGCGACATCAGTACCATTAACATGGATTTTACCACCAACATTATTTGCTCCTGCATAAGTTAACATATTGTTCATCATGTAAGCG
>CANQQP010000006.1 GCA_947626055.1 uncultured Bacilli bacterium | reverse complement strand
CTGATTAGCTCAGTCGGTAGAGCGCACGGCTGTTAACCGTTAGGTCGTAGGTTCGAGTCCTACATCAGGCGCCATTTAAGAATATAAAAACAAAGCTATTTAAAGCTTTGTTTTTTATTTTTCTCTAACCGTAAATATATAATGTTCATTAATTAAGTATTCTACAATGTTTTTGTAAGAAATTTTGCTAACCTTCCAAATATCGTTATCCCATCCTTTGAAAAACTGATTAACAAATTTTTCTTGTTCTTTTTCATCTAATACTTCAAACATAAATGCTCCTTTTCTTAACTTAATGATACTCCAATTTAGCAAAATTTACAATCAAAACCGTTCGACAAAAATCGACATTTTTTAACGTTTCCGAAGTTTTTTAGTCAATTTATTTTCATCATAATCTTCTTTTATATAGCTTTGTAAATTAGAAGTTTTGGGACAATATTTAAGTTTCTTTAAAGCTTTGCGCTCTCTAATAGATACTCTTTGCTTAGTTATACCAATTATATTACCTACCTCATCCAATGTTCGAACTCTACCATCATAAAGTCCATAATGCAGCATTAAAATTTTAGCATCTATTGGTTTCAAAATATTGAGAGCTTTTAACAAATCTTGGCTAATAAATTTTTGAATTACTTTTTCTTCGGGAGTTTGATTATTATCAGGAATTTTAGCTCCTAATTCATCTTTTTCATCCGCCGTCATTTTTTGATTTAAAGAAATAAGTTCATTAGTACTACCCAATATCCTTTCTAATTTATCAACACTGACTTTAATTTCTTTGGCTATTTCCTCTAAAGAAGGAATTCGGTTTTCTTCTTTTAAATATTTATTTATAGTCAACCTATATTTCCACTGTAACTCCTGAATCTCTTGTGGCAATCTAATTGTTTTACCATACTTGAGTATGCTTTGCTGAATATTTTGATTTATCCAGTAGCCCGCATAAGTAAGCAAGCAATTATTTTTTTCTACATCAAAACGCTCTACTGCTTTCATAAAGCCAATCATTGCTTCCTGTTCAATATCATCTTTATCAAAAGTCGGATCTAAAGGATGATATTTGTTAGCTTGCTGGTAAATAAAGTTTTGATGCATAGCAACAAGGGCTCTAAAATATTTGGAATCATGAGTTTCCTGATATAATTTTATCAATTCATATTCCTTTTTTTGATTACTTATTTGTATAGAATTATCATTTTCTTCTAGTTTATTATTTTCTAAATTATCCATAATATTATTCCTTTAAATTTTCTAATTATTAATTTCATTTAAATCCCTGATTAATTTATTATTAGAAGTTTCTAATACTTCTGTTTCTAAAAAATCAACACAATTTTCTTTAATAACTTGTAAACCTTCTTTAATATATTTTAAGGTCGTTAATTTATCTAAATCAAGTATATAAGCAATAGTTTCTAGTGGGAAATTGTATTCGGCAATTTCTGGAATATATAATAGTGTCGCATATACTTTAATTTTCATTAGATATTCTTGCATTTTAATTGTTAAGTCAGAATTAGTTAAAATTTCTTTGATTTTTTTATTCCTTTGATTTAATATTTCTAGTTTATTGGAACTAATTACCTTATAATTTTGCTCATATAGTCTTAAAATTTCTTCTAAATCATTAGGATCATGCGCTTGCTTATACAAAGCTTTCAACTTTTTCGCTGTCGTCGTAAGCATATATTGATAGTTTTTCTTTTCAAACAATGATAACTCTTTTGTTATAATCATTTTAATAATTTCTTCATGATAAGGATAACTATTATCAATTTTTTCTATTGCGGTTTTAAGGCTATATCGGGCGAGAGGTTTTGAATTTTTAGTTTTGACTACTCTTTGCTTTGGTCGCATAAACTCAGTTTTATTTTCTAAATAAGCTTTATGGTTCACAGTCAAAATATGTTTAAATTTACGAATGTCTTCATCCAATTTAGTTTTTTCTTTTTGAGTTAATGTTTCCAGATTGATTGTTTTTTGATAATCTTCACCAAACAATTTAATTAAATAGGTATGTCTTGGCTCTCGTGATTTTTGAGCCATAAAGTAAACGTATTCTTCTTCAAAATTATCATATAAATCCGTCAATTTAACGATCGATTTAGTAATTTTAACTGAACCTTTCTTTTGTTTTGATTTCATAAATCCCTCTTTATCTTCTAAATAGGCTTTATGGTTCACAGATAGAATATATTTAAATTTGCGGATTTGCTCTTTTAATTCTCCCCACTCTTCTGTTGTTAAGGTTTTAATATTAACGACTTTTTGATAATCTTCGCCAAATAATCTAATAAAATAACTATAGCGCGGCTCACTCGCTTTAGAAGCCATAAAGTAAACATATTCTTCTTCATATTTGCCACACATATTAATTAATTTTATAAAAAGTTCAGGATGCAAGCTATAATAAGCTGATTTTATCTTTTCAACATCATTTCGATTTTTGACGTTATCATAAATATAATTTAAATCAGCTTTTATTTGATTAATAATAGCATTAAATTGATTTATATCGGCTGGATAAACTAAATTATTACTATGGCGATAATCTTCCTGTTGCCACGCATCAACTAACACTTTAGTGGCGTTATCATCTAAATTATCTAAAACAAAATCTATAAGTGAAGTAGAATATTTACGGTGCTTCGACCTTAATAATTGATAGATAGTTATAGTCTTTTTATTATACTTTTTTCCAAAAATTTTCGGATATAATTTTCTATATAAGTTTTTTAAATTTTCAAAGTCATAATCATTGTTTGCTTCAGTATATAGTTTTTTTAAATTACTAATTATTCGGTCCATGATATAGTAAAATCTATTTGGTTTATTAACCTTTAAATTAGAAGAATGACGATAATCTTCCTGTTGCCATACTTCCTTTAAAGTATTTTCATAATTTTCATTCAGATTATCTAAAACAAAGTCAATTATATCATTATTACATGGAAAGTCTAACTTTTGTTTTATATATTCATATATATCTATGTTTTTATAAGTAGAACTATCTTTAGACAGATGGCATTCTAAAGCTTTTTTATCTTGTATATAACTTTTATAATGGGTTTTTAAAAATCTTTTAAAATTATTTATTTTATAGTGCAATTTTCGTCTCTGATTTTTATCCAACTTTTTCATATCAACTATATTTTCTAAGTTTTCACCAAAAATACTAATTAAATAATCTTTTTGAATGTAACGTTTTAGCATCCATAAAATATATTCATTTTCATAGTCAGAAAAACTATCCAACAAGTTAAAACTTAAATATTTATAAGAAGTTGGCGGATTTTCTAAGGATTTTTTTAATAGTGACATATTATTATAAAATTTCTTCTTTTCTTTTTTATTAAAATTTTGTATAGAAATTTTTTTATCCAAAGTTGGAGAAAATAATTCAATTAAATAATTTGAACGAATTAATCTTGCTACCTGGCTTACATACTCTTGGTCATAATCTTTATATAAATCAAACAAGTTAAATTCTCTAGCATATTTCGAATTGTGATAATAAAGCCTTTTTATATCTTCTACCTTAGTTAAATTATTCTTTTCAGCCTGAGAATATAAATTATAAAGTTTTGCTTTAATTTTACTAATTGTATTATAGAAAAGATTAGCATTTTCAGGAATAACTAACGTATTGGATTGCCTATAATCGTCCTGTTGCCAAGCTTGTTTGAAAACCTCTTCCGCGCGGTCTTGTAAATCATCTAGGCATAAATCAATTATTTCTTTATCATAATGAAAATCATTTTGATTTTTCTGAATATATTCATAAATAGTTAATGTGTGGATTTTTTTCCAAAGCTGTTGATAAGAAACATTACCATTAGTTTTATATCTTGAGCTATATCTTTTTAATATCACTTTTAAACAATTAATTTTAATATATATTTCTTCTTTTTGATTTTCATCTAATAAAGCAGTGTCAATTCTTGTTACGAAGTTTTCACCAAAATATTTAGTGAAAATTGCCTTTAACTTTGTGTTTTTTTCTAGTATTAAAAGAATATATTCTTTAGAATAATCTCCACATTTATCAAACAAGTTATAATACCTTACATGCCGCGTAATCTTATTATATACTTTAATTAAATTTTCTAAGCTATAGTCATCTGTTTGGCTATACATTTTAATTAAGCGACTACGAATGCTTTTAACCATTTTATCAAATGCAACACAGTCTTTATTAGGCAAATTATCCATTTTCACGGTGGCAAAGTCTTCTTTTCTTATTCTCATTAATATTTCTTCTTGAGACGGACTAATATTTTTCAGCATATAATCAATAATTTCTTTAGAAAAATTAAATTGGATAACTGGTTTTTGAATGTAGTCATATATAGTTAAAGGCGGATAAAGAGTATTAGTTTTCCTTTCGAAAACACCTTTTTGATAGTCTTCATAATTAGCTTGTAATTTACATTCAAAATGTTTTAACATAATACCAAATTTTGCTTTTTCTTTAGCGTCCATTCGGTTGCTATCAAACTTTTGACTATAATCGTTACCAAAATAAGCTATTAATTTGGAGCGAGTAGGATAAATATCTGCAGTTAATCGAATATACTCTTGAGGATAATTAGGCAATAATTCATATAAATTTTTACCTTGGTTTTGGTTATGGGTTATTTTTAAAGTTTCCAAATCAAAAGCCGGAGCATTATCGTAAACCTTTTTTATCATATCACTTACATTGTTAATAAGCTTATTATAGGTCCTTTTTTCATAACGACTTGTAAACACAGGAATAATATCAAAATTTTCATTTGGAAAAGTATCATGAATAAATTTTTGATTTAAAGTTTTTAAGATATAAATTATAAATTCTTTCGATAAATTATATTCTGGCAATTTATTTTTTATATGAAAATAAATTGTATTGTATGGGAAAACATTTTTGTATTTCTTACTTTTTTCATATTCTTCTAAATTCTGTTCTAAACATAATTTTAATTTTTTTATTAAAACACTTAACTGTTTTCTTTCATCCTCAGTTAAATCTTCAAAACTAATTCTTCTATTAAAATCTTCTCCGAAGTATTTTATTAAAGTTTCTCTTCTAAAACCTTGTGTTTGATAAAGAATAAAATCTACATATTCACGGGTATATTCTTTATATTTATCATATATCGTAAAAGGTTTAAAAGAATTTACGTTTTTGGTTCTATCATAAATATATTTTAAAGTTTCTAAATCAAAAGTGGGAGCCATTTTATAAATTTCTTGTATTTGATTTACTACTTTTTTTACTATATTAATATAAACTTGTTCTTCACTAATATTATTGAAAACAGGAATAATATCAAAGTTTAAGTCTTTAAATTTTCTAATAAGAAATTTACTTTTTAAATCCTTTAAAATATAAGTTATAAATTCTTTTGATAAATTATATTCGGGCAATCTATTTTTTATTTGAAAGTAAATTGTATTATAAGGGAAAGTATTTTTGTATTTCTTGCTTTTTGTATAATTCTCAAAATTTTTCTTTAAAGTAGTTTTTAAATTAAATACTAATTTATCTAACACTCGCTTTTCATTTTCATTTAAATTTTGATAATCTACCATTTTGTTAAAATCTGAGCCAAAAAAGTATTCGAGTTTTTCTCTTCTTTGACAGGTTGTTGAACGAAGCGTAAATTCTATATATTCTCGATCAAATTCAGGAATTTTATTATATATAGTAAAAGCTGTGGTCTTTACTAATTTTTTTGTCGGTAAATTTTGATATAGAATTTTTAATGTTTCTCGTGAATAATCTTGGTTAACAACCTTTGATAATTCTTCTAAATCATTTCTTATTATCCTTATTAATCTATCCAAGTGGGCTTTATCAGAAGCTAAACAAATATGTCTACAAACATTTCTATAGTTTTCTTTCCTATATATTTTTTGTAAAAATTGCGTATTTTTTTCATTTACGTTATCTAAAATAAAATCTATTAATTCTTTAGGATATTTTTTATCTTTATCAATTAATTCATAAATATTTTCAGAGCTAAAGTATACCACATTACGAGCCACATTTTCCGCACTTTGTTTTATAACATTAAAAGGTATTTGGGTTTGATATATTTGTTTTAAAATGAAATTTAATTTCATAATTATATTGTAAAATCGGAGATCCGTTTGATTATTAACAAATAGAGTCTTACTTGTTTGGTAATCATTTTGTTGCCAAACCTTTTTTAATTTTTTTATTTCATATTTATTTAAACCATTTAACAATATATCAACAATAATTTTGGAATACCTAACGCTAGAAAATCTTTGTAAATAATTATATATACCTACAGAAAGACTGTTTCCTGTTTTAAAGTTTAAATAATCATGGGCAATAAGTTTGAATTCTTCAGGGTCTTCTAAATATAAAGGGTAATACTTAAGATAAAATTTATTTAGAGAATCAAAGTATTCTTGATTTTTAACTGTTAATCTTACAGACTTATTTAAATCATTTTGAAGCAAAGTTAAAATTTGATCTTTATCTGGATAAAGTTTTAACATAAAGCTGGTATATTCTTTATTAAAATTTTGAAAATAATCATTAAAAGATATAAAATATTTTGGAAAGCTTTCAGGATTTTTTAAAATTTGCGCAAATTTAGTTTTTAATCCTTCTAATTCATCATCATTTTCAAAGAAATATTTATCTTTTAAACTAGGGCCAAAATGGCTAACTAACATTTTATATTCTTCCGCAGATAGATAAAGTGTAATAGTATTAATAATATTAAAAGGTAAATTAAAATATTGATCTATAGTAAGAGATTTTTTCGCCAAGTAATCATCTCTTTCTATTTCTAACCAGGCTCTAAAAGAAGTTAAAGCCCGCTTAAAACTATTAGCATCTAAAAATACATTAGTAACATTAAATTCCTTTTTATATCTTAGATGTAGTAGATCATTGTAATGCTTATTTTGACTCAAACAGTAATTTATATATTTAGGAGTATAATCTTTAAACAATGTATAAATATCTTTTAACCTTCCTTTTTGATACATTTCAAAAAGATCTGGATTCCTTACTGCTGATTTAATTACTTCTTCAGAAAGAGTTTGGGTATAAAGCAGGCGATAGCGATTGATAAAATTTATTAAAGGTTGGGCATCCTTTACAATTGTTTGCGGAGTAATTGTAGCATTTAAATTAGAGCCAAATGTTTGATGAATAGATTTTACTACATTTAGGGGCATAAATGTTAAAGCCACTTTAATGAATTTTAAATCAATTTTAAAATAAGCGACTATATTCATTTGCTCGATAACTGGAGAATTTGAAGATTCGTCTTTTAAATAGCTTTTTAGATGTTTAGAAGAAGAATTATCACGTAATTTACGCAATGCCTTGACGATAATTTGTCTAATTCTCTCTCTCGTTACATTATATTTTTGAGCTATTTCTTCTAATTTATATTGTCGGCCATCTTTTATACCAAATCTTAAAAAAAGGACTTCTTGTTCTCTAGGTGTCAAAACTTTAGTTATAGCTTGTAAAAGATCGCTATTACCTATTTGGTCTATAGCCGTCTCCTCTAAATCATAATCATCAGGAATAAAATCTTGAAATTCCGCATCTTCTTCATCCCCCACTTTAGATTCTAAAGAAACCGTAGGTTGTGAATATTTCTTTAGTTTATGCAATTCTTTAATAGTAATTCCTAATTCTGCAACAATTTCTTCTTCGCTTGGCTCCCGGTTAAGTTTGTATGTTAACATTCTTTGAGTCTTAATTAACTTATTGATTTCGTTCTCCATATAAACCGGTATTCTAATTGTTCGTGATGAATATGCTAAAGCTCGCGTAATAGCTTGTCTTATCCACCAAGTGGCATAAGTAGAAAAACGAAAACCTTTAGTATAATCATATAGTTTAACAGCCTTCATAAGGCCTCCATTACCTTCCTGAATTAAATCTAATAAATCAAGACCGCGGCCTATATATCTTCGAGCAACAGAAACAACTAATCGCAAATTAGCCTCAACTAATCTTTTGTTAGCTTCAGTGTCACCTTGAGCGCTCGCTTTAGCTAATTCTCGCTCTTGGGATTCTGTTAATAATTTTATTTGACCAATTTCTTTTAAATAAGCATGTGTTGAATCTTTTAGACTAACTTCTGCACTTAAATCCTCAATTTCCAAGGATTTTTTATCTATTGATTCTGATAAATCCTCATCTTTTAATTTAATATTATTGACAGCAAAAAAATTATATAAATCATTTAAGATTTCATTGTCCACTGTAAAACCGCTAGTAACATTATCAATATCATCAAAGGTGATAAATCCATTTTTTCGCCCTAACGCTAATAGTTCTTTTTTTATATTTTCCAAGCTTTTAATTTCCTTCATTGGGAACACTTCCTTTTTTATTTGTGATATATTAAAATTGTTAGAAAATAAAAGCTTTTATCCCTCGTTTAAAAATTATCATATAAACTCCCCCACTATTCCTAGTTTACCCTTTATAACTGGAATTTGTCAATAAAAAAAGGACACATTAGTCCCTAAAAATATTGACCTTCCAATAATTTTTTTTACCCTTTTGAATAATAAAGGTTTCGTCTTTTAATAAATTTTGATCAACGATAAAATTAGGATCAAGTTGTTTTGCATTATTTAAAGAAATCCCGCCTTGGATAATTAGTCGACGTGCCTCACTTTTAGAAGGAGCAATTTTGGTCTCTACTAAGAAATCAACAAGCGTTATTCCTTGCTCTAAAACACTGCTGGCAATATCTACACCTGGCATATCTGCACTAATGCCTTTATGGGCAAATACTTCCTCACTAGTTTTTTGAGCTTTTAAAGCTTCTTCTTCTCCATGGACAAATTTCACAACTTCAAAAGCTAAAGTCTTCGCTGCTTCTCTTAACTCAGGTTTTTCTTGATGTTTTTGAGCTAATTTTTCAATTTCCTCTAAAGATAAAAAAGTATAAATTTTTAAATAAGGAATAACCATTTCATCTTCGGAATTTAAGAAAAACTGATATAACTCATATGGTGATGTTTTTTCTTTATCAAGCCACAATGCACCTTTTTCGCTTTTCCCAAACTTAGTTCCATCTTTCTTCGTTACTAATGGCATTGTAAAAGCATAAGCTTCTTTATTTAGTTTCTTGCGAATTAGTTCAATACCGGCAGTGATGTTACCCCATTGATCTTGACCCGCAACTTGCATAGTACAATTATTACTTTGATATAAATGCATAAAATCTAATGACTGCATTATCATATAAGAAAATTCAGTATAAGTGATACCTTCATCTAATCTTCTTCTAATTATATCCTTGTTAAGCATATAATTAATATTAAAATATTTTCCATAATCTCTTAAATAATCAATAAAGGTTATATCTTTACTCCACTCATAATTATTAACAACTAAAACGTCCGGAAATAGTCTTTCAATTTGTTTTTTTAAGCCTTCAAAATTATGATGCACTTCCTCATAAGTTATCATCGCACGTTCGGCAGTAGGACGAGGATCTCCAATCAAACCTGTTGCTCCTCCAATTAAAATAATCGGTTTATGACCATAAGCAGCTAGTCTTTTACATATTAAAAGTGAAGATAAATGGCCAATGTGTAAACTATCGGCGGTTGGATCTGTGCCAATATAAAATGTCATTTTTTCTTCATTTAATTTTTTTTCTATCTCAGGACTAGAAATATCTTTAATTAATCCTCTTTTTTTTAATTCTTCAAAACATGTCATAATCTCGCTCCTTTTTCTTTTATAATTTTTTCAAATTTTTCAATAGTTTTCTCTAAAACTAACTCTCGATTTTCAGAGGTATCTACAAACACAATCCCTAATTTTTGACATTCTTGTTCAAATATTTTACTTTGATTAATCCAATATTGGCAATGATTTATTATTTCTTTATCACTACGACCATAAGTCCAATCTTTTTCTGTTTCATATTTTCTAATTTTTTTAAAATGATCTAATACACTTAAGTTTGGGGTAGCTAAATAAATTATAATAGTATCTTTCTTATTAAAATACTGTTTTGCTTTTTCAGGATAAATATCACAAGTCTCGACAATATAATTAAATATTCCTCTATTTCTTCTTATGCTTCTATAAAAATAAGCTGATAAGAATTTAGGAAAATCATCCACCATTCCTTGGCCACCCTTACTATTAATATCATTTTGGGGAAGTGCATCTTGAAAAGCTCCGCGAACATCATCACCAACAATAATATGATAATGCGGATATTTAAGGGATATCATTTTAGCTAAAGTTGATTTACCGGATCTAGCACTTCCAAAAATAGCAATATTCAAACTTACCACTTCCTTTAAAAAAATAAAAAATCCATAACTTAAGGATGCAGCAAAGCACGGTACCACCTTAATTTATGAACTAATCATACACTTTAAACCTTTAACGAAGTTACCCGTTTTAAACTCCTATTTTTGTAATTTCTTTTATAAACTGTTTTTGTTTTCACCAACCACAAAATCTCTTTAGACAAATTTATAAAATACTTTAAAATAATCTTTGTTTAACTAACTTTAGTATAGCATACTAATCTTTATTTTTCAAATTAACATTAAATATGCTTTTCATATTCATTAATAGTATCTAATAATTCCTGTTTAGTTTTACATTGACAGATTTTCTTTTTCATTTCTTTACTTTCTGGCATCCCTTTTAAGTAATATAAAATATGAGTCCGAATTTCCAAATTAGCCAATTTTTCAATTTTATATTTTAAAAGTAATTGATAATGTTTTTTCATCATTTCAACTTTTTCCAAATTCGACACTTCTTGAGGTTCTATCCCTTTTTCTATATAATCTACACACGCTTTTATAAGCCATGGATTACCTAAAGCTCCTCGACCAATCATGATGGCATCACACTTAGTTTCTTCTAACATTTTTTGAGCATCATAGCAACTTTTTATGTCTCCATTACCAATAACGGGAATATTCACACTTTCCTTTACTTGTTTGATAATATTCCAATCCGCCTGTCCACTATAGCCTTGAGTTTTGGTTCTAGCATGAATAGCAATAGCATCTGCTCCAGCCTCTTCACATATTTTAGCTATTAATGGGGCATTAATATGTCCTTCATCCCAACCACTACGAATTTTCACAGTAACGGGTACATTAACAGCTTGTTTCACAGCTGTAACGATTTCCTTTACTTTATCAGGATTTTTTAAAAGGGCACTTCCCGCCTCATTTTTAATAGCTACTTTGGGAACTGGACAGCCCATATTAATATCAATAATTTTAGCCCCATAATCCTCGACTAATATTGACGCTGCTTTGGCCATTGTCTTAGGATTTGCTCCAAAAATTTGAAAAGCTACAGGAATATTTAGCTCATTTAAGCCGTTTAACATATCAAAAGTTTTTTTATTCCCTCTGACAATTGCTTCAGAACTTAAAAGTTCCGTTATTGCATAACCTAAAGAAAAATCAGCACATATTTTTATAAAAGCAGCATCCGAAATTCCGGCCATTGGAGCTAAGACAATTTTATTTTTAATTTTAATATTTCCTATACAAAATCCCATAATTTCCTCACATTTTTATAATACTTAAATATGTTTAGGATTGCAAGGATTTATGTTATAATCGAGGTGGGTGAAAAAATGAAAAAAGAAGATTTTACTTGGGATTTTCAAGACTTTTTTCTAAATGACGAGGATTTTATAGAAACTAAAAAGCAATTTTTAATAAGCGTAAAAAATTTAGAGGAAAGTTTTAAAACTTTAAACTTAGAAGAGAAATTAAAAAATTATTATGGTTTAGCACTTACAGCCGAAAAATTACATACTTATGCTGAACTTAAATATGATTTAAATCTGGCTAGCGATATCTATGCTAAATATAAAGATGAAGCTTACATAGCAAAAGGAAAAATAGCTCAATTTAAAAATATTATCAATGAAGAAATTCTAAAAATTGATATGCCTTTGGATATGTATATGCATAAATACCCTAATATGCAAAAATACTATATGCATTTTTATGATGTTTTAAGATGTAAAAAACACAATATTAATTCTACTTTAATCACTAAAGAAGGCATAGCTATTGAAAATGTTAATACGCTTTATAATATGCTTATGAATGTGGAGTTACCGTGTGAAGATATCCAAATAAATAAAGAAAAAGTGAAAGCTGATAAAAGTTCTTACAATCAATATAGTAAAAGTAAAGACCGTAATATTAGAAAAAATATATTCCTAGGTTTTATGCACAGTTTAGCTAATGTTAATAAAAGTGTTAGTGGCCTTCTGAATTTAAGATATCAAATGTGTTATGATATTGCTTCTGAAAAAAATTTTAATTCTATTTTGGAGCAAGTTATAATTGAAGATGATTTAGATATGAAAATCATTGATAATTTAATTATAGCCGTCCATAATAATCTAGAATTATTAAATAGATACTTAACTTTAAAAAAGCAAAGACAAGGTTTAGAAGATTTCCATTTTTATGATTTAACTATTAATGAGGACTACAATCCAAAATATACTTTTAATGAGGCCTTAGATGTTATTAAAGAAGCTCTAAAAGTTATGGGAGAAGACTATCAACAAAAATTAGATATTGCTTTAAGTAGTGGATGTATTGATGCTTTTGAAAGAAAAAATAAATTTGGGGGCGGCTATCATTTTCGTAATTATATTAAACCTATGATATTAATGAATTATAAAGATAATTTTCGAGAAGTTGCTGCTTTGGCTCATGAACTAGGACATGCTGTAAATGGGATTTATATAAGAGAAAATCAACCCTATCAAGATTTTCATTTCTCCGCATTTTTATCGGAAGTAGCTTCTACTGTTAACGAAGACCGTGTGGAAAAATATTTATATGATAAAGCGGAGACTGAAAATAAAATTATTCATTTAGAACAAATTATTGATAAAATGACAACAGCTATCTATTTTCAAACTTTATTTTTAGAGTTTCAAAAAATATTATGTGAAGAAATTGAACAAGGAAATTCACTGAGTGCTTCTTTGATTAATGAGACCTTTATTAATTTATATAAAAAATATTATTATACGGTAGATATTGATGAAGAACTAAAATATTTATGGCAAACAAGATTACACTTATTTTATGGCCAATATCGCTATTATAATTTTCAATATGCTACTGGAAAAATTGCTGCTTTAGTTATTAATAAAAATATTGATGAGGGTAATATAACCGATTATTTAAATTTTTTAACTATTGATGGTAGTAAACCTACTTTAGAGGCTTTAAAACAAGCAGGTGTTGATTTAAGTGATCCCCAAATTTATGATAATGCATTTTCTTATTTAAATAATTTATTAAATGATTATGAAAGACTTTTAACAAAATAAAAAGAATGGCTTAAGTTTAAACTTTTAAATCATTCTTTTTTTATTTTAAAGTATCGCTTACTTCTACTTCATCGTCATTATTAAGCATAAAAGCAAAAGCGTCATCTGTATCGATGTGTAATTCTAAATAACCATTATCACTAACTTTTGCCACAGCTTCAATTATGCCACTTTTTTCCCCTTTAATTTTAATGTAAAGCTTTTCATCATCAACAACGTTATATTTTTGGGCATCTTCTGGATTAAAATGAACATGACGATTAGCAATTATTATGCCTTCTTCTAAATCGACACTGCCCTTGGGGCCAATAATTGTTACCGGAACAGAGCCCTTAACATTGCCACTTTTTCTAACCGGCGGTTTTACTTTCAACTTACGAGCATCACTGGCGGAAATCTCCACTTGATTATAAGAACGCAAAGGCCCAATAACTCTTAAATTTTTAAGTTCATATTCTCCACATTTAATATCTACAGTTTGATTAGAGGCAAACTCTCCTATTTGATGTAATTTATTTCTTTCCGTTAACTCTTCGGCAAATAATTTTTCATAGGTTTCTTTTGTTAAATGAACATGATGATTACTTATTCCCACTTTAATTATTTCTTGCATAAATATACCCTCTTTCTTTAAAATTATACAAAGAACAAAAAAAGAAAACAAGGACTAATCCTTGCTGTTATTATTTTACTAAACTAATTGAATACAAAAAGTAATTATCGTCATCTATTTTATAATTATATGATATTTTCTCATTTAAGCTATCTTCAAATTTAATACTTTCAATTAATGATAAACTATCTTCGCTTTGTTTAATATCGCTTAACTCTTTTTCGTATGATATATCAGTTCCTCCTCCCGGAATAAACGTATCAACATATTTTTTAGAAGCTAAATCATAAACGTAATATTCATCCCAAGATACTTCTAGTATTTCCGTTTGCTGGTAACTACCTTTGCCAAATATTTCTTCCACACTATCTTTTAAATCTTGTTCAGTAATAACATTAGTAGAATTATTAGTAGCATCATCACCAATTCCTACATCATTACTATTATTACAAATATACTGGGAATTTACTAAAATATTAGGATAATTCTTGCATAAATCATTTTCTAATTGTTTAACTTTTAAATTACGATAACCATAATAATTTAAAATATCGGCGCCAAGGTCTTTAACAATTATTTCCTTTTTACTTTCTAAAACTTTACTAATTAATTTTTGATCATAAACTTCTACACTTTTAATTTTATTATATAAGTTTTGAATTTCTTTATCATCTAAAGTTAGTTTTTTTGGCTCTTTTTGTTCTTCAGTTTCCGTAATTTCTTCTTTTTTAGAATCAATTACTTTTTCTCTACCTAATAAAGAATCTAAATATCCCTTATCATAAGCGATATATCCAACTAAGCTTAAAGATATTATTATAAAAACAATTAGTGTTACAATTAACCCTTTGTTACTTTTTTGCTCTTGCATAAGTTTCACATCCTTATTTTAAAGGTACAATTATAATTTAAAAATGTCAAGAACAAGAAAAAATTAATTTAAGTTATTTACGAATTTTTTTATTAATTGAATTTTTTTAAACTCGTTTCTATTAACTTTTTATTACTTATTAATCTTTTATTATCGGGTTCTTTTTCCAAAGCTCTATTTACAAATATTAAAGCTAAATCATAAACTCCTAAATTAGCATAAGCTACTGATAATAAATCGTCGATAGTCGCATCCCAACTGGAAGGCTCATTTATATAAGATTTATACTTATCTGTTATTTCTAAAGCTTTTAAGCAATATTCTTTTACTTTATTATAATTTTTTAATGAATTTTCTAATAAAGCCGCTTCCACTAAAGGTTCCCGTAAATAAGGGGTTTCTGTCATTGCTTTTTGATACCACATTTTCGCTTCCTCAAATCTGTTTAAACCTATATAAGATCGAGCAATAAAACGCATTGAAGCACTTCTTTCGTCTTTCCAAGTTGCTGTTTTTAATTTTAAATGTTTGAGCAATGTTTCAATACATTTTTCGTGCATACCATAAAACATGTATTCTCTTCCCAAATAATGCATGTTCCGATCATCTTCGGGATCCTCTTCTACTGAAAGTTCTAACAGTTTTAAATACTGTCCTCGCGATTTTGTAGAATCAGGATAATGATTTAGAGTAATATCATCAGTAGTAACGATTTTTTCGGGATACGCACATTTTAAAACTTCATGAACAGGATGAGTCCATGTATAGCCCTTTCTTTTATGGATTTTATCTATGTAAAAATTAACAGCGGGATTGCCACTAGTATCAAAGCTCCAATTATAATTATATCTAACCCGCGTATTATCTTTCCAAATATCTTCAAGTACCTGACGCCAGCCTGGTTCAAAAACCTCATCTAAATCAGTACAAACACAAATATCGGCATCTTCAGCAACCAATTCTAAAGATGCATTTCGCGCGACATCAAAACGCCAAGGATTTATCTCTTTAACCTCAACCTTAACTCCTAGCTCTTGTAATTTAACCACCGTATTATCAGTAGAACCAGTATCTAGTACATATATTTCATCTGCTTCTTTCATAGATTCATACCAACGATTAACAAATTTTTCTTCATTTTTAGTAATAGCATAGACACATATTTTATATTTACTCATAGAACACCTCAATTTTATATATGAAAAAAAGAACTAAAATAGTTCTTTTTAAGCATCAAGTTTACGAACTGATAATGATACCGTATCAAAAGTAGCACTTGGTGTTCCAGTTCCAGATAAAGCTCTTAAAGTTAAATTATCACCAGCATTTAAAGTATAGATTGTACTTCCTGAAATTACTCCATCATTATTAGCTGTTAAATATTGTGAATTTACTGTTCCTGGTATATCAGTGCCATTTTGAGCAACTGCTAATGTAACAGTATCTGCCGAATCAACTGATACAACTGCATTGTAATCGATAGCATATGTACCAGGAGTTGTTATTTGCACTGTATAAGTACCATAGTTAACATTAGATGATGGCATTTGAGTTTCAATTGGTACTGTAACTGGCGTTGCTGTATCTAAAGTTACAGGGTCAGCTGTTGTGTCATATAATCCGCCGAAAGCATTTAAGCCATTCGCAGGACCAGTTGGACCGGTTGCTCCAGTTGGACCTTGTGGACCTATAGCACCAGCAGCTCCGGTTTCACCTGTTGCACCAGTTGCTCCAGTTGGACCGATTGGACCTTGGATTCCTTGAGGACCAGTTGGACCTATAGCTCCGACTAAACCTTGGATTCCTTGGGCTCCGGTTGGACCAGTTGGACCGGTTGGGCCAGTTGGACCAGTTGGACCTGCCACCCCAGTTGGACCAATAGGGCCTTGGACACCTTGAGGACCAGCTGCGCCTGTAGAACCTACAGGGCCTTGAATACCTTGGATTCCTTGAACACCTTGAGGACCGGTTGGACCGAAAGGACCTTGTGGGCCGGTTGGACCAGTTGGACCGGTTGGGCCACTTACACTACCAGTTGGACCCGTAGGATTACATTGACTACATGTTTGGCGATTATAAATTAATCCATTATTCATTTTTTCACATCCATTCTAATATTAATTTATGTTAAATACTAAAAATGCGTTAATAAAAAAATCTAGAAGTTTTCTAGTTATTTGCTCTTTACAATTCAATTAACAAAATCATATCTTAATAGTGAAAGAAGTTTTACTTCTTTTATACACTATCCATAAATCATATTATTCCTTACCTTTTAAACCTTTTATACTATATATTATGATATTTAATTTTTTTTGTTAAATATCATAATTTTTTTTGCTTTTTAATAAAAATATGTTACAATATGACACATTAGGAAGGGAAAAATACCATGAAAGAACAAGAATTAAATTATATAAAAAAATTAATAGATAAAGATATATCTAATAATGATCGAGAAAGTTTAGAAAAATTAAAAAATTATTTGACTAAGAAACTTTCAATTTCTATTTATAATAACTCCGATATATTAAATTTAAATTTAATAGTATTTTTAAAAAATGAAATTCCAAAAGTTAAAATTCTTAGACAAGTAAGAATTTATGCCCTATGTAATCATTTAGCCCAGTATTATAATATTCCAAATTCAGATGTCCTTGTAAAACATTTAATAGAAGTGGATTCAACTTGGCTAGTACAACAAAGCCATATCGGTCCCCAAACAATTATCACTTTAAATACAATTTTAAATCAATATAATTATAACTTAAAAGATATTTCGTACCAAAATATTAATAATATATCTTTAAAACAATTATTACGTGTGAGTAGTCAGAACGATAATTTAAACCAAAAAATTATCGAGGAATTATCTTCCTATTGGCATATTTCGGAAGGATTAATAACTGTAAATAAACTATGTTACTTAGATCTTAATGATCCTCTTGTTCAAAATACCCTGGATAAAAATGTCATAACTTATTTAAATGAATTATTTCAAAAATATCATATTGAATATAAAGGCAATTCAGCTAAATCCCAAGAAGAAATATTAAATTTAGACTTAAAAAGTTTTCTCCAAATTGAAAGTAAGCAGCCGAATTTTAAAGGCAGGATTATTATTAGTGATGTTGTTGATGTAGTTGGTACTTATCGTCATATTCCTAACAATATGACTAAAGTTTATGATTTAATTGGCATTAACTTTGATTGGATTGAAAATAGTAATAATATTGGTTTTAAAACAATAAATTATTTAGAGCACATTTTAAATAATTATGGCTTAAGTTTAACATCAACAAATGACACAATTAGCAATTTACAAAGTCAAAGGGATAATTTAAAACTAGATATACTAAATTGGAATTTAGAAAAATTTATTATTAATCATATTCCCGCCAATAAACAACAATACTTAAAATATTTACTACCTGATTTTAAAAAGGCAATAATAACAACGCTCAATAAAGATAATCAAGATATTACAGTTCAGGATGCAATTGACGCTATGAAGATGAATTTAGATATACCTATCGGGATAATAAAGGTATTTAAAAACGGGTTAAAGCGTTACGAAAACTCTATTTTACAAGAACAAATTACTTACTCACTAAAAGTATAAAAGCCCACTCTCCCAAGATGAATATACATACCATAATTGTAGGGGGTTATTGGTGTGTTAGAATTTCTTAATAATATAAACCCTATAATAGCAGCATTGTTAGCAACCCTATTTACTTATGCTATAACCGTTTTGGGAGCAGCTTTAGTTTTCTTTTTTAAAAAAATTAATAAAAACTTCATGGATGCTATGTTAGGTTTTGCGGCCGGAGTTATGGTAGCTGCCTCTTTCTTTTCGCTCCTAGCTCCTTCTATTGAAATGGCTAATAGTTTAAAAATGAATTCTTGGTTAACAGCTTTCTTAGGGTTTTTTAGTGGCGGAGTGTTACTTTTCATTGGTGACAAAATATACGACTATTTTATGAGTAAAAAGAAAAAGGAAAAATCTTCAAGTCTAAAACGTTGTCTAATGCTCGTATCTTCTATATCTCTTCACAATATTCCCGAAGGTATGGCTGTCGGTGTGGCCTTTGGCTCTTTAGCTTATAATTTAAACGGGGCAACACCCCTAGCGGCGATTATTTTAGCTTTTGGTATAGGTTTACAAAATTTCCCGGAAGGAACTGCCGTTTCTGTTCCTTTAAGAAGAGAAGGTTTTTCACGTAAAAGAGCATTTTTCTGGGGACAATTTAGTGGTATTGTCGAACCGATTGCGGGGGTAATTGGGGCTCTACTTGTTTTAAAAATTAGAATTATTTTACCATTTCTTCTGGCCTTTGCGGCTGGAGCCATGATATATGTCGTAGTTCAAGAACTTATCCCCGAAAGTCAAACAAATGAAAAAAAAGACCTTATGGCCTTATTTACCTTAGTTGGGTTTTCCGTAATGATGATTCTAGATGTTGCTTTAGGTTAAAATCTCTTTAAGAGATTTTTTTAGATGCTTCTTTAATTATTTTTATGGATTTTGCTAACTCTTTTTTTTCGGGATTTGTTAAATCTAGGTTCTTTCTTTCAACTATGCCATTTTTTCCTAAAACAACCGGATAGCTATAATAAACATCTTCTTCCTCATCATAAACCGAAAGAATCACTTCTTCTTTTTGATCATTTATAATTATTTGAGTTATCTTTGCTAAACAAGTGCCAATTGCCCAAGAGGAAAAGCCTTTAGTATAAAGTAATTCATAACCAACATTCCTCACCATTTTTTCGATACTTTTAAGCTCTTTTTCTTTTAGGTATTCAGTTACTTTTTTATTATCGATATAGCACTTGTCCCAAGGAATTGTTGCACTATCACCATGTTCTCCTAGCACATAAGCACAAATTTTTGTATATGAGATATTTAACTTTTTATGTAAATAATATTTTAAACGAGCTGTATCTAAAAAAGTCCCACTGCCAATTACTTTATTAGCTGCTAAATTACTATCTTTATAAATTTCCAAGGTAATAACATCTAAAGGATTAGTAGCATTTAAAATAATCCCTTGAAAATTATGAGCCATTATATTACGGACTATATCTTTTATAATTTTGCTGTTTTTGGCTAATAAATCTAAACGTGTCTGCCCAATATCTTGATTAGCTCCGGCACTAATAACTATAATATTGGCATTTTGACAATCTTGATAATCGCCAAAATGAATGTCAATATCTAAGCCAAGAAATGGTAAAGTATGATTAAAATCTAAAACTTCTCCTTTTACCTTTTCTTTATTTATATCAATAATAGCAATTTCTTGGATATTTATTTTTTGATTTAAAAGAGCATGAATATAACTGGTACCAACGTTGCCACAACCAATAACAACAATTTTATTTTGCATATAATCACCAATTTTAATATGTTAAAAATATTAAATTTTATAACTGATTTAGCAAAACATTCCTTGCATAATAATTTAATTATGTTACAATCAAATTGAAGGTAGGTAGTTTGGTAGTATGAAGAGTATTGACGATTTAAAATTAATTGTGTTAGATAATTGTAAAGATTTTGGCGAGAAAGTAGACAAGCATTTGCAAAAGATCCGTAAAACAAAAAATAGTTATATAGTTCCGGTTTGTTTAACAAGATTTAATAATGGGGAGGCCAAGGCTTGTATTAAAAATAGTATTCGCGGCAAAGACGTTTATATTATAAGTGATATAGGCAATTATAGTTGTACATATAAGATGTTTGATTTTACAAATCATTATAGTCCCGATGATCATTATCAAGATATTAAAAGAATTATTTTATCAACAATGGGCCACGCCAAAAGTGTCAATGTTGTTATGCCTTTAATGTATGAAGCTAGACAACATAGACGAAAATCAAGAGAATCTTTAGATTGCGCGCAGGCCTTGCAAGAACTAAATCATTTAGGAGTCAAAGGCATTATAACTTTCGATGTACATGATCCCAATATTCAAAATGCTATTCCTAACTTGCCTTGCGACAACTTTTATACTACAAATGATACTTTAAGAGAATTCTTAGAAAACGAAACAATTAATAAAGAAGAATTATTAGTAGTATCTCCCGACATGGGCGCTATGGAACGCGCGAGATATTTAGCCGAAATTTTAAAAGTTGATGTTGGCATGTTTTATAAAAGACGTGATTTATCCAAAATAGTTGATGGCAAAAATCCGGTTGTTGCTCATGAATATTTAGGAAAAAATGTTAAAGATAAAGATATCATCATCGTTGATGATATGATAGCTAGTGGTGGATCTATTATTGATGTCGCCGAAGAGTTAAAAAGAAAAAAAGCTCGTAAGATATATTGTTTTGCCACTTATAGTTTATTTACTAGAGGTTATGAAATTTTCGATGATGCCTATAACAAAGGAGTAATTGATAAAATATATACTTCAAACCTTTCATACATCCCCGAAATAATTAAAGAAAAACCCTGGATTCATATCGTTGATTGTTCTTTATATATGGCTAGTATTATTGATACTTTAAATAAAGATGAATCAATTACCGATTTAATAGAATATAATTCCGCTCGTTACAATTTTTATAAAAATGACAGTGAATAGGTTTTAATTAAAACCTATTTTTTAATCCAATTTTACATCATACGGAACTATATGATTAATCCGCTCTTTTATATAGTCACTATTATAGATGCCATTTAATTGATTTTCAATAATATTTAACAAAAAGAAAATCAAGGCAATAGTAACAATTAAGCAAGAAAATACTATCGTGGTTGTAATAAAACCTTTATTATTATTTCTCATAAATATTCCTCTCCTATAAAAGTTATATCTCACCGTTATATTCATCATTAACATAATATATTACAATATTTGAATTTTTATTTAATAACGTCATATCAATTGTTAATAATATATAAGATTCTTCACCCTGCTGTTTTCTTTCTAATTTCAAACTATTATACTTAATAAATTTATCTTTTTTATATTGCTGAGAATCTATATTTAGATTTTGATTTTCAATGCTTATATTCATAGTATAGTCTTTATCACATTCAATTGTATAATTATTATTTTGATTCTTAGTAATATTTTTTATATTATATTTAGCAAATTTAGGAGCAATATAGTTATAAATACTAGTTTTTTCCTCATTTTCTATTTTATAAACAATACCTTGATTTAAAAGATTTAGCATATTTACAATAATAGATGTTATACCTATTAAAATTATAGAAGTAAATACAATACTTATAAGTAATTCCACTAACATTATACCTTTTTTATTCATAATTTCCCTACTCTGTTCTATACATATTTATTGAAGCAAAATTACCATCTTCAAACTCAGCAACTAATCGATATAAATATTTATTAACAGTCTGATCCTTATTTAAATAATTTAAATAATTATACAACTTAGTATCCTTTTTTATTAAATTATTAATTTTATTGTTTGCTGCTAAATTAATATTAAAGTGAGTAAAAAATAATTTTTTTATTTTCATTTGATTTTTTAAACCCATATATACGTTATTTTTATCATTACTTCCAAAGCTAAGTTGATAAATGGATAAAATTGTTTTATCTTTATCTACTTTATCACATAATATATTAACATCACCATTTCGATATAGAAATATTTTTATTGTGTTTAAATCATATAAATGATTTACAGAATCGTAAGAACTTCTCACCTTAAAAGAGGATAAAGTGTTTAAGGTCAAGATATATAATGGTATAGTAATAACTAAAATACATACACTTACAACAATTGATTCAACAAATACAAATCCTTTATTATTCATTTAAATACACATTCCTCATAATAGCATTCGTACTTCCAAGATCCGGCCAATATCTACCTTTATAATAAACATTATTTAACCTAGTAGAACTAAAATCAAATATACTCTCAGAGCCCCTTATCATTGCTATATGAGCCTCATAGAAAGAGTTTCTATTAGATGAAGTCACATTTTTATAAACACTACTCGCAGCACTTGAACTCAGTTTGCCACAATAAGGGAAAGATTTTTCTTCCGCATACTTTTGAAAGTCTTTCATTCCATCATACTTAACTGATCCTTTAGAGTTGTTTTCATCATCATTATAAGGATAAGTATTAGCACCAGGTACGTTTCTTCGCATAGTTATCGATGTTACATAACCATCTTTAATATACAAATCTTCTTTTTTAATAGTTCCCTGACACCCATTAATTTCACTTTTATTTGAGGTTATCCATCTACCAACGAACTCTATTTGTTTATTTTCCTTATTTTTCATTGTTAAAAAAGTAAATTCGGGAAAGCCCCCAGCCATATCATACACTCCATATACAGTTCCAGAAGTACTTTTACAATAAGCGGACTGCCTATTTTCGATTGGATCATTTAAATAAATATCTTGATTCGGATTAGCTGATTCAAAACTACCTCCAAAATAACTAAATTGCCTGCCATCATACGAAATGTATTTTTGATTTCCATCATATGAGACTCCCGAGTAAGAAACTTTATAAGAGTCGGTTTTATTTAAAGAATATTGATATGTTGGCTTTATCTGTCCATTACAAATACTATTATTTTTTATACCATATTGAGAATACGCTAAATATTCTATTGCTCCCCATTCAAAATTTGTTATTAGATTGGCAGAAGTCATTACATCATTCAACCATACTACATCCGAAGTATCCCCACCATTTGTTTTTTGATATCTAGAAATTTTTGCATACATTTTATTACCTTCAAACTTTTGAACCCAAAACCCTTTTATAACTTTTAACTTAGTAGTATGTATAAAGGCACGATGCAAAGAGGAGGTATTAACATTTGCTATATTGGTAAAAGTAACATCGATATTAGGATAATCACCTCTACTTGTATCAACATTATTGACACTAAATTGAGGAATCCAAACATACATACTTTGTATATCATCCATGGATATTTGAATGCCAAGATTGTTTTTATAGTAACTTGCTGGATGTTTCGCTATTTCATCTAAACAAATAACATCATGTGTCCTATTACAATAATTACTAGAAGGAGATAAAATAGCAATATTAGCCCAAATTCCTTTACCATAGTTATACCAATTTTTGGAAGGATCAGCTACACGCCAACAGCCATTATCATAATCACAACTTTCATCATAAACTACTGGAACGGCCTCAGGAAATACTTTATCAAATTCGGGCTTATTTGCTCCTGTTGTATCTTCGCCAATCTCAGAATAAACTTGTTCTATATCAGGGTATTTAACTGTCGGATCTGTAGTTGGAACTTTATCATCCGATGCTATGACAATAGTTTCATCATCGGAATAATCTACAAGTGTAGGTGATAAATTATCAACTGTTTGACAAGAACTATTTGTACTATATTGATAATTAAGTCTATTATTTTTTTTCGTAATTTCGACACCAGCTTTTTCTACATCTTCATCAATATCTTCAGGTAAATCTGCACTTAAACCATTTTTAACCATATAATTTAAGCTCATAAAATAACACTGATTATTTGACAATGAATCGGCAAAATCATTTCCCCAAATCCTAGCTAAGGATTCATATTCTTTTTGTTTTGCATCATTAATTTTATTTTTACTGTTATCTAAAACTGAAAATACTGATGGCACAGCTAGAGAAATCAAAATACCTAGTATTACAATAACTGCCAATAATTCTACAAGTGTAAAACCTTTTTTATTCATATGTCCACTCCCTAAATATTATATATTATGTATTCATTATACCCCCCCCCCCTAATTTATTGTCAAAGGGGGAATGTTATTATATACACACAGTTTTCTTTTGCATATTTTCATAAAATACCATAGGAGGTAAATACTATGAAAAAAGGAATAGATAACTTTTTTCTAATAGTTGCACTTCTCTATATTATATTTGCTTTTAGCGGAGCTTTAGCCGGCTATGTTATTGGCAATTTTATCAATAGTATAGTTAATAGCACTGTCTGTGGTTTTTTTATAGGTATTAGTGTGGGGATGATATTTCACTACATTCTTCTAAAAATAAATAAAAAATTCCTAGATTAGAAGTTTTAAAACTTCTTATTTTTTTGTATAATTGTATCAAGGAGGAGAAATGAAGAAGTATTTTAGTGAATTTTTAGGCACAGCCATTTTAGTCTTATTTGGTTGTGGTACAGCTGCTTTAGCGGGAGCCTATGTTGGTACTTTAGGAGTTGCAATTGCTTTTGGTCTGGCTCTAATAGTTGCAGCTTCAATTATCGGGGAAATATCAGGTTGTCATATTAACCCAGCTGTCAGTTTAGCTATGTTTCTTTTAAAGAAAATTGATTTAAAAGAATTTATAGGTTATGTTATTTCGCAAATCCTAGGAGCTTTAGTAGGATCGTTTTTATTAATGTGGATTATTACTAGTGCTAATTTAGGAAGTATTCAAAGTGTTGGTTTGGGTGCAAATGGCTTTAAAGAACTTTCGAGCGTTAATTTGTCTATGGGTGGTGCTTTACTTGTTGAAATTATTTTAACAATTGTTTTTGTTTTAACGGTTATTAAAGTCACAAGTGATAAAAACAAAGCTAATATAAGTGGTTTACTTATCGGTCTTGCTTTAACACTAGTTCATATTATTGGCATTCCTTTAACTGGTACGTCAGTAAATCCTGCGCGTAGCTTAGCTCCGGCTATTTTATTAGGAGGTAAAGCCCTTGCGCAAGTGTGGGTATTTATTGTGGGACCGCTTATTGGTTCACTTATTGCCGTCATAATTTATAAGTTCACATTAAAAACTAATAAAGAAAAATAAATCAGCAACACACTGATTTATTTTTTTCTATTTAAAATACGACGATATTTGTAATGTTCCTGGAATTCCTTTACTGTGTCAATTAATATTTGAGCATCTATTTCTTTACTTTCTTCAGGTTCTATAATTATGATATCATCTTCTAAAAATTCACCCTGTTTTTTCAAAGCCACTTTGACAATCACAAATCCATCTTGTTCATAAACATACCCAAAAGTAACACATTTATTATTATTCGCTGCCACACAACTCGCTAAAAATCGCAATTTTTCATAATAATATCTACTAAAATTAATATTAGCAAATTCGCCTCGTCCATCAAAAATAATTAAATCACTAGTCAAATTTAATTCTTTACGTTGATGAGCTAGTAAGGCTCTTTCTACACACTATTCATATGTTACATTATAATCATTACTGATATTTTGTGGTTCATTAAAGGATATATAAAATATTTCTGGTAAATTTTCTGTCGTCATAATATCTCTCCTTAGTAAAATTATTATATGTTTAGATATCTAATAAGTCAATTTAAAATACTAGATTTCTCTAGTATTTAAATTTCAAATTGCGAATTATATAAATCAGCATAGAAACCGTTTTTAGCCATAAGTTCTTCATGACTACCTGTTTCAATAATATTTCCATCCTTCATTACTAAAATTAAATCAGCATTTTTAATAGTAGAAAGACGATGGGCAATTATAAATGAAGTTCTACCTTCCGTTAATTTATCCATAGCCTTTTGGACTAATTCCTCAGTTCTAGTATCAACATTACTTGTAGCTTCATCTAAGATTAGGAAAGGCGTGTCTTCTAACATACCACGAGCAATAGTTAAAAGTTGTTTTTGACCAGCTGATATCGTATCATTATCAACAATTTTAGAATTGTAACCTTTTGGTAAAGTTTTAATAAAGTGATCAAGTCCTACAGTTTTACATACTTCTTTGACTTCTTCATCACTTATACTTTGACGATTATAAATAATGTTTTCTTTAACAGTTCCATCAAAAACCCAAGTATCTTGTAAGACCATCGTAAATAAATCATGAACATTTTCGCGAGTTAATTCTTTCGTAGAAATACCATCTATCAAAATATCTCCACTATCTATTTCATAAAATTTCATCAGTAAATTAACCATTGTAGTTTTTCCAGCCCCGGTTGGACCAACAATTGCAATTTTTTCACCCGCATGGGCCACAGCACTAAAGTTTTTGATTGTAGGTTTATCATTGCCATCATATTTAAAAACAACATTTTTAAATTCAATATTTCCTTTAACTTTCGAACGAGAAAGCGATTTAATAATATTTTTTTCATTATTCATCTCTTCTTCATCAATAAAAGCAAAGACGCGCTCACTAGCGGCAGCAGTTGATTGCATCGCCGTCATAGCTTGAGCTATTTGTGATAATGGGGAAGTAAATAGTCTTACATAAGTAATAAAAGCCACAATAACACCAAAACTAATTTGATTTTTCATTGTCAATACGGCTCCAACAATACATACTGCCACATATCCTAAATTACCAATAAATCCCATCATTGGCATCATTAAACCGGATAAGAATTGACTTTTACGATTAGCTTCATAAACTTTTTTATTATATTCATCAAATTTACGATCTGCTTCTTTAGAACCATTGTAGGCTTTAACAACATTTAAACCGGAATAAATCTCTTCGATATGACCGTTTAAATTTCCTAGTTCTTCTTGACGAGCACTAAAGTACTTTTGGGATCTTCCTAATACTTGGGACATAAACAAAAATCCTAAAAAGCTTGATAAAATCGCTGTTATAGCCATTATCCAATTAGTATAAAACATCATGATAATAGTTCCCAAAAATAACGTTAAAGCCGACACTAAAGTAGCTAGAGATTGGTTCATATTCATCGCAATCATATCGACATCATTTGTTACTCTAGATAAAATATCCCCCGTTGAATGTCGATCAAAATACTTAAGTGGTAAACGATTAATTTTATTTGAAATTCGAGTTCTTAAACTTTTGGCAAATTTATTAGAAACATCGGTCATGGAAATTTGTTCAATATAAGTAAACAAAGCACTACTTAAATACATGGCTATTAAGATAATTCCTATTGTCTTAATTGCCTTCATATTCATTTTTGGTTCAATTACTTGTTTGATATGCTTTGGAGCCTTATCCAACTGTTTATAAAGTTGAGTTTGGTCTTCTCCTACTTTACTCATAAGTTCTAAAAATTTGGCTTGATCTTGAGAGGTTATTTGCACCTTATCTAAAGTAATTTCGGAAAATAAAACCTTTTCAATATTTATCGGAATATCTATTTCTTTGTGAGCCTCGATATTTTGAGAAACTTTTAAAAAGGCTATCTTATCTTGCGCTGTTATAGCAACATCTTGATAAATACTATCTTGTAATAAAACTTCTAAAACACTAGTTGGTAAATTTGTAAGATTTTTCACAAAATCTTCTTGTTTACTTGTTTGGATCTCATTTAAAAATTTGTTAAATTCTTCTTTATCTTCAGGAGTAATAGAACTAGATGCCATTATGGTAAAAGATGTTTTTTCATTTAATTGGATATCTAAAATAGCATTTAGCCTATCATTATTAGATAACGAAGAAGTAATATCTTTAGTTAATTTTTCTAAATTTTTTGTATTAACAATTAAGCCCTTCGAGATTTCATCAGTTAAATCCGCCAGACGGTTGGGTGCCATAATCGATAAAGCTGCCCCTGCAATTGCTAATATCATCGATAAAGTTATTAAAAACTTATATGGTTTTAATTCCTTTAAAAGACGCAGGATAGAACTTTTAAAATTTTTAGCTTTTTGTAAAGGAGCCATTGGCCCTCTTGGAGGTCTTTTTACATGTTTTTCTTCTTTCATTTTGCTAACTCCTCCTCTGATATTTGTGATAAGGCAATTTGTTTATAGACTTCACAATTTTGTAATAACTCTTTGTGAGTGCCTATTCCCACACATTTACCATTATCTAAAACTATTATTTGATCAGCATGCATAATAGTACCAATTCTTTGCGCAACAATTAAAGTCGTTGCCTCTTTTGTATATTTTTTTAATTCTTTTCGCAAAGTAGCATCCGTTTTATAATCTAAGGCCGAAAACGAATCATCAAAGATATAAATTTCGGGATCTTTAGCAATAGCTCGTGCAATGGCTAATCGTTGTTTTTGTCCTCCTGATATATTTGTTCCTCTGGCGGCAATATGCGAATCGTATTTATCATCCATTTTTAAAATAAATTCTTCAGCTTGGGCAATTTTAATCGCTTCTTTAATTTTTTTATCACTAATCTTTTTTCCATTATCACCATAACCAACATTCTCTTTAACAGTTCCATTAAACAATACCGCTTTTTGAGGAACATACCCTATTTTATTATGTAAATCCGTTTGTTTGTAGTCTTTAATATTAATTCCATCTACGAAAATTTCGCCTTTAGTAACATCATAAAAACGCGGAATTAAATTAATAAGAGTTGATTTACCGCTACCCGTAGAACCAATAAAAGCAACTGTTTGGCCTTTTTCTACTTTAAAAGATATATCTTCCAACAAGTACTCTTCAGCATCGGGATACATAAAGCTTACATTTTTAAATTCTACTGTACCTTTTTGTTTAATTTGCAAGCCTTCTTGTTGGCCATCCGTAATGGTGATATCTTCATCTAATACTTCTCTAATACGTTTGGCCGAAATACTGGCTCTTGGCATCATCATAAAAATCATGGCTAACATTAAAAAGGACATAATAACTTGCATAGCATATGATGAGAAAACAACCATATCGCCAAACAAAGAAATCTTATCAGCCAATAATGCACCATCAATCAAATTAGCACCAATTAAATAGATAAATAAAGTTAGAAAATACATAACCAAATACATAATCGGCATCATAATAGCAAAAGTTTTTTGATTAAATAATTGTTGTTTAGTTAATTTATTATTAACGTCATCAAATTTATCTTGTTGAAATTTCTCCGCATTAAAAGCTCTAATTACTCTAATACCTGTTAGATTTTCTCTAGTTACCCCATTAACTTTATCAATTAATTTTTGGACAATTTTAAATCTGGGCATAACAATAGCAGTAATTATACCAATAACTGTAAGTAAAATAATAACAGCTATCCCGGTAAGCATACTCCATTCCCAACTTTTATTTAAAATTTTCGTAATCGCCCAAATAGCTGTAATAGGAGCTTTAATCAACAATTGGACTCCCATGGCCAAAAACATTTCAATTTGGGTAATATCATTTGTTGTTCGCGTAATTAAACTAGATGTACTAAATTGTTTTACTTCATGCATAGCTAAATTTTCTACTTTAGTAAATAATTTTTTACGAGTTTCTAAGGAAAACAAAGCAGCCACATTAGCAATAAAATAACCAACAATAATAGCCGATATTAAGCTTCCTAAAGCACATAACATCATAAAGCCCCCATTTTTTAAAATATCGGCCATTTTACTACCTTCAGTTTGCACTAAAACAGTTATTTCTGACATGTAATCAGGCATTTTTAATTCCAACCACACTTGGGCAAAAATTAAAATAAAACTAATAGCTATAAATAAGTAAACTTTTTTATTCAATCCTTTTAATAATTTAAGCATATTTACCTCCCTTTTAATATTTAAAACGCACTATATAAATATTAATCTTTGCCTAAAATTATGTCAATGCTTAAAATTAATATTTCACTTAAATTTCAAAAAAAATTAGCCAACCTATTTGGTTTTGGCTAATTTTAATTCACTCATTATATTAGTTGTTTCAATTTTACCTTCTTTTATATTTTGTAATGTTTCTAAAACATCACCTTGAATAGAATACCCTTTTTTTAAACATTCAAAAGCGCTATCTGGTTTAACAAGCACTTTTTTAAGCATATCAACCGGTTCTTTTTCTTCGGCTGTTAAATTAAAATCGTTCTTTTTTAAAAAAGTGAAAAAATCAATAGGAGACGGATATTTTTTTAAAGAATAGCTAGTTAATAAATCAGCGGCATTGATTCTATTTATTAAAAACAAAACTTTTTTATTAAATTTTTTATTTTTTAAATAATCACAAGTCAGTCTTATACTGTTAAAATTAGCATCATATTCATGATAAAAATGCGAATGATACATGTCATAAAGCGTGTCGCTTTTCGACTGATACATATAAGAAACTATTAACAAAACACATTCCTCAAAATTAGTACTATAATATATTTTTTCGGTTTGTTTAGCATGCCATAGTTCATGAAAAATCAATTGAATAATTTCTATATTAAAAATATCGTTAGCATTAATAGAGATTTTATCCCAAAAATTTTTATATAAAAAATATCTTTTTAATAATTTAAATTGTTTTTTAATATTTTTATTTATATATATAGTACGTACACCTGAATTATAATTTGCCCACGTATTGTTATCACCAATTTGTTCAAAAGTAACTGTTTGAACAAATTCATTTAATCGATACTTATCAACTTGATCATAACAAAAATTTTGAATATCCAAAAAATTTAACGGCCTATGATTAGCTATTTTAGATTCATAATTTGTCATACTAAACCATCCCTTTAATAGTGGCCGCTAGTATAACATAATTTCCTTTAAAAGTCAAAAAATGGTTTAAATTTTAAATATTTAACCATACTATAAATGGTGATTAAAATGAAAAATAAAGGTTGTAGTAAATGTGACGAAAGCACTTTACAAGGACGTGCTTATATTGATGAAGAAACAGGAATATTATGTGTTTCTTTAGAAGAAAAATATGAAAAACCAAAAGGCAAAAAAGTTTTAGTTCCCTTTGTTTGTACAACATGCGGAGAAACTACTTGGAAAACAATTGATAATGAATAAGCCTAAAGATAGGCTTTTTTTATTGACTATATTTTGAATTATAATATAATATTATCTACCTGAGGGGTGGCAATATGCAAAATATTACGAATGCTAAAACGAAAATTATAAATTTACAACCTAATTATTTTGACAAAAATAATTTTCCGGAGAAACAAATTACTTCCGCTATTGCTCATAAAATAAGTAGGCAAACCGGTTTACCTCTCAAACATATATGGTCAGGTGACACAATTGAGTGGTTTGATTATGTACTAAATTGGTATAACATAGAAGGCCAATGGTTTTATTTTAAATGGGCAAAAGGACAAGGTTGTATTATTAATGAATTAATGGGCGAAGTTATTTCAAAATACTTTGGTCTAGATACCGCGCACTACATATTAGCAAAATTAGATAATAAAGAAGGTGTAATTAGTCAAAACTTTTGTTGTAAAGATTTTTCTTATAAAACTAGCAGGGAATTAAATTTTACAGGACAAAATAATCTAGATATTATAAATAAAATTAAGGAAAATCCTACCCTACAGAATAAAGATTTATTATTGGAAGATATTAAGAAATTATTTATTAGAGATTTTTATACTATACAAAATGATAGAAATAATCACAATCTTTTATTTAAGTGTCAAAAAAATAGTATAAGAATGGCACCTTTATTTGATTATGAAATGGCTTTTGACCACTACACTAACTTTCATTGTTACCGTAATGTTTTAGGAACATTATATTTAGATTTTATAGAAACTCGCCAATTAGTTAATAACGATGACTTTTTTCAAAAACTCTTACTACTACTTATGGACGCCCGCATGCCACTTTTTATACAAGAAGTAGAAGATACTAATAGAATAAAAATTCCGGAATATCTTAAAGAAAAATATTTACAAAGTGACTTAAAAGTTAAAAGATACATTAAAGATAGTAAGATAATCCGTTAGCTAATTTTATACATATTTTGACACGCTTAACATATTATATTAATAGTTAGTTCAATTGACAAATACCTATTATTAGTGTAAAATCATAATGTATTTAAAAAACGGGTCTATAGCCAAGTGGTAAGGCGTGGGACTGCAACTCCCTGATGCGTTGGTTCAAATCCGACTAGGCCCTCCATTTTTGAAGTATATCAGTCTATAACGGCTGATTTTTTTATATCAAAATTAGCAGAAACTAAAAAAACAAGCATTCGCTTGTCATAATTCATTATTTTACTGTTAATTTCATTTGTAATATTCTATTATTTATCTCTTTATTAGCAGTTAAACAATCATAGAATATAGCCTGATCTATTGAAGAAAAATAATTACTATTAATTCTAAACTCTTGACTAGAAATATTATAATAAGCTTTTGTTAAAGCGACTTTATCTTCTTCGTCTTGAGCTTGGTTTAATAAAGTCGGAATATGAGCTCCTGATAAAATTAATATTTCATATCTGGCCGTTTTACATTCTTCTAACATCAAATCTTTAAAGCGCGAATTACTTTTTTGCAATTTTTCATATTCATTTTCAACTTCGTTTAATAATTCTTTGGCTTGCTCTTCTGATAAGTATTTTGGATTAGTAACTTTAATATCTTCACTATCATAAATTTTAGAATCCAGTAAATGGGCTTTTCTAACAGCCCTTCTTAAATCAGATATTTCCGCTTGCTCAGATAACCATTGATTTTCAGCCTGCTCTAAATAATCTTCATCATCGACTGAATTTAAAGAGTTTCTTAAATTCCTATAATAATTTTGTTTTGCCATTAAAACTTGTAATAAAGGTAAGTCGTATTTAGTTACCTCTTTTAATAATATCCCTTGACTTTCAGCACAAAAGGTTAAAAAATCAAGTTCTTCTTTACTTAAAGGATAATCTTTTGTAGTTGCTCCACAACACATACACTTTAATTCATCATCTAATCTTACAAAAAAGTGTCTATCCATACAACGTTCATTAAAATAATTATTATAGAAAATATCAAAAGTAATATTTTGGGGTATCCTCCTTTTACTTTCTCTAAGACTTCTTAATTCTTCATTAATCTTGGCATAATTTAAAGCTATACTAAAAACATTTTCTAAACGATTTTTTAAATTTAATAAATCTATTCCTAAATAAGTATACTCGCCCGAACTTTTCTTAATTAAGTTATCAATAATTCTATATAAATCCCATTGTTCTTTAAAACTTAACTTATTTGTTTTATTACTATTTTGTTTATCATTAATTAAGGCATCATACACTTTTTTCTTGGATAAGACATCCTCAATTTTAGTATTTAATTCTTGATAGCAAGCAAGCTCTCCAGCAAGAGTTTTCGGTCCCTCACAATTTTCTTTAACAAATTCATCAACACTTTTCAAATCAAAACACTCCTTACATATAATATTTTACCACATAAATTTACTTTTAGCTGGAATTATTTTATTGTTCTTTTATGCTATAAGTGGTATCATTGTTTATTTTTCTCCCATGATTATGTGGTAAATTCAATAACTCTTCTAAATCTTTAGGATTAATTAAAATCTCTCCACCGCTTATTAAAGTCACCACTTGCATTATCTAACATTTCCTTTCGGCAATCTTAAATTTTATAAAAATTTAAGATTAAAATAATTTCCTATTTTAATTTAGAACATGCTATAATAACTTCATGAAGTGAAAAAAAGAAGTTTATTATTAGTTTTAATTTTAGGATGTTTAATCCTTGGAGGATGTAAAGTTAAAGAAACAGATGCTTTGAAATTTAAAAATGATTATGAAAGTCTTAATAATAAGGAAACGGCTACAGCAGGTGTTAAATACCGTAGTATAAAAATAGATAAAGATAATCCTATCATATATACGACCTTTAAAGATGTTACAAAAAAAATTGAAAATAAAGATACTTTTATTTTATATGTTGGTTTTTCAGGTTGTCCTTGGTGTCGTTCTGTTATACCTTATGTTTTAAAAGAAGCTAAAAAGTATGATATAGATAAAATTTATTATGTTAATGTGCGGGAAGATAATACAAAAGAATCTGACCTACGCGGCTACTACAAAGTTAGTGAAGAAGGCAAAGTAGTTTATGAAGTATATCCGGATAAATATTATCATGATGTATTAAATACTTTAAATGACTTTTTAACTCCATATACGGTAACTGATGAAAACAACAAAGAATATGAAACGGGTGAAAACCGACTATTTGCTCCAACTTTTATCGTCTACAAAAAAGGAAAAGCGAAAGCAATAGACGATTGTATTTCTGAAAAGCAAACAGATGGTTATCAAAAATTAACTAAAGATATAACCGAAGATATTGAAGAAAAAGCTACTAAATTATTTAAAGAATATAAATAATTCTCAAATTATAAATTGACATTTTTACTAAAAAATATTAGTATAACAGATAACAGAAATGAGGTTTCATTTATGAAATATAGAAGCATAAGTTTAAATTCTAAGAGTGATATAGGTTTAGTTAAATATAATGAAAAATATCAAGAAGAAGATTCCTATTACTTTGATGTAAATGATCATAATATCTTAATGGCTGATGATATTAAAAAGGGTGAGCAATTATTTAAAGATAAACAAATCCAAAGTTATATGCTTTGTTATCGACATAATCTTCTAGGTGGTGTAAGTATTGATACATCTAAAAAAAATTTAGAGGTTCGTTTACACTTAAATCCTAATAACCCATATGGTCTAAATAAAATTGCTATGATATTAAATGACCTTGCTACTTCTTTAAAACAATATTTTTATGATAAAGAAAATGTTATTTTAAATATTTTAAATAAGGAAGATTTAGAATTAGATTGTGATAGCAAAAATTTAAATGATGATGGCACTTTTACTTATATTTTTAAAAATACGCTAAATAATCTTTTAATGCCGGCCCTCGTAGAAGAAGTAACTACTTGTGAAGAAAATTTAACTAATTGGGGTGAAGGTTGGTTTCAACATTTAGATATGAACCAAAATTTATCTAGGACATATGATAATGTATTAAAAGAAAGTATTCAAGATGGGACAGTTACCTATCCTGAACTATTTAGTAAATTTGATAAAATAGTATGGCAGGACATCAATTCTAATAATGCGACAAGAAATATTATATTTTACCAAAATGGAGATATTTCTTATTCTAAACAAAATTATAAAACTAGAAATAGAAAAAATCATAAAAATTGTACAATCGATTATAATGTTTTAGGCGATAGATTTACATTAGTAGAACACGGCTACTTAGAGAATTTTAAAATTGAGCATAATCCTATTTTTACAGAAATTCAAAATAATCATTTAAAAATTGTAATTAATCCTGACAGAAGTAGAATTAATTATATTAGTGATATAGTTAATAACTCTTCGATAGCTATAGAATTATGGTGCAAAGAAGGAAAATTAACTAATTGTTATATTGATTTTCGTACCCATAAAAACTATAAAAATAAAATAAATGGCTTATATAGATTAAGAATTGCTCCCGATAAAAATTATGACCAATTTTCTTTAAAATTTGTAAGTCGCAAAGATTATTATGGGTATGACTTTAGTGAAAAAATAATTAAGGAAGATGAAGAACTTTATACTACTTTATTTTATGGTGACATTACTTTAGATTTAATTGGAGAGTTAGTAAATAAATTAATTCCTATTATTAATAAAGAAGCAGTTCAAAATAATAAACCATTAATTGCTTTAGATAATGCTATATCTATCCAAACAATAAAAGAATTAGATAATAGAGTTTTAGAGTTACTTAGTGAAGTAAAAGACGGAGTTCCTTTAAAACATTTAGAAAACATCTTACAAACATTTATTAAATATTATAAACAAGAAAGGCCAAAGAAAAAAATCTTAAAATAAAATATAACGTCATCTTTAAATGATGACGTTTTCATATGTTTTCTTTTATTTCAGGAAACAAATCATATAAATTATGGCCAAGTAAATTATCAAAATATTCTTTTAATTTATAACTTTCTTTAATATGATAAACTGTATTAGAATGAACTCCTCTTCTAATCATGATATCAATTAATCTTTGCTCTAAAGTACAGACTTTGTTTGTACACAAAAGATCACACAAATTAATTATTTTTTCATATATGGTATATTTATGATTAGTTATAAAATTAGTTCTAAAAGGAATATCTTCAGGGATTCCACCTGCTGTACAATTAATATCATTATTAAGATAGGAATGGGTTAAACATACATTACAGTATTCCTCATCAACATTTTTCTCTTTTAATAATTTATATCCTTCCATAATATGATTTTGAAAACTTTTAATTTTCCCAATATCATGAATATATCCTAAAGTTCGCGCTTTCTCACTATCCAAATTCAAACAAGTAGCGATTCTAGCGGCACTATCTCCCACGCAAATTGAATGATATATCCAACCATCATGAGGAGTTTTACCTTTAGCATCTTCTAACATTTTTTTAGCTTCTTTACTATTTAATTGCACCTTTACCACCCTATTTTATTTTGACAACATATTCTTTATTTCTAATTGAAAGTACTAGTTCGACATTATCGGCATTTCTAATTGCAGCATCAACTTGTAAAACAACTTTGCCTTCCAGTTCTTTAGGTGTTAAATTTTCCGTATTTAACGTAACAGAATCACTACCATTTTGACTATATCTAACTTTAGCAAATTGACTAAAAAATGTACTCGCATTCTTATTACTCTTATAATAGTTAGTTGTTTTATCAAGTTTTAAATCATAATCTAAAACTAATAAAATAGCATTAGATGCTTTTGTATATTTAGGAGTTACGATACCTACAGAATCACGACAATCTTCATTAATACAAAATTCATAATTATATTTATAAGTATTCGTAATATTATAATTAGTTATTTTAAGAGAGCTATCTTTAAGCATACTATCTTTAAATGATATCTTTTCTTGTTGCTTATAAGTACCCATATTCTCTACTTTCGAAATATCTTCCGGAACTACTTTGACTTTTTTATAATTGGCTTTAATATCACCGACATTATAATTAATAGACTCTAATATATTAATAACATAATTTTTGCGCAAGTAAGGTTTGTCTAATTCAAAAATTAAAATATAATCTCCGTTAGTTCCCGCTTTTAATTTATCTCCTTTATAAGGAGTACCTAAATCGGTAAAATACTGTATTTTACTTTTAGTAGGATATATATTATCATTATTTAATCTTAAACGAAAATCACTTAGTTCTAAATTATTTGCAATATTAGATTTATTAACAATATTCATATTAACAATTAGATAGTATTTATCTTTAATTAGTTCATTGCCTCGATAATCAGTATTTGTAATGTAACTATTATTCACTTTTAAATTAAAAGTTTTATACGAAAATACTGCGTTTTGTTTGTATACCTTGTTATAAACATTGACGTTCATAAATATTCCGGTGCCAATAATTATACCGATAATGGCAATAATACAGGTAAAGATAAAGGTATTTTCCACTATATAGTATTTAAATTCCCTAATAAATCTACGTAAAGTTCTTTTGGCTTTATAAGTTTCAACCCCAACAGTCAGTTCAACTTCTTCATTATCAGTAGCTTCAATTTCCATTTCTTTTAAATCTAATTGGAAATTAAATTTCTTTAAATTAAACCCTAAACCGCGCATGGCCGTAACGATTATGAAAAAATATTGCGGTAAAGAAAATAACAGCGATAAATCGCGATACAAACGAGCCGATTGAGCATCTACAACACTTTTTTCTAAACTTTGTAATATTCCAAATGATACAGATAATAAAACAAATACAAATATGTAATAAGCTATTAAAGCGACATATAGTCTTGTATCTTTCTTTTTATTCTTCATTAGCATATAAACAAAAATGCTAATACCTAAAATTAAAATAACGGCCAGATACATAAATAAATTAATGTAGCTTCCCGCAATATTTGAAGAAGATGTATAATATCCCGAAGAAGCAAACTCACTAAAAAATCTTACTAAATTAAACACTTTAAAAGCTAAATAAACAAGTAAACCCACTATTACTAAATGAATTGCTTTAAAATGCTTGATTAAAAAAGCATAAGGCTTTTTAAATACCATGTGAATTCCCCTCTTTCTATCATATTCATTATAATATAGGAGCAAAAAAAAAGAAAGATTAAACTTTCTACATACTTTTTCGCGATACTAGTAATTGATCAGGCATTAAATATATAGTTTCATTCTCACGCATTACTCGATCTTTATCAACTTTAAAACGATTAGCCACAATATCTAAAGTATCCCCTTCGGTTGTAATATAATAACTATACCCGCTTTTTGGGATTAAAATTTCTTGGCCGGGATAAATATAATCATTCATAGTCAAACCATTTAAAGCTGCTAATAATTCGGGATTAATATTATAACGTCTGGCTATTTGATATAAATTATCGCCTTTTTCAATGGTATAATATTCAAAATATTGTTCTTTATTTTTCGGAACGATAATTTCCATCCCTTGTCTTAATAAAGTTGAATATTCCATATTATTAATATCTTTTAACATATCTACCGTCGTATTAAATTTTTTAGCGATAATTTCTAAATTATCTCCTTGTTTAATTGTATATTTATCAAACATACTATCACTCCTAATAGTAAGATATGATAAATATCCTAGAATGTTATTGACGATAAACAAAAATCATATTTTGATAATTAAAATTCCATTCAAAATTTTCTAATAATAATTGCTCTCCTAAATTAGGATTATAACGATATAACTTAGAGTCAGATAAATAATAGACATTTTCTTGATTATAATCAACAATTTTTAGATTATCTTTCTTACTTACTAATATTTTATTATCACTATTATATAGTTTTAAATATAAGTTACCGTTATTTACTGTATAGTTATATGCATTTAGTTTTTGAAATTGATAATCTTTTTGGACCAGTTTAGTTAAACTAATTTTCGTAAATTTTTGATCATAGATAATCCCTTCTTTATTACTAGTTCCGACAATTCTAATTTTCTGATGAGAAGGCACAATTTCATATTCGGTTTTTGCTTTGCGGTCAACTAAGAAAATACTTTCATTATAACTTCCTAAGATGTAGCTATCCATAGAGATATCATAATCAATTTTCCAAGTACTTTTTTTGCCACTTTCTAAGTTAATAATGATAAATTTATTAAAATGATAATCTTCATTATAATCCGCTAAGATCACTAAATTATTTAATTTAGCTATAACGTTTAAGTTATAGACATCATGATCCGTAATTTTTAAATTATCAGTAATATTATTGTTTAGGTAATAAAAACCTTTATAATTCCAGAGTAAGAATGCGGATTTATCTTGGTTATAAATCATTATATTGTTAAATTGGCTATTTATCTTACTATCTTCATTTTTAATTTTATAATGCTTTAGAACATCCTGATTTTTAATTAAACTAATATCTTGAGAAATTTTATTTTCAATACATATTGGTCTAGAAGTGCTATCTTTAGTAACAATAGCTAAACAATAGGTATTATCTTTTTGATAATAATCCACATCTTGCACTATTTTTCTTTTCCAAATATTATTAATGACAAATTCATATGTATGCTTATCTTTTTGCACTTGAATATAATGAGCTTTTAATTTTTTATTATATTCTTCCTCTACTTGAATAGATCCTAATTTATAATGAATCTTATAATTATGAGGCATTTTAAAAAGAAATATAATAAAAATTATACTTAATAGAAATATAATAATTCTTTTTTTATGAAATTTTCTAGTCTTCCTCTTTTTCATTATTCTGGTATTTTTGCTTCTCCCTAATCATATATTCTGTAATTTCTGTTTCAATTTTACTTAAAGCCTGTTTTGATAGTTTTGAAACGGAAATTAACTCTTTTACAGTATCAATCGTAATTCGCCCCCAGATAAGTCCTTCTCTGACTGTTAAATCATTATACATATCGGGAGTTATTGATAAAAAAGTATATCCCCATAACACTCTTTTTTTCGCAACAATCAATCTTTTATTTGTAATAGCGACCACACAAGTTGAGAAGATATCCCACAAACTAATAGTTTTTTGACCACAGAAAATAAACAAAATATCTTCTTCGGGATTTAAGTGTTCTTCAATTACGCGGCAGTGTTTTTTTATGCGCCAAGCAATACCGCCGGGATAATTTTTAATATATTCTAAAAGTTTTGCATATACATTCATATTTTTTTCCTCTTTATCTATAATTATTCTACAAAGTTTTTGATATTATGGCAAGTTTTAAATAAAAAAATGGAAAAATTTCCATTAATCCATATTAACATTATGATAAATTTCGGTTACGTCTTCTATTTCATCTAATAAATTATAAAGGCGCTCAAAGATTTCTTTATCTTCACCTTCTAAAGTAATTTTTTCTTTTGGATACATACCAACTTCATCAAGATCATAATCAACATCAGGAATGATACTTTCAATTACATCTTTGATATGATGGGCATCAGTCGGATTAGCACTAATTGTAATAAAACCATCTTCATTTTCAAAATCAACTATTTCAATACCAGCATTTAATAACGCTTCAAAAATTTCTTCTTCTTTATCACTTTTAAAACTAATAATGGCTAAATGATCATAATTATAGGAAACGGAATTAGTAACACCTAAGCTTTTACCCACTTTATTGAAAGCTGCTCTTACAAAACCAACAGTCCGATTGACATTATCAGTTAAAGTTTTAATAATTAATGTAGAAGCCCCAGGACCAAATCCTTCATAGATAACCTCTTTATAGTCTTCGCCTCCAACACCTTTCGCTTTATCAATTGCCCGATTAATTATATCACTTGGAACTTGTTGTTTTTTAGCTTTATCAACAATTCTTTTTAAAGCAATATTGGAATCTATTTCCGGCACGCCACTTTTCGCAGCTAAATAAATTTCCTTCGCAAAATTAGAATATAATTTAGCTTTTATAGCTCCTGTTTTAGCAATGCTTGCTTTTCTTACTTCATAAGCTCTTCCCATAATAAGTCCTTCTTTCTTTTAGTATTATATCATAGATCTTTTTATTTAGATAATTTTCTAATATAAAAATAAGCAATAAATCTATTTATGGAACGTAAAAATTTCTTCGAGACAGTAAAACTGTTTAAATATTCGGTTATAGAACCTTTTTGAAAATCTAAAATATCATTTAATTCTTGATTATCTGGATATATATGCCCATAAAAATTTTGCGGAATAAAATAACGCATTAAGAAAAATCTTAAAGAAACTCCCTCAATTTGTAAAGCTTTTATATATAATGTATTAGTAGAAATTTGGTATTTTTTACCCCCTGATAAATTAAAGATTTTTTTATTTAATTTTCGTTTATTTGTTAAGCTCGTAACTAAAGCATTAGCTACTAAAGAATTAGTTATTACTTCAATTTTCGTATTTAAAGGAATATTATACATAAACGAATTATAATTATTCTTTTCAATAATTAAAGGTACACGATATATAGTATAATTAGTTAAATTCTTTTTAATATAATCTTCTATTTTATACTTATTTTGACTATATATATCATTATTTAAAATATTAATATCACTATCAACTCTCGCCTGTTTAACATTGCCATAAATTGCTGTTGTCGAAAGAAATATAAAATAAGCTTTAGGATTAAGTTCCGTTATCGCATCAATTATACTTTTACTACCGCCATACTCAATAATATTAGCTAAATTAGAATGTAACTCGGTAGCCGGAGGCATAAGTCCCGCTAAATGAAAAATTACATCATGATCTTTTATTAAAGCATTCATAATTGTACTATCGTTTATATCGCCATAAACTATATTAATCTTATTTTTAAATTTATTAAGAGTTTTAACAGATTTCGTACTTTTTAAATCTAAAGCCGTTATTTCATAATTTCCCTTATTTAAAAGTTTAGATATTAATTTTTTCCCTACTATTCCGCTTGCCCCTGTTACTAAACACTTCTTCATTGTCTTACTCCTTTTATAAAAATAATGTCGCGGTCATTAGAACTAATCCCGTAATTAGACCTAAAATTATTTCCTTATGTTTAATATTATTTTTGATTTCCCCAAATAATTCAAAAAAAGAAATATAAATTAGCATTCCACACGTTATACACATTAAAATTCCTAAAAAAACTTCGTTAATATTATTAAAAATAGCAATCATTAACCCTCCAATTAAAGGAGATATTATCAGTAATCCATATGTTATTACTCGATTAAATTTATTTTTGATAATATCTAATGTTAAGGATATTTCCATTCCTAAGGGAATATTGTGTAAAGCTACTCCGATTCCCATTAATAATCCCGCTTTTAAAGAAGTTATACTAAGACTATAAATAGCCATGCCTTCAATGACGTTATGAATAATTAAAGCCACACTTGTCATTATGCCAATATGAATCAAATGATTTTCATGTTCCACAATATTAGTTTCTGCTTCTTGATGGTGGTGGGTATGAGTCGGAACTAAGCTATCTAATATTTTCAAAACAATAATACCAATTAAAGTAAAGCCTAAAAAATAAATTATGCGCTTATTATTGCCCATTTCCCCAAAAGAAATCATTATCTCGGGAATAATATCTAAAACTAGCAGGCATATTATTACACTAAAAGCTAAAGCACTCGCAAATTTATAAAAAAAGTCTTTACGTTTTACTTTTTTAATAATTAATATGCCTAAAAAAAATAAAAATCCCGCTATTAAGGTAATTAAAAATGCTAAAAAATTAGTCATAGCAATCTTCCTTTTTCTTATTTACTTTTTTCTTCAAATTTTCTATCTAAATTTTATCTTATCAAATTTCAAAAGTCAATGGACCTTAAAATAACTCTAACGTACTAGAAGCATTCAAATCTAAGGAAACAAATTCTTTTTTTAAATACATGGGATAAGCAGCAGCTCCTATCATAGCAGCATTATCAGTGCAATATTTAAATTCTGGGACAGCTAAATTTACATTATACTCATCACATAGTTTTTCCATTTCTCTGCGTAAGTATTTATTAGCTGAAACGCCCCCAGCAATAATAACATTTTTTATTTGTTCATTTTCAATAGCTTTTTTAACTTTGGAAATTAATTGATTAATAGCTACAGTTTGAAATGAACAAGCTAAATCGGCTTTATTAATCGTATTTCCTCTTTGCTTTTCATTGTGAGCTATATTGATAACACTCGATTTTAAGCCACTATAAGAAACGTTATAATTATCATTATTATGAATAATACCTAACTTATAAGTAGGCACGCCTTCCTGCGCTAATTTTTCGACATTAGGTCCCCCTGGATATTTCAAGTCCAAAACGCGGGCTACTTTATCAAAAGCTTCCCCAATCGCATCGTCTAAAGTTTTACCTATCACTTTAAAATCATAATCTTTTTGCATCATAACTAAATCTGTATGACCCCCACTTACTACCAAAGCTAAAAGCGGAAATCTTAAATTTGAAGTTAAATTATTTGCATAAATATGTCCCGCAATATGATTCACAGCAATTAATGGTTTTGCATATAAGTAACTTAATGTTTTAGCAAATTCCACTCCAACGAGTAAACTACCCAATAATCCAGGTGCATAGGTTACTGCAATAGCATCCATGTCTTCTATTTGCATATGAGAATTAGTTAAAACATCATCTAATACCATCGTAATATTTTCCGTATGCATGCGCGAAGCAATTTCAGGCACAACTCCTCCAAAATTAGCATGAATATCCATTTGGGTTAAAACATTCATATAAATACATTCATGACCATTTTTAACAATAGCTATACTAGTTTCATCACAAGACGTTTCAATCGCTAAAATATATACATCTTTCATTTTTCATACTTCCTTCCCATTAAATATCCATCACCATCAGGGTAATAATTTTTACGAATAGTTAAGACTTCTAATCCTTGTTTCTGATAAAAAGCAATCGCTTTTTGATTATTAATATTGACCTCTAATGTTAAATTTTTAATTGGATTATTAGCTAATAAATAATTAAATAATTGTGTCCCTATTTGTTGTCGACGATAATTTTTGGCAACAACAATATTAATAATATCACCATCTTCAAAAAAGACATTTGCATGAATAAACCCAATTATTTGCTTACCCTCTTCCCAAACATAAAATCTCGTATATTGATATTTTAATAATTCCGTCAAATCAAATAATTTAGCATAATTAGGATTAAGTTCCTGGCCTAATAATTCTATTTGTTTTTTATCAGCTAACTTTGCCTTTGTAATCATTGTTCCACTCCAATTTTTTTAATATAAATTGGATTAACAGCATGAGGATTTAAAGCCGGTATATCTTTTAAAAATTCATAAACTAATTTATAATCAACTTTTATATCTTGTTCTAATATATAATCATCACTACAATTAGTTGCATATTGATATTCTCCCAAAGGTTTATTATTTTCAGTAAAAGATCCTATATAAAACCCTTTAGGATCAGGAATAGCTACTTTTTTTTCTTTCTGCTTTAAACTACATGCTAATACTTGTAATGAACTAATAGTTTTAATTTTTATTTTTTGGGTATAAGCCCAAGTTTTAGCAATAGTAATTCCTAGTCTAACTCCCGTAAAACTTCCCGGACCATTTACCACAATAATCTGCGTAATATTGTGTTTATTCGCTTTATTACTTGTTAGTAATTGGTCAATTAAAGGCATAATAAATATAGAGTGAGATTTCTCAGTTTGTTTTGTTAATAAATCAATTACTTCATCATCTTTGTATAGTACTAAATTAATAATTTTATCGTGCGTATCTATTAATAATGAATACATAGAATCACTTCCAGCATAGATTATAACATAAAAAAACTGTATTAAACAGTTTTAATTGGCTTTCAATCCAGGATTTTCTTTCAATAAATAAAATTTGTTTTCAATTTATTATATATGGATTATTTTTTGCTCCTGTTCCATCTCCTATTACAGTTACATCGGATCTTAAATTGATAACTGGCACAGCAGGAACATCATCAGATACAGACAGCACGTCATCAATCCAACCTAAATTACCGAGATATTGCATAAACGCATGATTATCAAAATATGAGGGTGACATTGTCCAAATAATTTTTGAATAAAATAAATACCTAGTTGAAGCTGCTGCATCTCCCCCATACGGATAGCCCGCTAACACTGCTTCTACTATATCTAATAAACCTATCTTTAATTTGTATACTCCTCCATATTTTTGCATTTTTTCATCTTTACCTTTGGGATCAGGGCATTTCAAAACGCCTTTTTGTAATCTTTGTATACTTCCAAAGGAAATTCCATTCATACGGTCACCATTATATGATGTATCATTACAGTAGGTTCCATAGATTATGTAATTATCATAACTTTTTAAATTATCATAATACCATGCTTCTAATTTTTTCTTTATTGTACTATTTGTTCCCCCGTGGTCTGTTGTTCCTATACTTTCTTCATTGTTTGTTGCTATTTCTATACTTTGACATGGATTACTATTTGTACATGGCGTAGTATTATCATATGTATAGCCGGCGTATTTTTCATCATTTCCAATTTCATTATATTTTACTAATCCCAATATACTAGCTGAATCATTTAAAGCAATATCTTGACCATCTAATATTAATCTTATACTTCCATCTCCATTGATTCGTACTATTCGCCAGATTTTATTGGCAAATTTGACATAATTATTGTCTATCTTTCCTCTAAAATAATATGTGTCTCCACTGCTATCATTGGTTTTATATAAACCACTACCTGTATTGGTTATAGTAGTTGACGGTTCTGCATATTGCAAGTTAGGAACAGCTGTTTTTAACTGATTAGCTGCTAATATTTTTGTTCTTAAATATGGTATCTCTTCAAATTCTACTGTACATGTTACGTCTTTACTGGTTTTAGGCGTTATATATAATGTATTTCCTGAATGAGAGGTGTTTGAATTATTATCGCAGCTTATATTTTTATATTGGTAACCTGCATTTGGAGACATTGTAAATGCTGCTTGGGTTCCATAGTCTACTGTTTGAGAAGAAGAATTTACAGTTCCATTTCCACTACTAGTTACTGTTACCTTTATCTTTTTGCTTACTGTTCCGGATATTGTTAATACTGTATTTGACTTGTCTGTATAATACGCATATGATACTCCTATTACTGTTCCTATTACTAATATTAGTCCTACTATCCCTAATTTTAATTTGGGATTATATATTCCTTTTTTCTGGGCTTTCTTTATTTCTTTTTTTATTCTTTTTTCTTTCATGAGGGTTATCTCTCCTATTTTTCTATACCTATTATACCC